>JABFWL010000552.1 GCA_013362315.1 Catenulispora sp. | reverse complement strand
GGAACTGGGACGGCGCGCGGGCGGCGCTGGAGCGGGCGATCGCGGCGAACGCGGTGGCGCCGCGGATCCCGGATCTGACCGAGGCCTTGCGGGACATGGCCGGGGAAGCCATGAACACGCACGGAGCCGAAGGGCTCGAGGAAGCCCTCGGATACCTGGCCCGCGCCGACGAGCTACGGAATGAGTCCCCTGATGTGGCGCGGGTGCAGTTCGTCAGCAGCGAGGTGGACGAGGCGCAGGTCTGCTACACCCGCGGCTGGGTTCTGAACTCGGCAGGACGTCCCGAGGAAGCGATCGCCGAACTGGAACGGGCCGTCACTCTCTATGACCGGCCCGGCTTCTCGGAGATCCCGCCCCGCTACGAGGCGGTCCGGTTCGCCGCGATCATCGAGCACCGGGTGTTGAACCGCACCGACGCCGCGAAGGCCCGGCTGGACCGCGGGATCGCCGAGGCGGAGGCCGGCGGGCACAGCGAAGGCCTGGCGGTGTTGCAGAAGCTACGCAGTGCGCTGAGGTAATGCCGAAGGACCGCAACGGGAGAGCCGCCCTGTCGCGGCTCCCCTGCTGCGTCACGACGGCCACCGCTCCTTATTCGGTATTCAGTGCCGCCAGCGTGGCCCTGGCCGGGATCCACGTCGCCAATCCAGCCAGCACCGCTCCGGCCCCGACCACCGCCGCCAGCATCCCGAGCGGCGCCGACACCCCGGCGCTGGCGCGGGTGATGCCGCTGGCGTAGGTCGTCAGCACCGCGCCTGCGATGCCCAGCCCCAGCACCGTCGCAACCAGCACCGCGGCAGCCGTCTCGAACCCGAGCATCCGCTGCACCTGCCGCCGCGTCGCACCGGTGAGCCGCAGCGCCGCGAACTCCCGGCTCCGGTCACTGATGCTCATCGCCAGCGTGTTCACCACGGCGATGGCGGTGAAGGCGATGATCAGCCCGAGGGAGACGTAGCCGATCTTGGCACCGGCGTCGTCGTTCGACGACTGCGCGCTCACCCGGTCGCGGATTCCCAAGCCGGGCCCGCCCTTCGCCGCCTCCTTCAACGCAGCGGCCAGGACCGGCTGCGTCACGCCGGGCGCCTTCACCAACAGCTCGTCGTCGAGCGGCACGTCCAGGTGCGGCGCCACCAGGTCGCGGGCCACCACCAGATCCCCGAAGCCGAGCTGCCGCTTGTAGACGGCGACAATCGTGACCTGAGCACGGGTCCCATCGGCCAGGGTCATCCAGACCTGCGATCCGACGTGGTAGCCCTGACCATAAGCGGCGGCTGCGGTGTCGAGACCAGTCAGACTTCTGATATCACCAGCAGTCACGCCCAGATCCAGCGTGTCGCTCAGTCCTTGCGGCGTCACCCCGAGAACGCTGCGCTTGTTCAGACCGGTACGAACCGTGGTGTGCAGGACCCGGGTCACCGTCTTCACCCCCGGGACGGCCTGCACCGATGCCGCGGCATCGGTCGGAACCTGCGGTCCGACCACGTAGTCCGCGATGTTCCCGGCCGAGCGCTGCGCAGCGCCGGCGTGAGCGACCGTGGTCTGCGAGAACAGGATCATGCACGCCATCGCCGTGAGCAGGGTCAGCGGCGTGATGATCGACGCCAGCCGGTGCGCGGCGGCCCGCAGATTGTTCGCCGCCAGGAAGCCGCCGACCCGCGACAGCCGCAGCGGCAGCCCCAGCAGCGCGGTCGCGAGCCGGGCCACGAGCGGTCCGAGCAGCGCCAACGCCGTGCACCACAGCAGCACCGCGTTGAACCCGACCGGGGTCGAGGCCGCGTCGGTGTGCAGGACGGTGAGCACCGCCGTCAGCACCACCGCGCCGAGCAGCGCCAGCGCACCGAACAGGGCCCTGACGACCGACACCCGCGGCGGCTTCGACTCGGCCTCGCCCAGCGCCTCGACCGGCCGGATCCGGGTCACCCGCCGCGCCGAGACCCGGGCCGCGAGCCAGCCGGCCGGCACCGTGGTGAGCAGGGCGGCGAAGGCCGGGAACACCGACATCACCACCGGAACGTTGGACGGGATCACGTGCAAGGACACGAACTCGCCGTGCAGCCAGGCACCGAGCGGGAGCCCGGCAGCGGCGCCGGTGAGGGCGGCCGCCAGCCCAACCGTCAGCGCCTCACCCCCGATCATCTTCCGCACCTGCTTCCCGGTCGCGGCCACGGCCCGCAGCACCGCGATCTCCCGCTGCCGCTGCTGGATCGACAGGGCGAAAGTGCCGACGACAACCAGAATCGCGACGATCAGCGAGGTTCCGGCCAGCACCGCGCCCATACTGACCAGCCGCACCTTGGCGTTGGCGGAGTCGGGGAACTCGGCCGGGCCACGGGAATCGCCGGTGTGAACAACGGGAGCAGGGCCAGCCGAGTCGGCACCGCCGGCCGTAAGCAGAGCCCTGATTTCCTTCGCCGTGGCATCGACGTCCCTGGCGGGGAAGACGCCGATCGCGGAGACCAAGCCATCATGTCCGGCGAGTTGCCGGGCCTGCGCCGGTTCGAAGTAGACGGCGGCCTGGCTCGCGAAGCTCTGGGCCGTGACCCCGACGACGTGCACCGTCATCGTCCCCTGCGCCGTGCGCAGCGGCACCGACGCCCCGACCGCGAGGCGGGTCTTCCCAGCGGTGGCAGCGTCGAGCACCACCTCACCGGGCGCGCCCGGCGCACGTCCGGCAGCCAGGCTCAGCCCGGACAGCGACGCGGATTCCCAGCCGTGCCCGAAGGAATCTTCGGCCGGTCCGCCGGGCAGGTACACCGCGAACATCACCTCGGTACCAACCGCCCGCACCGACGGCAGAGCCTTGATGCGGTCAGCAAGCGAAGCACGGACCCACACGTGGTCAGCGACCGGCTTGGCCTTGTTCTTGACCTTGCCGTTGCCCTTCACCTCGACAGAGTGCACGTCCTGGTCGCCGGTAACGACGATCGGCACCGCGGCAAAACGTTCCGGCCGCACCGTGCCGAGGATGCCGGTGGCCAGCAGCGTGCCGCAGCCGCACACCAGCGCCGCAGCGCAGAACAGGGCGATGAAGGCACCGACAAAGCCACCCTTGCGATGCCGCAGCGTGGCCCAGGCCAGGGACAACATCACTTGGCCCACGCTCCCAACCGGATCATGCGGTCAGCAACGCCAGCCGCAGTCGGGCCGGCCATCGTGTCGACAACGCGACCATCGGCCAGGAACAACACGGAGTCGGCATAGGAGGCGGCGATCGGGTCGTGCGTGACCATCAGGATGGTCTGGCCCATGGCGTCAACAGTCTCGCGCAGCAGCCCGAGCACTTCGCGCGCCGTCATCGTGTCCAGCGCCCCGGTGGGCTCGTCAGCGAAGATCACCTCAGGCTCGGCGATCAGCGCCCGAGCAATCGCCACTCGCTGCTGCTGCCCTCCAGACAGCTGCCCCGGGCGATGCCCAGTCCGCTCAGCAAGACCGACCCGTTGAACGATGTCGGCAAGCCGCCGGGCATCGGCCTTCCGCCCAGCCAGCCGCAGCGGCAGCGTGATGTTCTGCGCCACAGTCAGCGACGACATCAGGTTGAAGGCCTGGAACACAAACCCGGCGCGCTCCCGCCTCAGCTCGGTCAGCTTGGTCTCACTGAGCCCGCCCAGCTCGGTCCCACCCAGCCGCACCCGCCCAGAACTGGGCCGGTCCAGCCCCGCAGCGCAGTGCAGGAACGTGCTCTTGCCCGACCCCGACGGCCCCATGATCGCCGTGAAGCCGCCCCGCGGCAGCGTCACCGACACCTCCCGCAACGCCGCCACGGCCCCACGCCCCTTGCCGTAGACCTTGCTCACACTGTCCAAACAGATCGCCTCGTCCATACCCCCAGCCTGCCGACCAGCAGCTCCACCCCCCAGAGACGCCGTCACCAGCCACCCATGACCTCCTCACGGGTATCGTCATGACGTGATCCGACTACTGCTGGCCGAGGACCAACTGGTAGTCCGCGGCGCCCTGGCCGCCCTCCTGACCCTGGAGCCAGACCTGGAGGTGGTGGCCCAAACCGCCACCGGCGACGACGTCCTCCCCCAAGCCCTGGTCTACGCACCCGACGTGGCACTCCTCGACATCGACATGCCAGGCCGCATCGACGGCCTGGAGGCAGCAGCCCAACTGAAGCAAAAGCTGCCAAACTGCCGCACCCTCCTACTCACCTCCAACGGCCGCCCCGCCCTCCTCCGCCGCGCCCTAGAGGCGAAGGTGGACGGCTTCCTGCTGAAGACGGCACCGCCGGAGGAGCTGACGGCAGCGATCCGCACAGTGGCAGCCGGCGGCCGGGTACTAGACCCCAAGCTGGCGGTAACAGCCTGGGACCTGGCGGACAACCCCCTAACACCCCGCGAGAACGACGTCCTCCAGGAACTCGCCAGCGGAGCCGAACCCCCAGAGATCGCCGCCACGCTGCACCTGTCAACCGGCACGGTCCGCAACGTCCTCACAGCAGTCGTGACAAAGCTGAACGCCCGCAATCGAACCGACGCAGTACGCATCGCCCGCGACGCGGGCTGGATCTAAGCCCACCCACCCGACCGCCACCGACTCGCGAAGCCTCGCCGCGCCTGCGCCCGCCTGACCGCCACCGAGACGACCAAGCCCCGCCGCGCCCCCTACCCACCCGACCGCCAGCCGGGCCGCAGAGCCCCGCCGCGCCTCCGACCCGCCCACCTGAACCCGACCGCCGCCGAGCCGACGAAGCCCCCACCTCGCCCCCCCGCAAACCCACACACCTCGCCCCGGGTTTTCGGTTCGGTCCCCTCGGTCACGTCGGCAGGGCTCGTCCTACAGCGCCGGACCTGGGGTGTCAACTCTTCGCCTGCACAAAACCGCAGCTCACAGCCTCACCGCACGGCGAAGAGTTGACACCCCAGGGCCGGTGCTGTACCGCTTGCGGCTGCCGTCGGGAC
>JABFWL010000769.1 GCA_013362315.1 Catenulispora sp. | reverse complement strand
CGCCAATGTGCGGCGCCCCCTTCCCAGAGCGAGGCCCTCGCCGGAGGCGCCGCCGGAGGCGCCTTTGACTGTCGCCCTTGACTTTGACTGGCTCTTGACTTCGCCTGCCGCCCCCAAAGCCCCCACCTCACCGATATGTATCAGCCGACCCACCCGCGATCTGATCAATAATCGCCGTAAGCCGATCGCGAAACCCACGCCGCCCCGCTCCACCACCACCCCGCCGGTCCGGCTCGGTCGCAGTCGCCGCCAGCAGATGCTGCGCCGCATCAAATCCCGGCACGACGCCGTTGTCCGGCACCAGCAGCGCATCATGCGACAACGACAGCAGCTCCCCCGACGCCTCTTCGCTCTCTGCGACCGTCAGGATCGCCGCGCCTCGCCGGCGGGCGTCGTCGACTCGCTCCAGGAGCGGCACTCCCGGATCGTCCGGCGCCACCACGAGCACCGCCTCGCCGCGCCGCGCCTCGACCAGCCGGTCCAGCGGCACCGCCAGATGCGCCGGTGCGCCGTCCGGCACCTGGTGCCGTACCAGTGTCGGCGCCAGCTGCGGCAGTCCGGCCAGGCCCGCCTCGGTGTCCAGGTGCGCCGCCAGGTGCCAGGGTTCCTCCTGCGGCGTGCCGACCAGCAGTAGCCCGCCGGGGCTGCGCGGGGCGCGCCGGACCGTGCGCGCGAAGCCGCGGCACTCGCCGAGCCAGGCGGTGCCGTTCAGGAGCTCGCGCAGGAGCTGGGTCTGCTCGGAGTCCATAGTCGAATACTGCCGGTCCGGACGGCCTCAGGTCACCCGGACCGGCGTGTCAGTATTCAGCGATTCCCTCAGTAACTCTCAGTGCCCTTCAGCGACTCTCAGTGGTACGAGTGCGACTCGTCCGGGTAGGCGCCATGCACCACGTCGCTCGCGAACGCCCGGGCGGCGTCGCCCAGCAGGGTGCGCATGTCGGCGTACTGCTTGACGAACTTCGGCACGCCGCCCGGAGTCAGCCCCGCCATGTCGGTCCAGACCAGCACCTGAGCGTCGGTACCCGCCCCGGCGCCGATGCCGACGGTGGGGATGTCGATCTCGGCGGAGACCCGGGCCGCGAGCTCGGCCGGGACCAGCTCCAGGACGATGGCGAAGGCGCCGGCGTGCTGCAGGGCCTTGGCGTCGGAGATGAGCTTCTCCGCCTCCTCGTCGCCGCGGCCGGCTATCCGGTAGCCGCCGAGCACGTTCACCGACTGCGGGGTCAAGCCGATGTGCGCCATCACCGGTACGCCGGCCTGCACCAGCGCTTCGACCTGCGGCAACACCCGGCGGCCGCCCTCGAGCTTGACCGCGCCGCAGCCCGCCTCCTTCAGGAAGCGGGCGGCGGTGTCCAGCGCCTGCGACGGCGAGGACTGGTAGGACCCGAACGGCAGGTCGCCGATGACCATGGCCCGGCTGGTGCCGCGGACCACGGCGCCGGCCAGCATGACCAGCTGGTCGACGGTGACCGGGACGGTGTTCTCGTAGCCGAGGTGGTTGTTGCCGGCCGAGTCGCCGACGAGCAGGACCGGGATGCCGGCCTCGTCGAAGACGCCGGCGGTGAGGGCGTCGTAGGCGGTGAGCATCGCCCACTTCTCGCCTTCGCGCTTGGCCTTGGCCAGGTCGCGGACGGTGACCCGGCGCCCGGTTCCCGTCCCGCCGTAGAGCGAGAGCTTGGGCTGGGGAGAGGCGGGGAGGGAGGCTGGTGCGGATTCCTGCGTGGCGCTGGTTGCAGCGGACATGCTGGTTTCTCCTCATTGAGAGACGACTCGAGGCGCCGAAACGGCGTACCCGGACGGGCCTGATCGTCTCACGCCCAGGATCTCTTGTTAAGAGCAGGAGTGCATGCGCGGCACGCTGCCCGTGCGCGGGACGCCGTCCAAGCGCCAGACACCGTCGGCCCCAGGCGTGACTCTGCTCACACCAGGCCGAAAGTCGTTTGCGGGACGGCGCCGGCGGTTCGGACAATCACCGGTTGTGAACTCACAAACTGCGGCGCCTGGCGACGCGTCGCAGCAGGGCTCTCCGGAGCCCCGTCGCCGGTGGCGAGACCTGAGTGTCGACGTCACCCCGCTGAAAGTCTCCCGCGACTACCGGTTGCTCACCTATTCCTCGGTGATATCCGGTTTCGGGTCGTTCCTGACCTATGTCGCGGTCCCGTTCCAGATCAAGGATCTCACCGGCTCCGCGCTCGCGGTCGGGCTGCTCGGCGCCACCGAACTGGTGCCGCTGGTGGTCTGCGGGCTGTGGGGCGGCGCGCTGGCCGACGCCATGGACCGGCGCAAACTCGTGGTGGCCACCGAGGCGGCCGCCGCCCTGCTGTCGCTGCTGCTGCTGGTGAACGCGCTGCTGCCGCATCCGATGCTGTGGCCGATCTACGCGCTCACCGCGGCGTTCGCGGCGGTCAACGGCCTGCAACGGCCCTCGCGGGAGGCGATCGTGCCGCGCGTGGTGCCGCCGGACTTGATCCTGCCCGCCGCCGGCTTGCAGTGGATGCTGGGGTCGTTCACCCAGATCGCCGGTCCGGCGATGGGCGGCGTGCTGGTGGCCACCACCGGCCCGACCGTCTCCTACGCGGCGGACGCCGCGACGTTCCTGGTGTCGTGCGCCTTCCTGATCCGCCTGAAGCCTTCGCCGCAGGGCGAGGACGCCGAGGAAGCGAGCCTGCGTGGCATCGTCGCCGGCTGGAAGTACGCGCGCAGCCGACAGGAGCTGATCGGCACCTATGTGGTGGACATCGCGGCGATGACGTTCGCGATGCCGACGGCGCTGTTCCCGTTCCTGGCCGACCGGCTGCACGCGTCGTGGTCGCTGGGCCTGCTCTATGCGGCCCCCGCGGTCGGCTCGGCGCTGGTGTCGGTCTCCAGCGGCTGGACGAAACATGTACACCGGCACGGCCTGGCCGTGATCTGGGCCGCCGGCGCCTGGGGCGCTGCGATCGCGCTGGTGGCGGCGACCCGGAACGTCGGCGTGGTGCTGGCCTGCCTGGCCGCGGCCGGCGCGGCGGACGCGGTCAGCGGCGTGTTCCGGATGTCGATCTGGAACCAGACTATCCCCGACGCGCTGCGCGGCCGGCTGGCCGGGATCGAGATGCTGTCCTTCTCGACCGGGCCGATCCTCGGACAGGTGCGGGCCGGCTCGATGGCGGCCTGGCGCGGCCCGGTGTTCTCGGTCGGCTTCGGCGGCCTGGCCTGCGTCGGCGCGGTGCTGGGACTGGCGGCGTGCCTGCCGGGGTTCCGCCGCTACGACGCCCGGACCGACGCGCACGTGCTGGCCGTGCGCGAGGAGCGGATGGCGGCGCACGCGGCGGCGTCTCTATGATCGATCCCCGGACGGCCAGAACCGGTTAAGGGGATTGACATGGCGGGCGGGGACGGGAACGGGAACGGCTACGAGCCTTGGGGCGTGTCCGGCGGCAGCGCCGGGACACCGGGACCCGCGGTTCCTGACCGGAGCACGGCCGACGGCCGTCCCATGACCTCGTTCCCGCCTGCCGAGACCGGCTTCTTCCCGCCATCGCAGCCTGGCGAGCCGCAGCGGCCGATGACGTCCGCTGCGGGCTTCCAGGCGCCGCCGATGCCGGAACCGGAGCCTCAGCTCCTGCTGGGCCCGCCGCCCGGACTCGGCGGTCCCGGCAACAGCCCTGACAAGCGTCGCAGAGCCCTGCTGATCGGCGCGTCGGCGATCGCGGTGGTCGGCGTCACGGCCGGAGCGATCGCCTTCGCGAGCAGCGGCGGCGACAGCGGCAGCAAGCAGCCGGCCGCCGCCTCCTCCCCCGGCGGCCTCCCCACTACCAGTGGGACGTCGTCGGGACCGGCCCCGGTGGACAACAACAGTGCCCCGGGCAGCCCCGCCGGCCGCGACGGCCAGAACGTCCCCGGCGGTCCCGCCTCGGGCACGGGCGTGCCGCCCGCCGCCGGTTCAAAGCCGTCGTCGTCACCGGGCTCCAAGCCGTCGACACCGGGACAGAGCACCAGCACCGGACCCGCGGCACCCGCCGGATCAGCGCCGAAGACAACAGCGCCGGCCCTTCCCGTCGCGGCGGCAGACCTGCTGCACTGGCGCCTCGCCGAGGCCGCGGGCACCACGGCCGCCGACACCTCCGGGCGCAACCTGGCCGGCACCGCATCCGGCGCCGCCACGTTCGACCCGACGCAGCACGGCGGATCAGTGTTCTTCCATGGACCGGCGAACCAGATCAAGGGCGGCGAGGTCGCGACCAAGGGGGCGGCGATCGACACCACCAAGAGCTTCACGATCTCGATGTGGATCAACCAGACCGGCCTCACCACCCCGACGAAGTACGCCGCCGCGTTCAGCCAGGACGGGACGCAGAACTTCGCGTTCACGTTCAGCTACTCGCTCGAGGCCAAGACCTGGTCGTTCGTCCGGGCCGACACCGACAGCCCCACACCGACCAGCATCGGCGTGGGCGCGAAGACGCCGGTGCCGTTGAACTCCTGGCACCAGCTGACCGGGGTCTACGACGCGCCGGGTGGGACGATCGCGTTCTACGTGGACGGCGTGCCGCAGGGCACGGCCAAGGCCGGGTCGGCGCCGTACGCCGCCGCCGGTCCGTTCGCGATCGGGCGCAGCTGGTACCAGAAGTACCCGTCGAATCCGTTCAACGGCTACATCTCGGATGTCCGGATCTACAGCCGCGCGCTGAGCGCCGCGGAGGTCAAGGCGCTGTAGGGCGCGGCCGTCAGGAGGGGCGCGGCCGTCAGGCCTCGTCGGCCTTGCGCCACGCCTCGTTCCGCTCCTGGACGCGCTGCAAAGCGTGCTCGGCCTCCTGCTGGGACTCGTACGGACCCAGCCGGTCCTTGGCCGCGCACGCGCCGGCGGGCTCGACCGTGCCGTGCTTCACGCAGTAGTACCAGCCGTCGTCGGACTCCGGCTCGCCCTTCCTGGTCCAGCGCATCGCAGCCTCCCTGGCTCCACCGGGTGCCTAGACTGTCTGACTATGGCGACACTCGTACCCGGCACCGTCTCTCCCACTCTGCCCGTCCCCACGGGGATCAAGCGACCGGAGTACGTGGGGCGCAAGGGGCCCAAGCCGTACACCGGCGGCGAGGTGCAGGACGCCGAGACGATCGAGCGGATGCGGATCGCCGGCCGGATCGCCGCCGACGCGCTGCTGGCGGCCGGCGCCGCCGCCAAGCCCGGGGTCACCACCGACGAGCTGGACCGGATCGGCCACGAGTACCTGCTCGACCACGGCGCCTACCCCTCGACGCTGGGCTACAAGGGCTACCCGAAGTCGCTGTGCACCTCGGTCAACGAGGTGATCTGCCACGGGATCCCGGACAGCACGGTGCTCCAGGACGGCGACATCGTGAACATCGACATCACCGCCTTCATCGGCGGCGTGCACGGCGACACCAACGCCACCTTCGAGGTGGGGACCGTGGACGAGGAGTCGCACCTGCTGGTGGAGCGGACCCGGGAGAGCCTGGAGCGCGCCATCAAGGCGGTGCGGCCGGGGCGGCAGATCAACGTCATCGGCCGGGTCATCGAGAGCTACGCCAAACGCTTCGGCTACGGCGTGGTGCGCGACTTCACCGGCCACGGGATCAGCACCTCGTTCCACACCGGGCTGGTCATCCCGCACTACGACGACCCGTACGCCACGCTGGTGATGCAGCCGGGGATGACGTTCACCATCGAGCCGATGCTGACGCTGGGGACGATCGACTACGACATGTGGCCGGACAAGTGGACGGCCGTCACGAAGGATCGCAAGCGGACCGCGCAGTTCGAGCACACGATGGTGGTGACGAACGACGGCGTGGAGGTGCTGACGTTGCCGAGCGGCAGCTGAGGCGGCCCGGAACTCCCTCCGCTCCAGCAGCCGGACTCAAGCCGCGGCGATCAGGACCCAAGCCGCCGCACCGCGCACTCACGCCGTCGAGAACTCCGCGAGCACGTCGGCCAACACCTCCAGCACCACCACCGCGTCCGGCAGCGGCGTGCCCTCGACCGGCCAGTACACCCAGCGGGCCGTGCTGCCGGACATGCTCACCGAGGGCGGCACGAAGACGTAGCTCCCGCGGTCGTGCCAGCGCAGGCCCGGCGTGTCCTCAAGGGTGTCGGGGCGGCAGTCCAGGGAACTGGACCACCACTCGTCCTCGTCGGTGTCCGGATCGGTGTCGGGATTGGTGCGCGGCGCGACGAAGAACAGGTAGCGGCCGTCCACCTCGGCGACCGGGCCGGGGGCCGTCCCGGCCACCAGGATCCGTTGCAGGGCGTCGGCACCGGCCTGATCCGGGACGTCGAGGACGGAGTGGGTCTTACCGGTCGGAGTGGCGTAGTTCGCCTCCGGATGCCGGATCCGCCAGCGGGCCAGCTGATCCGGGTCGGTGCCGGCCTCCACCTGCCAGGCGCGCGACAGCGGGTGCGCGGCCGGGGTGGGACAGCCCAGGCGGTCGCAGCTGCAGCTGCCGCCGAGCGGCGCGGCGGCCGGGACCACGGCGAAGCCGGCGGCGACGAACCGCTCCAGCGGATCGGGAATCCCGTCCGCGCGCGCGGCGGTTCGGGAAGCGCCGTGATCGCGCTTCCGGTTCTTGCCAGGTCGCCAGCTCCTCGGCACCCAAGCCCCCTGACGTCGTCGAAGGCCCTACGCGGTAAGGGTCAGGATACCTCCCGGCTACGCGGGGTTCGTCAGGGGGTGCGGGCGGGGCGCCCCGTGGCGCCGGTACGGTGTGCCGATGACCACCCCCTTGGAGGAGAACACGGCTCCGGCGGCCGGCCGCCGGCCCCCGGAAGACCTCACAGATCGCCGCATCCCGCTGACCGGAACCTTCAACGTGCGCGACGTCGGCGGCTATCCGGCCGCCGGCGGCACGGTCCGCGCGGGGCGGCTGCTGCGCGGGGACGCGTTGCACCGCCTGGACGACGCGGCGCGCGCCCTGCTCGCCGGCCTGCCGGTGCGCACAGTGGTGGATCTGCGCGAGGACTTCGAAGCCCGGCTGTCCCCGGACGCGCTGGACGGGACCGGGATAGCCGTCCTGCGGATGCCGGTGTTCCGGGTCACCGGCGACTCCTTCGGCAAGGACCCTGAGGAACTGCAAGCGGTCTACGACTACATGGTCGACCACTGCGGTCCGACTCTGGCCGCCGCCGTGGCCCAGGTCGCCGCCGCCGAGGCGCAGCCGGTCCTGGTGCACTGCTCGGCCGGCAAGGACCGGACCGGGGTCGTGGTGGCGCTGGTGCTGGCGCTGCTCGGGGTCGCGGACGAGGTCATCGCCGAGGACTACCACCTCACCAGCGCGTACCTGGCCGAGGAGTTCACGCAGGCTGTGGAGCAACTGCAGGCCGCGACCGGGCTCGGCCAGCGGTTGAGCAGCCAGGCGCTGGCCTGCCCGCCGGAGCTGATTCTGGGGGTGCTGCGGCGGGTGCGGGACGCGTACGGGTCGATCGAGGACTACCTGAGGACTCACGGGGTCACTGGCGCCGAGATCGCGGCGCTTCGCAGCACGCTGATAGAGCCGTTGATAGAGCCGCTGATGGACCGCTGACAGACCCGTTGATCGAGCCGCTTATCGAGCCGCGCGAGAGCTGAGGCAGGGCTCTACTGCACCGGCCGCACCGCCGACTGGATCGTCCCGACGACCTCGCCGAAGCCGATACGCGCGCCGTTCGGGCCGGGCGCGACGCCGCTGATCGCGACGGTGTCGCCGTCCACCAGGAAGGTCCGGGTCGAGCCGTCGGCCAGGCCCAGCGGTTCGGTGCCGTTCCAGGTCAGCTCGATCAGTGAGCCGCGCTGCTCCGGCAGGGGGCCGGAGACGGTGCCGGAGGCATAGAAGTCGCCGGTGCGAAGGCTCGCGCCGTTCACGGTCATGTGCGCCAGCTGCTGCGCCGGAGTCCAGTACAGGCCGGCGAACGGCGGGCGGGACACCACCGTGCCGTTCAGACTCACCTCCAAGGCGATGTCGTAGCCCCAGGTCTCCCCCTGCAGGTAGGGCAGCGGCACCGGATCCTGCGACGGCGGGGCGACGCGGGCGTCCTGCAACGCGGCCAGCGGCACCACCCAGGGGGACACGGAGGTCGCGAACGACTTGCCGAGGAACGGTCCCAGCGGCACGTACTCCCAGGCCTGGATGTCGCGCGCGGACCAGTCGTTGACCAGCACCACCCCGAACACGTGATCCGCGAACTCCTCCATCGGCACCGGGCGGCCCAGCGGCGAGGGCGTGCCGACGACGAAACCGACCTCGGCCTCGATGTCCAGGCGGACGCTGGGGCCGAAGCGCGGCTCCTCGTCCGTCGGCGCCTTGCGCTGGCCGGAGGGCCGGATGATCGGGGTGCCGGAGGGGACGACGGTGCCGGAGCGGCCGTGGTAGCCGATCGGCAGGTGCTTCCAGTTCGGCACCAGGGCCTCGCCGTCAGGCCGGAAGATGCGGCCGAGGTTGGTGGCGTGGTCTTCCGAGGAGTAGAAGTCCACGTAGTCGGCGACCTGGAACGGCAGGTACAGCACCACGTCCGAGAGCGGCACCAGGTACGGCTCGACCGCCGAGCGGTACTGCGGATCGGTGAACAGCTCGGTGAGCCGGGCGCGCACCGCCGCCCAGGCCGGGGCGCCCAGGGCCATGAACGGGTTCAGGGTGCCGATGGCGAAGTAGGCGGCCGGCTCCTCGATGGTGCCGTCCAGCAGGCCGCCCATGGCCAGCGCCCCGAGGCTGACGACCCGGTCGCCGATCCGGGTGACCACGTGCGCCGGCCGCTCGCCGTGGGTCGCGACGCCGTAGGGCAGGTTCTCGACGGGGAAGTCGGACAGGGGCGGGATCGGAACCCAGGAGGCCTGTGTCATGGCGGTGGCGGTCCTTCTCGTCGGGCGGCATGGTGGCGGCACGGTGGTGGCACTGTGCTGACACGCTGTGCGGCGCGGCCCGGCGCTGGTGGCCGGGCCGGGGCGGGCGCGGTGCGGCTGTCAGACGATCGTCGGGCCGGGCAGCAGCCCCAGAGCCGTCAGATCGTCGATCGGCTCTTGGAAACTACAGGAGCCGAACCCGTGGAACAGATCGCGGGTCCGGGCGGCGTCCTCGACACTCAGGGCCTTGATGGCATCGGCCAGCGCCTCCGCGTCGCCGGTGCCCAGCACGTCCTGAACGTCCTCGATCTCCGCGCCGTCGCTCGCGCGCGCTGCGGCCAGCAGGATGTTGAGGAACCCGTGGTGGGTGAAGCCGGTCGCCGGGTCGGTATGCCGGACGGCGTGGTGCAGGCCGGCGGTGCACTTGAGGCCGACCTCCAGGTCCGCGCAGCCGACCAGGAACTCGGCGACCGCCAGCGGGGTCGGGAAGGCCTCGGCGGCCAGGCCGCCGGTGCGCAGCTTGGCGCGCAGCAGTTCCCGGCCGGTGAGCGTGGGCAGCAGCGAGCGCAGGTCGGCCGGGGCGATCTCGATGTAGGCCTCGACGCCGTAGGGCAGTTCGTCTTCCAGCCGGTCCAGCCGGGCACCGGGATGCCGGATCTCGGCCGTCTCCAGGATCAGCCGGTCGTCGCCCTCCACGGCGTCGAAGGCGGCCAGCAGGCCGTCCAGGCCAGTGTCGGCGATCAGTCCGAGGCGCAGGTCCTCGTCCTCGTCGAGCAGCGGTTTGAGGTCCGAGACCTTGGAGACCGGGCACAGGAACCGGCCGAGCAGGCCGCTGTGGGCGGAGACGTCCAGCAGCAGGTGCGCGGGGACCGCCTCGGCCAGGGGGGCGTCGCCGGGCGGGAACAGCGCGGCGTCGTCGATCAGCTCTGCCAGCAGGACGCCGAGGGCGCCGGGGTCGGCGGTTGACATGCCCGCCACGGTAGCCCATGGTCGAAGTGAGCGGACACTGACGTCCGATTATCGAACACCAGAAGTTCACCGAGCTGAACGAGCTGAACAGAGCTGAGGGGACGGCGGCGATGCCTTTCTACCGCGCCGTGGGCGAGATCCCGCGCAAGCGCCACACCCAGTTCCGGCGTCCGGACGGCGGCCTGTACTCCGAGGAGCTGATGGGTGTCGAGGGCTTCTCCTCGGACTCGGCGCTGCTCTACCACCACGGGCTGCCGACCGCGATCGTGGACTCGGCGGAGTGGGAGCCGCCGGGGCCGATCGGTTCGGCGGTGCCGAACCGGCCGCTGAAGCCGCGGCACTTCCTGACGCACAAGCTGGACGGCTCCGGGCTTGATGCCGTCACCGGACGGCATCTGCTGCTGGGCAACGGCGACGTCCGGCTGTCGTACGTCGCGGCGACCGAGGCTTCGCCGCTGTACCGGAACGCCATAAGCGACGAGTGCGTGTACGTGGAGTCTGGGGCCGGGGTCGTCGAGACCTCGTTCGGCGCGCTGGAGGTCGGGCAGGGCGACTACGTCATCCTGCCGACCTCGACGATCCACCGGTGGGTGCCGGCGGTGTCCGGCGCCGAGCCATCGGACACCGGCCACCTGCGGCTGTTCGTCATCGAGGCCACCGGCCACATCGGCCCGCCGAAGCGCTACCTGTCGGCGAAGGGCCAGTTCCTGGAGTCCTCGCCGTACTGCGAGCGGGACCTGCGCTCGCCGTCCGAGCCGCTGCGCGCCGAGGGCGAGGATGTCGAGGTGTATGTGCGGCACCGCGCCGGCGGGACCAAGCTGACCTACGCGCATCACCCGTTCGACGTAGTCGGCTGGGACGGCTGCCTGTACCCGTACGCCTTCAACATCGCCGACTTCGAGCCGCTGACCGGCCGCGTGCACCAGCCGCCGCCGGTCCACCAGACCTTCGAGGGCCCGAACTTCGTGGTCTGCTCGTTCGTGCCCCGCAAGGTGGACTACCACCCGCTGTCGATCCCGGTGCCGTACAACCACCACAACGTGGACTCCGACGAGGTGCTGTTCTACACCGGCGGCAACTACGAGGCGCGCCGCGGCTCCGGCATCAACCAGGGCTCGATCTCGCTGCACCCCTCAGGCCTGACCCACGGCCCGCAGCCGGGCGCGGCGGAGCGGTCGATCGGCGCGGAGTTCTTCGACGAGCTCGCGGTGATGGTGGACACCTTCCGTCCGCTGGAGATCGGCGACGGTGGCGTGGCATGCGAGGATCCGGCGTACGCCTGGACGTGGTCGGGGCGGCACGGAGGCTGAACCGGGGCCGGTTCGGGTAGCGTCAGCGTGTGCTGAGAAGGACTCTGGTGGCGGCCGGCTGTGCGGCGGGACTGGCTTGGCTGGCGGTGGGTGTTCCGGTGGGGGTGGCCGCTGCGTCGCCGGCGGCCGCGGCGGTACGCGCGGCTGACACGTGTCCTGACGCGCAGGAGGCTTCGCAGGCCCTGGACACCAAGAACACGTGGAGCACCGCCGGCACGAAGGGCAGGGACCCGAAGACCGGCGCCGCTGTGACGATCGGTGTCGTGGGGGCGCCGGACCGCGTCGCCGAAGCCGTTTGCGCCGCGCAGCTCCTGGCCCCGGATGCGGCGGTGGCGCCCGGCGCGACGGGCCTGATCGTGATCGTCGCCGACACCTCGGTCGACCCGGCCACGATCGGCGGCGGGTCGCTCGTGGTGGCCGCCGCCGGGGACACCGGCGGGCAGATGCTGAACCGGCCGCCGGGGATCGTGAACGTGACGGCGGCGGACCTGTCCGGCGCGGTGCGGCCGACGTCGTCGTACGGGCCGCTGGTGACGCTGGCGGCGTACGGGAACGACACGTCGACCGCCGCCGGGTATGTCGCCGGGCTGGCGGCCCTGCTGCGCGTCCAGCATCCCGACTGGCCGGCCTGGCAGGTGGTGGCGCAGATGGCGGGGTCGATCCATCCCGGCTCCTCGCACCAGCGCAGCGATCAGGCCGGTTACGGCCGGATCAAGCCGGTGCAGGCGGTGGATCCGGGGCTGCCGAAGATCCCGCCGTCGACGCTGCCGGGCTTCTACGCGCTGTTTCCGGCGAGTGTGCCGGGAGCTGTGCCGTCGCCGGTTGTTTCGTCAACGCCGTCGGCTTCGGCATCGGCGTCGCAGTCACCATCGCAGTCCGCGACGCAGTCGCCGTCGCTGTCGACGAGTTCGGCATCCGTTTCGACGCCCGTGGCCCAGACGACCGACACGGCCCAGCAATGGCCCACCGCCGACCCGGTGACCGCGAACGGCGGCGGTCCCTCGAACGGGGCGAATCCGGCCGCCGGGAAGAGCGGCGGCGGAGGCGGGGTCAACCCGGTGTTGGTGATCGGGCTGCTGCTGCTCCTAGGCGGTGGCGGGTATGTGGCGTGGCAGCGGAGGCGGCCGGCGCCGGCCGCGACGGTGAACCCCGAGGCCGAGTGGGAGGCGCCGAGTGGTCCACGGCATTCGGGATACAGCCCTCCGGAAGAATGATCGTCCGCTAAGTTTGATCCCACTGTGACGGACGACTACCTGAACCACGAGCCGGAGCCGGAGCCGGCCGACGAGTCGCCGACTCAGCTGATACCGCGGATCGGGGCGTCGGCAGGGTGGCCGGTGTCAGCCGACGAGACTCCGACCGCCGTGATTCCGCGGGTCGAACCTGAATACGAGCCTGAACGCGATCCCGAACGCGAACGCGAACGCGAACGCGAACGCGAACGCCGATACGAACCCGCCCTCGCCAGCCGCAGCCGCGCCAGCCGCGCCACGCGCGACAGCCGTTCCGAACGACGTGCCGCCGCCCGCACCAATCGCCGCGTGCAGCGCAAGTTATGGATCCTGTCCAGCTTCGGCGAGGTCCTCATTACGTTGGGCGCGGTGCTGGCTCTCTATGTCGTCTACACCCTGTGGTGGACGAACGTAGAAGCGCATAAGGCCGCGACCGCCGAGAGCAACAAGATCCAGCAGCAGTTCCAACAACAACTGCACCCACAAGGCGGCAACACCAACGCTCCCCCACCCACGGTGTTCCAGCCCAGCGAGGGCTTCGGGTTGCTGAGCATCCCGGCGATCGGGAAGAACAACGTGCCGATCATGGAGGGCACCGACAAGGCGAAGGTGCTCGACAAGGGCGCCGTCGGGCACTACACGACGCCGAAGACGGCGATGCCGTGGGACGCCGCCGGGAACTTCGCGGTGGCGGCGCACCGGCGGACATACGGCGAGCCGTTCCGCTATATCAACGAGCTCAAGCCCGGCGACCACGTCGTGGTGGAGACCTCGCACGGGTGGTTCGTCTACACGCTCGACAAGGAGCTGCCGCAGACCGACCCGGGCAACGTCGGGACCATCGCGCCGGTGCCGAAGGGCGGGCCGTATGCCAAGCCGGGGCGGTACATCACGCTGACGACGTGCACGCCGGAGTGGGCCTCGACGTACCGGCTGATCTGGTGGGGGCACCTGGAGCGGGTGGATCCGCTGTCGGGGCCGCCGCCGGCGGAGCTGAAGGACGCCGACCGCCGGGCCTGAACCGGGGATGGTCCCGGTGCTCTGAGCTGCCCTGACGTGCCCGATTCGGGAAATCACGCGACTGACCGTTACGATGGACCGAATCCAAGCGAACGCTGCGCGGGAACAGGTCACCTTACAGGCCGGTCGGTAACCGGTCTGCTTCATGTGACGCAGAACGCAGTGGGTTCCGGGGCCTGCCATTTCCCGGGACGCCACTTCAGGCGCGGCTATCGCCCTACCTGGTCGTCCAACACCGGGACCAGGCCGCCTTAGTGACCGTTCTGTGTATCCGCTGCGGCGCATGCCATGCGCTCGTATGCCCCTGAGGACGTGTCCGCACCTCGAGAGGGCTTTCTACAGCCATGTCCGAATTCACCGACCACCTTACTGAAGACCTCGCGGCCGACATCGTCGGCGCGGTCGAGGTCGACATCGACGCTGATGTCGATGTCGAGATCGATGCCGACACCGACATCGATGCCGATGCTGATGCCGAGCTGATCGTGGGCGCCGAGATCGCCGACGACGCCGCCTTCGTCGACGCCGAGCCGGTGGCGTTCACCGACCTCGGGCTGCCCGAGGAGCTGGTGAAGAAGCTGGCCGAGAACGGCGTGCAGAACGCGTTCCCGATCCAGGCCGCGACCATCCCGGACGCGCTGGCCGGCCGGCACGTGCTGGGCAAGGCCCGCACCGGCTCCGGCAAGACCCTGGCCTTCGGGCTGGCCGCGCTGGCCAACCTGCGCGGCAAGCGGGCCCGCAAGGGCAAGCCGCTGGCCCTGGTGCTGGTCCCCACCCGGGAGCTGGCGATGCAGGTCAGCGACGCGCTGCAGCCGTACGGCTACGCCGTCGGCGCGGACATCGCCGCGGTCTACGGCGGGGCGCCGATGTACAAGCAGGTCTTCGCGCTGCGCCGCGGCGTGGAGCTGCTGGTGGCCACCCCCGGCCGGCTGACCGACCTGATCGAGCAGGAGGAGTGCGACCTGTCGGAGGTCTCGATCGCGATCCTCGACGAGGCTGACCAGATGGCCGACATGGGCTTCATGCCGATCGTGTCGGAGCTGCTGTCCCAGACCGACCCGGCCGGCCAGCGCCTGCTGTTCTCGGCGACCCTGGACGGCGCGGTGGACGAGCTGGTGCGCCAGTACCTGCACGACCCGGTGCTGCACTCGGTCACCCCGGACGGCGACGAGCCGACCCGCATGGACCACCACCTGCTGATCGTCGAGCCCACCGACAAGGCCCTGATCACCGCGGAGATCGCCGCCCGGCACACGCCCGGCGACGACGCCCGCCGCACCATCCTGTTCGCCCGCACCAAGCTCGGCGCCGACCGCATCGCGGAGAAGATCCGCGAGCACGGCGTCTCGGCCCTGGCGCTGCACGGCGGCATGACGCAGCGGGCCCGCACCAAGACCCTGGCCGACTTCAAGGACGGCCGCGTGCCGGTCCTGGTCGCCACCGACGTGGCCGCCCGCGGCATCCACGTGGACGGCATCGACCTGGTGCTGCACGTCGACCCGGCCGGCGACCCGAAGGACTACCTGCACCGCGCGGGGCGGACCGCGCGCGCCGGCGAGAGCGGCACCGTGGTGACGCTGGTGCTGCCGAAGCAGCGCAAGAGCACGCTGCGGCTGCTGGAGCAGGCGGGCGTCGACGCGGAGCTGACGAAGGTCGCGCCGAGCTCGGAGGCCCTGCGGGAGCTGACGGGCGGCCGGCCGGTCGCGGAGTACGTCGCCGAGGCGGATGCGTATCACACGGCGCGGCGCGCGGCGCGTGAGGCGCGGATGACCGACGACCGCGGCGGCCGGGACGGGTTCCGGGGCGGGCGCGACGGGTTCCGAGGCGGGCGGGACGAGTTCCGGCGCGACCGGGGCTTCGACCGGGACCGGGACCGCAGCCACGACCGCGACCGGGGCTGGGACCAGAACCGGGGCCGCGACCGGGACGGCTTCAGCGACCGGGGCCGGAACGGGTTCGGCGGGGAGCGGCGGTCGTTCGGCGACCGCGACCGTGACAACCGGGGTGACAACCGCGGCGAGCGGGGCGGCTTCGGGGGCGACCGGGGCGGCTTCGGCGGCGAGCGCGGCTTCGACCGGAACCGCGGCGGCCACCACGGCGAGCGGCGGGAGCGGGAGGGCTTCGGCGGTGAGCGGCGGTTCGACCGCAA
Source organism: Catenulispora sp. (assembly GCA_013362315.1). GTDB lineage: Bacteria > Actinomycetota > Actinomycetes > Streptomycetales > Catenulisporaceae > Catenulispora. The sequence goes on along the minus strand of JABFWL010000769.1, from coordinate 1,544 downwards.
CGCGTCCGGGGAGGGCCGGTTCGACCGCAACACGTCCAGCGACGGCCGGTTCGACCGGAAGGGCGCCGACGGGAACCGCCAGTTCGGCGGGGACCGGGCGGAGCGGCCGCAGGGCCGTGACTTCGGCGGCAACCGGGGCGAGCGGCCGCAGGGCCGTGACTTCGGCGGCGAGCGGCGGTCGTTCGGCGACCGGGACCGCAACAGCCGGGGCGGGTTCGGCGGCGGCGAGCGCCGTCCGTTCGGCGACCGGGACCGCAGTGACCGCGGCGATCGGGGCGGCTTCAACGCTGAGCGCCGGTCCTTCGGCGACCGGGACCGGGACCGCAACGGTTCGAGCGACCGCGGCTTCGGCGGCGAGCGGCGCTCCTTCGACCGGAACAGCCGCGGCGACCGGAACGACCGGGGTGGCTTCGGCGGCGAGCGGCGCTCCTTCGACCGGAACGACCGGGGCGACCGGAACGAGCGGGGTGGCTTCGGCGGCGAGCGGCGCTCCTTCGACCGCAACGACCGCGGCGACCGCAACGACCGCAACGACCGTGCCGGCCAGGACCGTGGCTTCAACCGGGACCGCACCAGCGGCGCCGGCGGCGGCAGCCAGAACCGCTTCGGCGGCGACAACCGCGGCGGTGCCGGCGACCGTCGCAGCTACGGCGACCGGGACAACAGCCGCCCTCAGCGCACCGCCTTCGGGCGCCCGCGCGGCGGCTACAGCAATGACAACCGGCCGCCACGCGACCGTCGCTGGTAGCACGTGAGCCGGTGATCCGGTGATCCGGCTTTGAGACCCGGAGGGGACCGCACGATGATGTGCGGTCCTCTCCGTTTTCGTGTCGCGGTCAAAAGCGACAGTCAAGGGCGACAGTCAAAGGCGCCTCCGGCGGCGCCTCCGGCGAGGGCCTCGCTCTGGGAAGGGGGCGCCGCACATTGGCGGGGCGCTTTGGGCTTGTGGTCGCCTTGTCCTGGTCTTCCCGTCACGTCGGCGCCTGACGGAATCACACCGGTCAGACGGTGTCAAGGCGATCCTTGAGCAGGTGGTCGCGTATGCGAGCCTTGACACCGCCTGCCCGGCGCGATTGGCTTCGCCCGCCGACGCGACGGGAAGACCAGGACGGGGGACGTGTGGGGAGGGGCGGGGGCGCCTGCTGCGGTCGCGTAGGCGGGCGCGCTTCGCGAGCCGCGAGCGCACACTGGGCGCGTCGCCTTCGCGACCACGACGACGACGCGGCCCACGGCTTCGCGAGCACGGCGACGACGAGGCTCGCACGAGGCCCACGCTTCGCGAGCCCGACGCCTACGGCCCGATCGCGCCGCCCACGACCCGCTGACCAGGCTCACACCGCCAGTGGCCTGCCCGAAGCGGCTATCAGCCCAGGCCCACGCTTCGCGAACCCGACGCCCACGGCCCGATCCCGACCCCCACGCCCCCCTCACCACGCTCATACCGCCAGCGGCCAGCCCAACGCCACCAAAAGACCAGGCCACCGCCTCGCTTTTCCCGCAACCGAGGCTTCCGGTCTTCCCGTCGCGTCGGCGGGCGAAGCCAA
>JABFWL010000762.1 GCA_013362315.1 Catenulispora sp. | reverse complement strand
GGCCCGCACGCACCGGCGCTCGGACCTGGCGGTGCCGATCGAGGTGGACACCGTGATCCGGCAGCAGGTGCACGAGTGGCGCCCGGCCTACCAGTCGATGCGGCGCGGGATCGTCGTCTCCGGGGAGCGGCGCCTGATGGCGATGGCCACGCCGGGCGCGTTCTCCCAGATCCTGTCCACGCTGCTGGAGAACTCGCTGATCCACGGCGCCGGCACGGTGACCGTGCACACCCGCGCGGTCGGCGGCTCGGTGGTGGTGGAAGTCGGCGACGAGGGCGAGGGCATCGCGCCGGAGCTGGAGGTGAAGCTCTTCCAGCGCGGGGCGTCCAGTCGCGGGTCCACCGGCCTGGGCCTGGCGGTGGCGCGGGAGCTGGCCGAGGCCGACGGCGGGCGGCTGAACCTGGTGTTGCAGCGGCCGGCGGTGTTCGCGGTGTTCCTCACGGAGCACTCGCCGCTGTCGGTGATCGCGCGCTGAGCGGCGTCAGCTGACCTCGGGCAGCTCGGTCCGGGTCGGCAGCGCCCCCGGGGAGGCTGCCGGCGCGCTCAGCTCGGCCGGCGGCTGTGTCTCCGGGAAGACCAGCAGATGCGAGGTGGTGAACCGGAAGATCCCGGCCACCGGGAGCCCGAAGATGAACTTGGCCACGTTGGCCGCGGCGATGCTGTGGAAGCCCAGGACGTGGTCGGCGACGAACACGAAGCTGTTCTCGATGATCAGGCCGACCAGGCTGACCAGGGCGAACAGTGCCATCTCGCGGCGCCGGGCGTCGGCCGGGCGGTGCCGAAACACCCAGTAGCGGTTGCCGATGTAGGCGGTCACCGTGGCCACCAGCGTGCCGCCGACGGAGGCCACCGTGTGGCTCAGCCCGGTGTACTTCCACAGCAGGTTGGAGCTGGAGACGTCGGCGACGACACCGACCGCCCCGACCACGCCGAACTTGAGCATTTCGGCGTACAGCTTGCGGATGGTCGAGACGGCCTTGACGACGAGCACCGTCCCGACCACGCCGGACTTGAGCATTCCGGCACACAGCTTGCGGATGGTCGAGACGGCCTTGGCGACGAGCACAGTGGGGTCTTCTTCAGTCAGTCGGGGCGGCTGGCTGCTGCGGGGCGCGAGCGCGGACCGGCGTCAGCTGGACGCGGTCTCGGGCACCGGCTGCTGCCGGTGGCCGTGCGGGACGTGCGGAACGTGCAGCGGGTGGCCGGCCGGGTACAGCGGGGTGTGCGCGGCGGCCGGGACGGCGATCTCCTCGACCGGGGCGGGGCCCTCGGGGAAGACGAAGGTCCGGTAGCAGTACAGCCGGAACAGCATGCCGACCGGCATACCGAAGGCGAACTTCGCGACGTTGACCGCGATCGGGCCGTCCTGGCCCAGGCCGTACTTGGAGATGAAGACGAACATCACCTCGATGACCATCGCCACACCGTTGATCAGGAAGAAGAGCAGCATCTCCCGGTGGCGGTCGATCTTGTCGCGGTCCTTGTAGGTCCAGTAGCGGTTGCCCACATAGGCGACGCAGGTGGCGACCACCGTCGAGGCCACGGTCGCGTAGATCTGCTTGTCCTTGACGGCCAGCAGCATCGCGTTGAGGACCGAGATGTTCACGACCAGCGCGACAGCGCCCACGATCCCGAACTTGGACAGTTCGTGGACGAGGTGCTCGAACCGGTAGTACAGAGAACGCACGACCGTCACGCTGGCCACCTGTTCTTCCTTCGGGTTTTCTCCTAGCGCACCGAGGGTACCCTCCCTTGTTCGGAAGGATCGACGCTCGATGTCGAAACCTGCGTTAAATCTACTCACTGCTACGTAGCTGTGGAGTTCGAAGCCCCCCATTCGCGCGGTTTCGTCCGTTTATGAGCATGCGCTAGCGTCCAGATATTCGCCCGCCCGTCACCCACCACCGCCCGTTAAGGAGGCGCTTCGCGCCGCAGCGTAAAATAAGCGAGTGAACTTCCCAGTAGTAGGCGTAGTCGGTGGTGGGCAGCTTGCGCGCATGATGCAGCAGGCGGCGATCGGCCTCGGCGTGAACCTCCGTGTGCTGGCCCAACGCCCGGATGATCCGGCGGCGCTCGTGATACCGGGCACCGTGATCGGCGATCACCACGACCTGGACGCGCTGAAGAAGTTCGCCGACGGCTGCGACGTGGTGACCTTCGACCACGAGCACGTGCCGACCGAGTACCTGCACGAGCTGGAGGCGGCCGGCGTCGCCGTGCGCCCCGGTCCGGACGCGCTGGTCTACGCGCAGGACAAGGGCAGGATGCGGACCAGGCTCTCCGAGCTCGGGCTGCCCTGTCCCGAATGGGCGCTCGTCACTTCGAAGGACGACCTCGCCGACTTCGGCACCAGGGTCGGGTTCCCTTATGTGCTGAAGGCCACGCGCGGCGGCTATGACGGCCGCGGCGTGTGGGTGGTGGACGACCTCGCCGAGGCCGAGACGGTGCTGTCCGGCGCCGCCGAGCGCGGCGTGACGCTGCTGGCCGAGGCCAAGGTGCCGTTCGTGCGCGAGCTGTCCGCGCAGGTCGCGCGCTCGCCGCACGGGCAGGCCGCGGCCTACCCGGTGGTGGAGTCGCTGCAGATCGACGGCATCTGCCGCGAGGTCTACGTGCCGGCGCCCGGCCTGCCGGAGGCCACGGCGCTGGAGGCGCAGCGGATCGCGCTCACCGTGGCCAAGGAGCTCGGCGTCACCGGGATGCTGGCCGTGGAGATGTTCCAGACTCCGGACGGCGGCGTGCTGATCAACGAGCTGGCCATGCGTCCGCACAACTCCGGGCACTGGAGCATGGACGGCGCGGTCACCGGCCAGTTCGAGCAGCACCTGCGGGCCGTGCTCGATCTACCGCTGGGCGACGTGCGGCCGGTGGCGCCGGTGGTGGTGATGGCCAACGTGCTGGGACTGGACCTGCCCGAGGTCTACCCCGCGTACAAGCACGTGATGGCGCACGACCCCGGGGTGAAGGTCCACATGTACGGCAAGGGCGTCAAGCCCGGCCGGAAGATCGGGCATGTCAACGTCCTGGGCGCCGCGCTCGAGGACGCCGTCGAGCGCGCCCGGCACGCCGCCGCGTACCTGCGAGGAGAGATCGATGAGTGAGCCGGCGCCGCTGGTCGGGATCGTCATGGGATCGGACTCCGACTGGCCGGTGATGCGGCTGGCGGCCGAGGCGCTGGACGAGTTCGACGTCCCGTACGAAGTGGACGTGGTCTCGGCGCACCGCATGCCGCGCGAGATGATCGCCTACGGCGAGAACGCCGCAGGCCGCGGCCTGAAGGTGGTCATCGCCGGCGCCGGCGGTGCCGCGCACCTGCCGGGCATGCTGGCCTCGGTCACCCCGCTGCCGGTGATCGGCGTGCCGGTGCCGCTGAAGTACCTGGACGGCATGGACTCGCTGCTGTCGATCGTGCAGATGCCGGCCGGCGTCCCGGTGGCGGCGGTCTCGGTCGGCGGCGCCCGCAACGCCGGCCTGCTGGCCGCGCGCATCCTGGCCGCGCACGACCTGGAGCTGCTGGGGGCGATGCGCGCGTTCCAGGACGATCTCAACGCGCAGGCGACGGCCAAGGGTGCGGTGCTGCGGGCGCGTAGGGCAGAGTAGGCGCCACGGCCGGGGGTTTCCCCCAGGCGGCGTCGGCCGACGCATCATGCTCCTGACAGAGTGGGGGATCAGCACGTGGACGCCAACCGACCGGCTCCGGGTCCCGGCGGCGCAGGTCCCGGCGGCGCTGGTCCCGGTGGCGCCTTCGGGGCTCCGGGGACCGGCGGGTCCTTCCGGGGACTGGGCGCCGGCAGCATCGTCGCCCGGAACATCCAGCCGCTGCTGGACGCCGATCCCCGGCAGATCGGGCCGTACGCGATCCACGGCCGCCTGGGCCAGGGCGCGATGGGCCACGTGTTCCTCGGCTTCGCCCCCAACGGCCCGGCCTACGCCCTCAAGGTCCTGCGACCCGACTTCGCCGCCGACCGCGACTTCCGCCGCCGCTTCACCCGCGAGATAGCCGCGGCCCGCGCCGTCCACTCCCCGTTCGTCAACGCGGTCACCGACGCCGACCCCACCGCGGCCACCCCGTGGCTGGCCTCGTACTTCATCCCGGGGCCGCCGCTGAGCTCCGCGGTCCAGCTGGCCGGGCCCTTCACCCCCCGCTCGGTGGCCCACCTCTGCGTCGGCATCGGCCTGGCGCTGGAAGCCATCCACACCGCGGGCATCGTCCACCGCGACCTGAAGCCGGCCAACGTCCTGGTCGCCTCCGACGGCCCCCGCGTCATCGACTTCGGCATCGCCCGCGCGGTCGACGCCAGCATGCTCACCAGCACCGGCATGCGCCTGGGCACCCCCAGCTTCATGGCCCCGGAACAAGTGGCCGGCGCCGACGTCGGCGCCCCCGCCGACGTCTGGGCGGTCGGCGGCATGCTCGTCTACGCCGCCACCGGCCGCACCGCCTTCGGCGACGGCAACGCCATGAGCATCCTCTACCGCGTGGAACACCACGACCCCAACCTCGACGGCCTCGAACCGGCGCTGGCCCACATCGCCCGCGCCTGCCTGGCCAAGGACCCCGCCGCCCGCCCGACCCCGCCCCAGCTGGTGGAGATGTGCCGTGCCGCCCTCGACGGCGGCGGCATGGGCATCCCGGCGCTGCCCGGCTCGGACGTCACCGGCTGGCTGCCCCCGGCGGTGTCGCGCGACCTGGCGTCGCGGCAGGTGGAGCTGGCGTCGGTGCGGCAGGCGATACCGGCCGGAGTGCCGGGGGCGGTTGCCGGGCCGGGGGCTGCGGGCGCGGCGGGCGCCGCGACGGCGAGTGGGGGCAAGGGCGGGGGCCTGGGCGGGTTCTTGCGGCGCAAGGGCGGCGCGGCTCAGGGCCACGGGCAGAACCCAGTTCAGGGGCAGCAGTTCGGCGGGCCCGGACAGACGGGAGTGCCCGGACAGACGGGAG
>JABFWL010000025.1 GCA_013362315.1 Catenulispora sp. | reverse complement strand
CCAGCATCAACGGTCAGCCGATGCACGTCGGGAGCTGATGGCGGGAGAAACAGTGCCCTGTATCTGAGACACCGACCTGTATGAATCCAGTGTCCTGCGGCCCCCAGGTGGGGCCGCAGGACACTGTTGTCTTCCAGAACGACTGAACCGGGCGGGAATTCAGGGGTCCCGGGGCGCAGTGCCCGAGTCAGAGCCCTCAGGCGGCTGCGGATTCAATGTCTCGCCGTCGTGTCGCGCGTCAGACTTTGTGGCACAGGGCAAAGTTGAGCCCTGATGCAAGGAGCTGATGATGAGTCGTCCACCGGTGTTCCCGGCGGAGCAGAAGATGCGGATCGTGCTGTCGATCCTGGCCGGGGAGATCACCGCCGCTGACGCGGCCCGGCCTTCGGGACGCTGGTCGCCTATCAGCCCGACGGCCCGGGACGATCGCGCAATATCGCAGTAGCCTGCTGCGCCTGAAAGTGCCGATAGCCGCTGTGTACTGGGATGATTCTGTGGCGTGGGGTTGAAGCTGATCTATCTGGTCGTGATCCGTGCGTTCGCGTGGCTATGGCTGGCTGGGCGGGATTCAGCGGCGAGGGCCTGAGCCGACGGTACTGCGCAGGAGCCGTAGCACGACGACGTCTTAGCCGGCGCCCGGGTTCTGTCGTTCGAAATGCTCGGCCAGCAGGCGCATTGCGTCCTGCCTGATCGACCGATCGACGACGGTGTCGTCGACGATGCCGATCACGACGGCGCGCCCGGCCGCCGGATCCATCAGGATGAGCCCTTGCGCCGCCTGCAGGCGGCGCAAGGCCGGCGCGGACGGATCAGTGGCAATGTCACGGAGCAGCGGCAAGGCCCGGGTGCAGCGGGCCCTGCCGAGCTCGTGGGCGAAGTACGTTCGGCCTTCTCGTACCAGCTCGATCGCCAGGTCCTCGGCGTCAGTGCGTTCGGCGCCGGTCAGGTGGGAGAGCTGGCTCAGTGCGTACGCCGCGTCGTCGATCCCGTCCTTGCCGGAGCGTCGGCCCCATCCCATCAGGCTGTGGATGACCTCGTTGTACTGCGCAGACCGATGCTCCAGGTTCAGCGTCTGGGGCGGCGGCGGGGACCACGGCCTCATCGGGTTTCCATCGATCTCCAGACCGCGAAGCCGCGAAAACTGCTCGGGCAGCGCCGTGAGGTGATTGTCGGTCAGGTCGAGCCGGACCAGCTCGGGGAGAGCACCGAGTGCGTCGGGAACGGCGCAGAGCCCGTTAAGAGCCAGGTGCAGCGACTGCAGGCCGACCAGCCGGCACACCACCGGGGGCACCGTCGTCAGCCGGTTCTCGGAGAGCCGCAGCGCACGTAGGTGGGTCAGGCTGCCGAGCGTGTCGGGAAGCGTGGTGAGCCGATTGGCGGTGAGGTCGAGCAGCCGCAGTGCCCTGAGATCGCCGACCGATCCGGGCAACTTCCCGAGCTGGTTGCCTTGCAGGTGGAGTTCCTCGAGGCGGGTCACGCCACGGAGGTCCTCCGGCATACTCTTCAGACGGTTGGCGCCGAGATGAAGTGACACCAGGCTGGTCAGGCTCATCATTGCGCCCGGCACCGTCGTGAACCGGTTGCCCTCCAGAGACAGGCGTTCGAGCTTGTTCAACCGGGAGATCGTGGCGGGCAGTGAGGCGAGCCGGTTGTGACCGATGTCCAGCACCCCCAGACCGGCCAGGTCGCCCACCGACTCGGGCAGACCTGCGAGCCGGTTGGCGCGCAGCACGAGTACTTCGAGCCCGCCGAGCTCGCCCAGCCATTCCGGCACGCTGGTAAGGCGATTCTCGCCCAGGTCGAGCCGCCGAAGCCGGGTCAGACCGCGTAGTTCCTCCGGTACGGCCGTCAGGCCGCACCCCTCCAGCTTGATGTCCGTGCGGCGTCCGTTGCGGACCTCGTCGACCACTGCTGGCAGGGCATGCAGGGCTGCGCGTTGTCCCATGCCCTTGGACAAGTGCGGCACGCTCGCCATTGTGGCATTCTCGTCCACACCTATGGTTGACGCACCGCCCAGAACGGAGATGCCTCCGCTGAGGATCATGGGCCACTCGCCGCCCATCGGTGGAGGTCAGGGGCGTACCGCCCCGGCGAAGAACGGATCGCCGGGCGAAGCGGCGGCCTCGGACGCGATCGACCACCCGCCGGAGTGGACGCCGCCTCGGCGACGGTCTTTCGACAGAGTCAGTTGCGACACTATCCGGTAGCGATCCCGTCGGTAGACGGCATGGGCGAACTCCACGACGCGGCCTTGCTCGTCCTCCGTCACCCGCTCGAACAGCAGGGCCGGGTCGTACTCCGGGACGTGGAGCAGGGCCGCTTCGTCCGCGTTGAGAGCTGTCGGTTCGATGGTCTGCACCGCCGTCGCCACGCCGATCCCGTAGCGGCTTTCCAGCAGGTCGTAGAACGAGTGCCGTTCCAGATCGCCGGCGGTCAGGTCGGGCACGAGGTGCGCCGGGATGTGGAGGGTGTCGACGGACATCGGTTCGTCGTCGACGAATCGCAGGCGGCTGATGCGCAGGACGCGGGCGGACGGTGCGAGCCTGAGAAACTTGCCGACCCGCGCGCCGGCCCCGGTCTCCTCGAAGCTCACGGTGCGGCTGGACCAGGTCCCGCCGACGGCGGCCATGGCGAGCCGCGCCGGACCGGCTCCGAGCAGGTTCTGGGCGATCTTCGGCTGGGCCACGAACATCCCTTGGCCGTGTCGGCGGATCAGCACGCCGTCGCGGACCAGGTCGTCCACGGCGGCGCGCACGGTGGGCCGGGACACGCCCAACTGGTCGCACAGCCTCCGCTCCGAAGGGATCGCCCCGCCGGGGCCGAGGGTTTCGACCAGGTCGAGGAGGTGCTCGCGGATGCGCCGACGCTTCGACAGGCCCCCGGCCGGTTCTGTTTCCACGCGGTCCCCGATCCTTTGCCGTCACGCCGACCGTGCCCTGTGCTTCAGGTCAGATCGTCCCGCAGCCGCTACCACTGGTCAACTCTGGGAGCTCTGGTAAAGGCAACTGGTAAACCGCTCATGGATGAGTGCGCCGGACGACCCGCCACCCCGGATGGATCGCGGGCCGTCCGGAATGGCCGGTTTCAGTTATGGTTCGCCGGAACCGTGATCCTGTCGATGTCGGGGATGTCGCCGGTGGTTCCGGTGTTGCTGAACAGGATGCTGTTGGTTCCCGCCGCCAGGTTCAGGGTGATGGTGCCGTTCGCCGGCGTGTCCCAGTTCGCTGTCGGCGCACCGGTGAAGGTGGTGCTGGCACCGCCGTTGACCTTGAGCATGACCTTGAGGCTGGTCGCGGCGCCGTTGGTGTACGCGATCGTGACCGGGTAGGCGCCGGCGCCGGCCACGGTGATGTTCTTCATGGTGACAGTGCCGGTGCCGCCGAGGTATCCGACGCGGGCGCCGCCCGAGCAGGCCGCGCAGGTGAGCACCTTCGCGCCGCCCGCCAGAACGCCGGAGAAGGCTTCGGCTTCGTAGATCGTGGCGCCGTTCGCGGAGGTGACGGTCAGCGTGTATGTCGTGGTATGGCTGCCGGACGCGGCGGTGCCGGTCACCGTGATCGGATAGGTGCCCGCCGGCGTGGCGGAAGACGTCGAGACCGTCATCGTGGAGGTCGAGCCCGCGGTTACCGAGGCTGGCGAAAAGGACACGCTCGCGCCGGCCGGCAGTCCGGCGGCGGTGAGCGCGACTGATTGCGCGCTCCCCGAGGTCACGGCGGTGCCGATGGTCGAGGTCGCCGACGCGCCCGCGGGCACCGAGCCCGACGTCGGATTCGCGGTCACCGAGAAGTCGTTCGCCGGCGTGGTGACCTTCAGCGGGTCCGACAGGTCCAGCGACCACAGCGCCATGCCGTGGACCGCGTACTCCTGGGCGAGGGCGGCCCGGAGCGGCCACGACTTGGCGTCGGACCACCACATCACCGTGCCGTTCTTCAGCGTCGCGGTCCACTCGCCCTGTGTGCTGTCCCAGGTCGCGGTCGATCCGTCGGCGGTCACCAGCTGCCGGGCCTGCACGTCGCCGACCTGCACGCCGGTGCCGGTTCTGGGCCAGGTGTAGCCGTACCCTGCGACGCCGAGGTCGATCTTGGCGGCCGGAACCTCGGTGAGGAGCTGCCGCAGGCAGGTCTCCTGCCACGGCAGGCCGCCGATCGGGCCGACTCCGTTCCACGTCGGGCCGTGCTGGTCGTAGGCCATCAGCGCGACCCGGTCGACGACACCGCCCAGCGCCGAGAGGTTGTAGCCGTTCGCGGTGTACTCGGCGGCGGTCTCGAACGCGGTGACGTCGATACTGACCGTCTTGCCCGCCGGCATCGCCTGCTTCAGGGCCGTGCCGAAGGCGACCAGGCCCTGCGCGTCCTTGCCGAGGATGGATTCGAAGTCGATGGTGACGCCGTCCCAGCCTTGCGTGTTCACGGCGTTCACCACGGTCGCGACGACGCTGTTGATGTTGTTCGGCGAACTCAGCAACTTGTCGAGGGCGGTGGGATCGAAGTCGCCGATCGATGCGGAGTAGTTGCCCACCAGGAACTCGGCGCGCAGGTGGTCCGCGTGCGCCTTGGCGAGGAGGGTGAGCGCTCCGGCGTCAGGTGCCGGGACGCCCGTACCGGCGGAGTTGATGTTGATGCCGTCGACGCCGACGGTGGTCATGGCCGCCGCGCTCGCGTCGATCGCGGAGTTGGCGGTGCCCTCTTCGGCGTAGCCGGTGACGGCCAGGACGGGCGCCGCCGTCGCGGAGTGGGCGAACAGGGTCGTGCCGGCAACGACAGCGATCGTAGCCGCTGTCAGGGCCGCGACACCGGTCAGAGTCCTGCGATGGAGAGACGGGGCTGATGTCATACCCGGGATGGTTCACTGGTAAAGACCAGTGGTCAATAGTCCTGGCGAACGGATCTCGGCGGGGCGCTCCAGCGAGGGCTTCCTGCGCAGAGCGACAGCCGC
>JABFWL010000226.1 GCA_013362315.1 Catenulispora sp. | reverse complement strand
CACCGCCGCTGCGGCACTGCCTGCGGGCCGCCGCCGCTCGGCCGACCCTCGCCGCGCTGGCGGCGGGCCTTCCCGCGCCGCCCGAGCGGGCGGCCGGATATCTGCGCTCACTCGTGGCGAGCGGACTGCTCCTGCTCCAGCCGGACTTCGACGACCACGGCATCGATCCGCTGCGGCAGCTGGCCGAACGGGTTCCCGAACTGGTTCCGGTCCGGGAGGGACTGCACACGTACGGGAGCGCCAAGGGAGCCGACCGGGTCGTGCTCGGGGCGGCGCTCCACGAACGGCTGCGGGACGCCGGCATCACGGGCAAGCTGCGGGACGTGGTGACCGAGCAGTCGGTCATCCCCGGAGTCGTGGTCGAGGCGGGTCTGCCGTCCTGGCAGGACGCACTGGACGATCTGGCCCTCGCCTGCCGGCTGCTCGCGGTCTTCGACCACACGCTGCCGTTCAAACTGGCGGTCGCCGCGTTCATCCGGGAGCGCTTCGGCGCGCAGGCGCCGGTGCCGTTCGACCGGTTCTACGCCGAACTCGTCCGCGACGGCCATGAGGCCAGGCGGCTGCACCCCGCCGCGGTCGCCTTCGACATGACCGGGCTGACCGCAACCCTTGCGGCCAGCCCGGTCGCGGAGGTGCGCCACCTGGTGGACCTGGTCGCCGAGGTCCGGCGCGCGTTGCCGGACCGGCAGCGGATCGAGCAGGTCCTCGACGCGCTGCCGGCCTGGGTGCGCCCGGTCGGCTCGGTCGCGGTGTACGCCCAGCGCGACGGCGAGGAGTTGATCGTCAACGCGGTGAACTCCGGATTCGGCCGGGCCCGTTCACAGGTGCGCCGCCTGCTGCACCACGTCGAGGCAGACCCGCTCCCGGTCGATGCCGTGTACCCGTGCGCACCGGTGTACGCGGAGTTCACCCAGACCCTCGCCACCTCGCTCAACCAGCGCGAGGCGGCCCTGCCGGACCGGCTCGACTACCCGCCGCCCGCCCGGCTGACGGTCGGCCTGGACGGCGACGGACTGCCCGCCCTGTTCGACGGCGGCCCGGTCGTCCGCCCGGTCCACGGCGGACTGTCCTACGAGCGGCAGCTCCCGCCGGTCATGGCGCTGCTGATCGAGGCGTTCGGCGAGAATCCCCTGCTGCTGCGGCCCGACCAGCCGCTGCAGCACGACGCGAGCGCCGGGAGCGGACAGGGCCGCGTCCTGCACGCGCCGCGGCTGAGCATCGGGCAGGTGGTGCTCCGGCGGGCCACCTGGGTGGCGCAGCCGGGAACGCTCCCGCGCCGCGCGGCCGGCCAGTCCGACGCGGACTTCCTGCTCACGCTGACGACCTGGCTGACCGGGCACGGCCTGCCACCGAGGTTCTTCGTGTCCGTGCTGCGGACGGGCACCGTCCCGGCCGGTTCGTTCGCGGGCGACCGCAGCCGCAAACCGATGTACGTCGACATCGGATCGCCGCCCCTCGTCCTGGCCTTCGAGCGGCTGGCCGGGGACCCGGCCGCCGCGGCGGTGTTCCAGGAGGTCACACCGAAGCCGGAGACCGCTCTCCTCGACCACCAGGGCGTGCCGAGAGTGACCGAATACGTCATCGAGCTCAACTGCCGAGGAGACCAGGAATGACAGAGTCCGTGTGGCGCACCGTGAACGTGTTCCACCACGACGGCGACCGCACCGATCTGCTGCTCGACGCGGTACGCCCCTTCGTCACGGCCGTGGCCCCTTCGGCGGCCAGGGTGTACTACCAGCCGCACTGGCGGCGCGGGCCGCATGTGCGTATCCCGATCCAGGCGGGTGCCGAGGTCTTCGACGAGGTCGTCGCACCGGCCGTGGCCGACGTGCTGGAGGCGTACCTGCGGGCGCATCCGTCGACCGTCCTCCTCGACGAGCAGGCAGCTCACGCCGAGCACGTCCGGCTGGCCGAGGTGGAGTGCGAACGCGGCCCGCTGACCCCCTGGGCGCCCGACAACACCATCGAGATCGAGCCCTACGACCGGCGCCAGTACGTGCTCGGCGGACCGGCCGCGGCGGACCTCCTCGCCGACTACTACGTCGACACCAACGACCTCGTGTTCGACATCCTCGGCTGGATCCGTGGCGGGGGCTCGAAGATGGCACTCGCGGTGGACCTGTTCATCGGGGCGGCGAACCGCTTCCTCCCGCCGGTGACCTACGGCTATATGTCCTACCGCGGACACGCCGACGCCTTCCTGGCCAAGATGCCCGACGGTCTGCGCGCACGTTTCGACCAGGTCTACGAGGCCAACGCCGGGGCCTTCCGGCAGCGAGTCGTCGAGATCACCGGGGCGGCGGACCACCACGACGTAGTCCCGTTCAGCGACCTCCTCGACACCCTGCTCCGCTACCGCAACCGGGCCAACAAGCTGATCGGGACAGGCGAGTTGGCGCTCAACACCGACATGAACGGCGAGCCGGAGGCATGGGGTTCGACCTGGAGCGCCTGGTCGGACCGCAGCGAGTTCCACCGGGTCCTGGGCGGCCACCGGACGGCGGCCGACCAACTGGGCGGCTGGAACACCTTCCAGCAGTACCGGGTCGTGCTCAATTGGCTCTACCTCAACATGTACCGGCTCGGCATCGGCGAGATGGAACGCAACCTGATCTGCCACGTCGTCTCCCGCGCCGTCGAGGACGTACACGGAGTGACCGCGATGGACCGGATCGAGGACCTGATCGGCTTCGTCGACAGCGGCGGCCGGCTGTGACCGGCCCACGAACCCGAGGAAGGACGAACCCGTGACCCACGCCGTCTCCGTCAGTGAACTCGTCAAGCGCTACCACCCGCATGCACCGGCCGCCGTGGACGGTCTGAGCTTCACGGTCGACCGGGGCGAGGTCTTCGGCCTGCTCGGCCCGAACGGGGCGGGCAAGTCCACCACCGTCGGTGTGCTGACCACCCGGATACGGCCGACGTCCGGCCGGTGCCTGGTCTTCGGCACGGACGTGGTGGCCCGGCCGGCCGCGGCGAAGCGACTGCTCGCCGTCGTACCGCAACGCCAGAACCTGGACCGCTCCCTCGACATACGGCAGAACCTGCTCTTCCACGCGCGCTACCACGGCGTCGGCAAGGACGAACGGACCAGCCGCGCCGAGGAGTTGCTCGACCTGATGGGGCTCACCGAGCAGGCCGGCCAACGGGTCGAGCGGCTCTCCGGCGGTCAGGCGCAGCGGGTCGTCATCGCGCGGGCCCTGATGCACGCGCCCGAAGTGCTGTTCCTCGACGAGCCGTCGACCGGCCTGGATCCCCAGTCGCGGCTGTTCCTGCACGAGCGCATCCGCGAACTGCGCGACCGGGGCGTCACCGTGGTGCTCACCACCCACGACATGGACGAGGCCGAGAGCCTGTCCGACCGCATCGGCATCGTCGACCACGGCAGGCTCCTCGCGCTGGACACACCGCGCGCGCTGACCGGGGCACTCCAGGGCGGCACCACGATCACCGCACAGGTCCGCGGGGCGCATGTGCCGAGCGCCGAGATCCTCGCCGCGCTGACGGATCTGCCCGGCGCCGGCACCGTCGAGCACGATGCGCCGAGCGGGTCCGGGACAGACGACAGCCAGTACTTCCGCGTGCGGACCGAGAAGGACCCGTCGGTCCTGCTGCCCGACGTGCTGCGCGTCGTTGTCGACCGCGGGGTCGAGCCGGTCGATCTGTCGATCGCCCGGCCGAGTCTCCAGGACGTGTTCATCAGCCTGACCGGAAGGGAACTGCGGTGACCACCGTGAGCGAAAGCGCCGAGGCTGTCGAGGCCGCCCGATCCGCCGAGGCCGCGGGCCGGCGACCGCGTCACGACGTCGGTTCCGTGACGCGGACCTTCCTGGCGGTGCTGTGGCGCGATGTGTACACCACCGCCCGTCGGCCGACCGCGTTCCTGCTGCAGGTGATCGTCCAGCCGCTGCTGCTGTTCTTCGTCTTCGGCAAGGTGCTCGGCGAGGCCGGCTACACCAGGGGTGACTTCGGCGCGACCCTGCTGCCCGGCGTCATGGCGCTCAACGCGCTGCTGGTCTCCCTGGAGAACACCGCGATGCCGCTGATCATGGACTTCTCGTGGTCCGGCGAGATCGAGGACAGGCTGCTCGCACCGCTGCCGGGAGAGCTGGTCGCCGTCGCCAAGATGGTGTTCGGAACACTGTGCGGCCTGTTCGCCGGGCTGGTCATGGCGCCGGTCGGGTTCCTCGTGCTGGGCGGCGCCGGCTGGCCGCTCACTGCCTGGCCGGGTGCGCTGCTGATCCTGCTGCTCGGCTCGGCGACCGGTGCCGGCCTCGGCCTCACACTGGGCACGATCGTGTCGCCGGACCGCATCGGTGTCACCTTCTCGCTCGTCATGGCCCCGCTGACGTTCACGGGGTCCGTCCAGTACCCCTGGTCGTCCCTCGGTCACCTGAGGTGGTTCCAGGTGATCTCCGCGATCAACCCGCTGACGTACGTGAGCGAAGGACTGCGAGCCGCGGCACTGCCCGGTCCTCCGTCGTCGATCCCGCTGTGGACGGACGCACTGGTGCTGCTGTTCGCCATGGCGGTCACCGCGGTGACCGGCGTCAGGGGATTCATGTCCCGGGCACTCGGCTGAGACGACCTCAAAGAAGAACTTCAAGACGGACGTCGAGAAGAACTTCAAGAAGAACTTTGAGAAGAAGAGAAAGAAGGAGTACGACGGATGAACAGGAACCTCAGGACCGCCGCACCGATGGTCTTCGCGGCCCTCGTCGTCACCGGCTTCATGATCAGTCCCACGATGGGGGTCGGTGTCTGCGTGGTGGGCGGAATGCTGCTCGGAACCCTCTATGCGACCACCAACGGCCGTAACCGGCGCCGCGATTGACGGGCAGCGTTCACAGCCAGCCGCGGGTCCGCGCCACCCGGGCCGCCTCGGTCCGGTTGCGCGCGCCCAGCTTGGCCATGGCACTGGAGAGGTAGTTGCGG
>JABFWL010000108.1 GCA_013362315.1 Catenulispora sp. | reverse complement strand
GCCGGTGCTGTACCGCTTGCGGCTGCCGTCGGGACCGAGGGGACCGAACCGCCCACCTCACGAACCGCAGGCGCCGCGCCTAGCAGCACGCCCCGATGGACTTGCGCCAGTTCCCCGAGGGAACTGAGGCCCCCGCCGGAGGCGCCGGCCTCTCATCAAGCTCTTGACTTTGACTGAGAGCCAGCCACCTCACCGACAGCCAGCGAAGGAGAACCCACCGGTGCCGGGTCCGTGCACACGACGACCGCCAGCCGAAGAACAGAACTCCCACCACGTACCCCGAGGCCGCATACACCCGCGCTTCGTAAACATCGCCTTTACCCACAGCCCAACTGCAGCCGGCCCCCGAACCCGGCCCCCCACCCCACTCACCCCAACACCTCCACCCCCTCAGCCACCACCGTAAACACCGACCCACTCGCCTCCCCTCCAGCCCACAACCCCAGCACCGCCTCCGCAACCTGCTCCGGCTGCAACTCCGCACCACGTCCCGCCAAGAAGTCCGCAACCGGCACACCCTGCCGCTCCGCATAGCCCGTCACCCCGACCCGGCCCAGCTCCGTAGCCGCCGTCAGGTTCGGCATCAGCGTCAGGAACCTGACGCCGAGGCCGGCCCGTTCCGACTCCTGTGCCGCATACGACGCGATGAACCGCACTGTCGCCTTAGCACCGGCGTACCCGCCGGACAGCGGCGAGCCGCCCCGCAGCGCCGCCATGCTCGACACCGCCACGACCGTGCTGCCGGGAGCCAGCGGAGCCCGCAACGCCTCGCCGCACCAGTTGAACGCCTGGCGCACATCCGTCTCCCACGGCAGGCCGAACGTCTCCCAGCTGTGCTCATGCACCGGCCGCATCTCCGGAATCGCCCCGGCGTTGAGCACCACCAGGTCCGGACGGTGTTCGGCGAGCAGCTTGCCGGGCAGCTCCGGATCGGCCGCGTCCCCCACGACCGGCACGAATCCGGTCCCGAGCCGCTCGGCCGCCGCCGCCAACCGCGCAGCGTCCCGCCCCACGCCGACCACCCCAGCCCCGGCCGCCACCAGCGCCGTCGCGATCGCGAAGCCGAAGCCACGACTGGCTCCAGTCACCACCGCGGTCGTCCCCGCCAGGCCCTTACCAGCTGCTGCTTCAGAGTTCTGAGTCATCGCACACTCCGATCGATCCGATCTTCTTCACCTTTTCCGAACAGCGCACAACACCCAGCGCCCAGCGCCATCACGACGCCTGCACCACCAACTCCGCCGTCGGCTCCCCGGCATCCGGCCCGGCGTCCGCCGTGCCACCCGCCACCGCCTTCGGCTTGCCCGGCGCGAACGCCGCCGCGACCGCCCCGCCGACCGGCACCAGCGCCGCCACCCACATCGCCGGCCGGAAGCCGGCCACGTACACCTCCGGCGAGGCGTAGCCGCCGTGCGCGGCGAAGACGGCGCCGAGGATCGCGACCCCGAACACCCCGCCGAGCTCGCGCAGCGTCACGTTCACCCCGGCCGCGATCCCGGCGTCCGCCGCGGGCACCGAGCCGGTGACGGCGTTGGCCACCGTCGGGAAGCACATCGAGATCCCCACGCCGGACACGATCAGCGGCGCCACCAAGGTCCCGTAGGACACGTGCGGCGAAGCCACCACCGCCAGCCAGGCCGCCCCGCCGCCCTGCATCAACATCCCGGCCAGCATGAACGGCTTGTTCCCGACCTTGTCGGCCAGTGCCCCGGCCAGCGGCGCGACCACCATCGGCATCGCCATCCAGACCAGGATCCGGGCCCCGGCCTGCATCGGCGAGTAGCCCAGGCCGGTCTGGAACAGCTGGGTGATGAAGAACAGCGACCCGATCAGGGACACCATGAGGAAGAAGTTGACGATGTTCGCGGTCGCGAAGCCGCGGTTGCGGAAGTACTCCAGCGGCATCATCGGGAACCGCGCGCGCCGCTCCCACAGCACGAACCCCCCAGCCAGCACCGCCCCGGCGACCAACGCGCCGACCACCTCCGCCGAAGCCCACCCGGCATCCGGCGCGCGCACCGGCGCCCAGGTCAGCGCGAACATCGCGGTGCCGGCCAGGGCCAGCCCCGGCACGTCGAGCTGGGGCCGCGGGCCGCGGCTCTCGGTCAGCAGGAACAACGACCCGGCCGCGACGGCCAGCGCCACCGGCACGTTGAACCAGAAGATCCACTGCCACGTCATCTCCTGGACGATGACGCCCCCGAGCACCGGCCCGGCCGCCACTCCGAGGCCGGTGACGCCGCCCCAGATGCCGATCGCCGCGCCGCGCTTCTCGGCCGGGAAGGCCTCGCTGATCAGCGTCAGGGTCAGCGGCACCAGCACCGCGCCGGCGACACCCTGGGCGACCCGGGCCGCGATCAGCTCGCCGGCGGTGGTGGACAGCGCCGAGGCCGCCGAGGTCGCCGCGAACAGCAGCAGCCCGCCCACGTACATCCGCCGCCGCCCGAACCGGTCGCCCAACGCCGCGCCGGTCAGCAGCAGCACCGCGAACACCAGGTTGTAGGCGTTGATCGTCCATTCCATCTGGGACAAGCCGGCGTGCAGCTCGACCCGCATCGTGGGCATCGCGGTGGCCACGATGACCACGTCGAGGGCCGCCATGAAACTGCCCAGGGACGCCAGCAGCAGCGTCCAGCCTGTTCTCGTTCTCTGATTCGCACTCACGTTGTCACTCACATCAGTGCTGATCCGCGTCACCGCCGAGAATCATCGGAAGCCGGAAAACCGGGAACAGAGCGGGGTCCAGGAACACCTCGATGCGGGAGATGCCGCTCCGGGTGACGGTGACGGCGTGGATGCCGTGGGCGTGGTAGCAGCCGTCCGCCTCCAGCAGGTACGCGGCCAAGCCGGGCTGCAGATTCACGCCGATCCGGACATGGCGGAACCGTCCGGGCCGGGCCAGGGGGTTGGCGGCCAGGAACCGGACGACGTCCGCGCGGCCGGAGAACCAGGCCGGCATCGGCGGCATCTCCAGCACCACGTCGTCCCGCAGCAGCCGCAGCAGCCCCTCGACATCGGCGTGTTCGAACGCCCGCACGTAGCGCTCGAGCTGCTGCCGGACCGCCGGTGCGGACGGCTCCAGCACGTCGTCCTGGGCCGGAGCGGCCTCGGCGATCTGCGCCCGGGCCCGCTGCAGCGCGCTGTTCGCGGCGGCGGTCGTGGTCTGCAGCACCTCGGCGGTCTCCCGGGCCGAGAACGCGAGCACGTCGCGCAGGATCAGCGCCGCGCGCTGGCGGGCCGGCAGCAGTTGCAGGGCGCTGATGAACGCCAGGCGCACTCCGGCGCGCAGCGCCACGACCGAGGCCGGGTCGGCCGCCGCGCCGCCGGCGCTGAACAGCCCGTCCGGCGCCGGTTCCACCCACCGCGCCCCGGGCGGAGCGGGCACCGGCCGCAACTCCGGCTCGCGGCTGGGCGCCCCGAGCGCCGAGGGCATCGGCAGCCGCTCGCGCCGCTCCAGAGCCCGCAGGCAGACGTTGGTCGCGACCCGGTACAGCCACACCCGCAGCGAGGACCGGCCCTGGAACCCGCCGCCGCCCTGCCAGGCGCGGACCATGGTCTCCTGCACCGCGTCCTCGGCGTCGTGCAGCGAGCCCAGCATCCGGTAGCAGTGCGCCATCAGCTCGCGCCGGTACGGCGCGGCCAGCCGCGCGATGTCGTCGTGACCGACCGCCACGGTCCCCGTGCCGCCCACGTGCACACCATCCTTTCACCAGAGGTCCTCACTGATACAGACCCGCCGGGCGGCGAAAAGTATGCGGTTGACTCGGCTCGACGCTGAAAGACGGCGGCGCACGTGGCGGCCACACAGCGCCGGCGATGTAAAGGAGTGACATACCAGGGTTGGTCGGCGTCGATCAGTGTAGGTTTGGCCGCCGAAACGTATGTGCAACGACCGCGGCACCCTCGGGGAGATGACCTATGACTGGTTGGCGAAAAGCAGGAGCGATACGGCCTGCGATGTGCGGCGTGACGGTGGCCGCACTCCTCGCCGTCAGCGGATGCGGCCTGTTCGGGGGCTCCTCCTCGAAGTCGTCGAGCGGCGCGACCTCGCCCGCCGGGGCCGGCAGGTCGTCCGCCGCGCCGACCGCGACGCCGCAGACCGTGGCCCAGGCCTTCCTCGACGCGTGGGTGGCGGGTGACTGGCACAAGGCCGCGTCGTTCACCGACGACCCGGACAAGGCCGAGAAGGGGTTGCAGGCCGAGATGACGGCGCTGGCCCCGAAGAAGACGACGCTCACGCTCGGGGCGGCGTCCGACGCCTCGTCGGGCACTCCGTCGTCGGGCGGTACGTCATCCGGCGCCCCGTCGTCCGCGGGCTCCGCCTCCGGCACCCCGACGGCTCCGGCGACCTCCGCCGCGGGGCCGTCGGCAGGCGGCTTCTGGTTCGACGTCTCCGACGACTTCGGCAACAACCTCATCTGGCAGTACAAGTCGTCGCTGGGCCTGGTGCAGCCGGCCGGCGGGGCGCCGCTGGTGCACTGGTCGTTCTCGGTCATCCACCCCCTGCTGCTGTCCTCCATGCTGCTGAAGGCGGCGCCGCCGAAGGTCACCGTCACCGACGCCACCGGCGCCAAGATCGACACCAAGGCGCATCCGGCGCTGGCCAACTCCGTGAACATGCTGTCGACGAAGCTGCCGGCCGGCGTGACGCCGCAGTCGCTGACCGTGGAGCTCACCGACGCCAACACCGGGGCGCAGATCCCCGGCTCGAAGACGTACCAGCTCGGCACGGCCACGTCCGCGCCGATGACGGTGAAGACCACGATCAAGCCCGCCGTGCAGAACGCGATGGACGCGGCCGTGAAGATGTTCAAGGACTCCGGCATGGTCGCGATCCAGCCCTCGACCGGGAACATCCTCGGCATCGCCAGCAACAACGGCAGCATGGCGACCCAGGCCATCCGGGCGCCGGGTTCGACGTTCAAGGTGATCACCAC
>JABFWL010000113.1 GCA_013362315.1 Catenulispora sp. | reverse complement strand
CTTTGATCTGCCTTTGACTGGCATCACACGCCGCCTGCACCGCCAGCGACTCCATCAGCCGCGCGAACCCCTCCATCTCCTCCGGCGGCATGTACCACGTGTCCGCATACACCATCAGCGGCACGGCATCGC
Organism: Catenulispora sp.; assembly: GCA_013362315.1. GTDB lineage: Bacteria > Actinomycetota > Actinomycetes > Streptomycetales > Catenulisporaceae > Catenulispora. Next base: position 4,817 of record JABFWL010000113.1, on the reverse strand, counting down.
CCGCCTCGTCCATGACGTCGATCGTGACCATCAGGCGCTCGTTGAAGAACGGCAGGTCGGTCCACGTGACCGGGGTCGGGGTGCGGGCGGCGGCGAGTACCTCTGCCGTGGTCGGTTCGGTGCCTGGTGCGGTGCCGCTGCGCTGCGACGGGCGGTCGTTGTAGTAGCACAGCGCCAGCGGCTCGCCGCGTTTGCGCTCCACGTCGGCCAGCAGCTCGTGCCACTGCTCCAGGTCGAAGTAGGCGTACTTGTACGTCCGGGTCACGGCCCGTTGTGCGCGCTCCACCACCTCGTCGAGGGTCGTCGCGCCGGAGACGTCGACAACGAACAGGCCAGTTTGGCTGACGTTGCCGACGATGTCCGCCATGCCGGGGCGGAAGCGGTTGCTCACCAGCATCTGCGCGGCGATGGGGTGCTCGCCGGTGACGCTGGCCAGCGCGGTGGAGAACAGGGCCAGGAGGACCGCGCTGAGGTCGCAGCTCAGGCGGTGTGCGATCTTGGTGGCGCCGAGGAGTAGCGGGGCTGAACGCAGCAGGATGCGGCGATAGCGGGCGCCGTCCCGCTCCACCGGCGCGCGCCCCCCGCTCAGCGGCAGCGCCATCAGCTCCCGCTCCCAGTACCGCAGCGAGGCCTCGCTCTGCCGGCGCCCGGCCGGGGTGGCCTGCTGCGCCGTGAGGTCCAGCGGGTGCGTGCGCACCGGGTACGGCACCTCGCCGGTGACCGGGTCGCGGCTGGTGTAGTCCTCGAACATCGCGAAGGCGCCGGCGCCGTCGGTGGCGAAGTGGTTCAGCACCGTCACCAGGTGGGTCAGCACCCCGTCCTGCCGCAGCAGCAGCATCCGGATCGGCAGTTCCCGCTCGTCGTCGAAGGCCAGCTGCTCCTGGTCGGCGGCGAGTTCGGCGGCCGCCGCGGCGGCGTCGGCCCCGGCGGGGAGGTCGACGATGTGCAGCGGCGCCCGACCGGCGGCGAGCACCTCCTGGACCGGTGCGGCGTCCGGGCTGAAGCGCAGCAGGGTGCGCATGGCTTGGAACCGGCTCAGGTAGAACCGCAGCTCGTCGGCGAAGTCCTGGACGCAGGCCGTGGGGGCCAACTCGCGGACGGCGCACATGTTCATCGGCGAGCCGAGGTTCCGGATGGCGCCGAGGATGTGCTGCTGGCCCCAGTTCAGGGCGCCGGCGCCCGCGCCGTCGCCGGCGAAGGGCACCTCGACGACGTGCCGGGAGGCGGTGGCCAGGGCGGCACCGGCGGCGGGCCCAGCGACAGGCTCTGTGGCGGCCTCGATGACGACATCAACAGCAGCCCCCTCAGCCCCCTCAGCGCCCTCAGAGCCAGGCGTCGGAAACGTGGGAGTCATCCGACGCCGCCCATGCTCTTGATAGCCAGCCGCAGCCACCGCCGTGTCTCCTCCGGCCCGAGCGCCGCAGTCCGCTGCTGCTCAAACGTCTGCGCGTACCGGTCGATCTCGTCCACCCCGTCCACCAGGCACCACCCGGCCACCCCGCCGACGAACCCGACATGCTCGGACTTCCTGGCCCCGGCGCCCAGCGTCATCAGCGTGAACCCGGTGTGCGCGCCCGGGTAGACCCGCCCGTCGGGGATGACCCGGACCTCGGTCCGCGGATGCCGGGAGGCCTCCAGCAAGTACGCGGCCTGCCGCACCGCGACCGACCGGTCGCCCCAGGACCGCAGCACGGCGTGCGCGTCCAGGACCACCTGCACCTTCGGCCCCTCGTCGACCGCGAACCGGGACTGCCGCCGGGTCAGCACCGAGGCGAGCGCGGCGCGCTCCCCCGGCTGCTTGTCCGGCCACATGCCGGCGACCAGCATCCGGGTGTAGGCGGCGGTCTGCAGGATGTCCGGGATGAACACCGGCGCGAAGACGTCGATCTCGACGCAGGTGTCCTCGTACTCCAGATAGCGCCGCAGCGGCGCCGGCAGCGCCCCGGCGTCCCCCTCCTGCCACCAGCCGCGCCGCAGCGCCTGGGAGGCTTGCTCGACCAGCTCCTCGGTGACCGCCGGCTCCAGCCCGTAGACCCGGCACAGGGCCCGGACGTCGTGCGGGTTGACGGCGTACTGCCCGTTCTCGATCCGGGAGATCTTCGCCGCGGACATGGCGTCCGCGACGGTGAGCTTGCGGGCCACCCGTTCCAGGGTGAGCCCGGCGGCGAGGCGGTGTGCGCGCAACGCCGCTCCGATCCTGCGGTGGCGCAGGGTCGCGCGTTCAGTCATGGATCTCGATCCGCTTTCCGTGACCCGTGTGTTCGCACTACATCAGGCCACGACATTACTGGTCAGAGGACCGCCTGTAAACTGAAGTGAAAGGAGTGAAGACTCTTATTCACATCAGTTGTCATGGTGCCGAGGTCGGGCGGACGCCGCCGCGCTCGCGCAGCCGGCGCAGGAAGCCCAGGACGCCGGCGGAGCCTCCGGCCCAGCCTGCCGTGGAGCCCGTCAGCTCCACGTCCGGGAAATCAGGGCTCGACCAGGTGCCGCCGCTGCGCGCCAGGATCAGGCGCACGACGTCGAAAGCCTGGTCCCAGCGGCCGCAGTCGACCAGGAAATCCCCGACGCCGGCCAGCCCGCAGCAGTAGACGGCCTGCGGCATCCGCGGGGCGATCCGGACGCAGGAGTCAGCACACTGCTGTGCCAGCTCGTGGTAGCAGGGCTCTGCGAGGCGGTCGCCCGCATACAGCAGCACCGTTCCGATCCCGGCCAGCCCCCGGCACCACGAGCCGTAGCGGCGGCTCGCGGCCGGTTCCAGCGAGCGGCCGACCAGATCGGGGGTCACGGCGGCGAGCCGGTCGCAGGCCGCGCGGGCCGCCTCGACCGCCGCTGCGTCCCCGGTGACGTGGGCGTACGCGGTGAGGAAGTACGCGGCCCCAGCGACGCCGTGCGCCATGCCCTCCGCGAGGGCGGCGTTGCCCGGCTTGCCGGCATCGACCGGGGTGAAGGTGGCTTCCCCGGAAGTCAGGAGCCGATGACACTCGGCGGCGATCTCCACGTGCGCCTGGCGCGCCTGACCCGCCTCGTGCGCCGCATGCGCCGCGTGTTCCGCATCGCCGGCGCTCCCGTCGGCGAGGAGCAGGTGCCCCAGCCCGACACCGGCCACACCCTCGATGAGATCCGCCTCCGGCGGTCCCCCACCGGGCCGGCCGACCGGCCGCAGCCGTGGATCATGGTCGTGATCCCAGTCGCGGCAACCGATTCCGGCCCGACGCAAGAAGAGCGCGACACCGGTCCAGCCCGAGAACAGGCTGGCCGACAGATCGCGTGACTGCTTCGCGGTCCAGTTCGCCAACAGCTCGGCCGTGCGGGCGACGCCGGGCTGCCCGCGATGGTGGAGCAGTTCCAGCCCCAGCCCCGAGCTGCCCGCATACAGGTCGATCCGCGCCGTCGGGTCGCACACCATGTCGCGCGCCTGGCGCACGCAAAACGCAACTGTGTGCGCGATGATCTCGTCCAGCAGCCGGTCGTCGACGGCCGGCGGAAGCCGGTCGGCCGCGGGAACGCGCATCAGGGTCCGGATCCGCCGCGCCACCTCCGGATCGACGCCGGCGCTCTGGATCCCGGCCAGCGTCCGCTCCTGATTCACCTGCGCTGACGGGTCGACCAGCACCGGGTCCAGGCCGGTGGCGGCGAACCCCAGGGTCACGCCGAGCGCGTAGCGGTCGTCGTCCAGCCGCGTGCTGTCCTCGGCGGAACCGGGCGGGATGTAGCCGAGGGTCGAGCCGGTCGGCCCGTCGCCATACAGGGCGCTGATACCGAAGTCGACAAGGTGGCAGTACCCTGCGGCGTCCCGAACGATGTTGTCCGGCTTCACGTCCCGGACCACCACGCCGCGATCGTGGACGCGGTGCAGGATCCGCTCCAGCCGGTCGGCCAGCTCCAGCGGATCGCGGCCGGGCACGCCGGGGCGGAACGGGCCGTTCTCGGTCACGTCGCGCCGCAGGTTCGGGCCGCCGCAGTCGGTGGTCACCAGGAACTCGTCGGCGCCGTGGCGGAAGTAGTCGAGGAAGCCCGGGACGCCGTCGACGCCCTCCAGGGCGAGCAGCACCGTGCCCTCGTGCCGCAGCCGGTCGCGGGCGTCCTGGCCACTGCCGTCCTCGCCGACGAAAGGCCTGGCCTGTTTCAGGATCACGGCCAGTCCGGTAGTCCGGTCCACCGCGCGATAGACGTTCCCGTGGGCGGCGCGGGCGATCCCGGAGGTGATCCGGTAGCGTCCGCCGAGCACCAGGGCGGCGGGGTCGGGCCCGGGCGCCGCCGAGGATGGGCGGAACGGGTCCTCGGCCCAGGGCGGGCAGCGGTAGCGGCCCGTGGCCAGGCCGTCGAAGACCTGGCCGTCAGGACCGGTCATCGCCGATTCCAGGCGGCCGCCGGCCCCGGTGCGGTAGCTGGCCTCGAACGGGCCGTAGCGGTAGTAGACCGGCGCGTCGGGTGCCACCCGCCGGTCGCTGAGCACCCGCGGGCCGTCCAGCCCGCGCAGGGCCCGCACCAGGTCGGCGGCGACAGCCACAACGGTCCCCGGCGCCGGGTAGACGGTGACCGCCTTGCCGACCGCGCCCGGACTGCGGTAGCCGGAGTTCAAGGCCCTGAGAACGTCGGCGTCAAGGGCGTGTTTGGCGTGGCAGACGTGCCGGCGCAGTACCGGCCCGACCCGGGCGAGGAGGTCTTCCAGCGCCCCGGGCCGGGCCGAGATGTGCAGTTTCCAACCGTGCGCCACCGCGGGCATCCGCGGATCGTCCAGATACACCCAGGTGTCGTCGGAGCGGTGCGGGGGACCCGCGGTGGCATCGGTCATCGTGCTGGGGCTCGCTACT
>JABFWL010000626.1 GCA_013362315.1 Catenulispora sp. | reverse complement strand
GTGCGCGAGGACCTGATGGAGGCCGCGCCGCTGGTCGACGAGCTGCTGGTGGTGGACTCCGGCTCGGCGGACCGGACCGCGGAGAACGCGGCGGCGGCCGGGGCGAAGGTGCTGCACCGCGACGAGATCCTGCCGGCGCTGCCCTCGGTCCCGGGCAAGGGCGAAGTGCTGTGGCGCTCCCTGGCCGCGACCACCGGCGAGCTGGTCTGCTTCATCGACGCCGACCTGCGCGAGTTCTCCGCCACGGTGGTCACCGGCGTGCTCGGGCCGCTGCTGTGCGATCCGGGCGTGCACCTGGTGAAGGCCATGTACGACCGGCCGCTGGTGGCCGGCTCGGCGGTGCTGCCGGCCGGCGGCGGCCGGGTCACCGAGCTGGTGGCGCGGCCGATCCTGAACCTGCACTGGCCGCTGCTGGCCGGCTTCGTGCAGCCGCTGGGCGGGGAGTACGCGGCGCGCCGGTCGCTGCTGGAGCGGCTGCCGTTCCCGACCGGCTACGGCGTGGAGACCGCGATGCTGATCGACACCCTGGCGCTGGTCGGGCTGGACGGCATGGCGCAGGTGGACGTGGGCGTGCGGCTGCACCACCACCAGGACGACGCCGGGCTCGGCCGGATGGCCAGCGAGATCATGCAGGTGGCCTGGGAGCGGCTGCACCGCGAAGGCCGGATAGTCCCCGGCGAGGACGCCGCGGAGCCGAACACCCGGATGACCCAGTTCCACCGGGAGGCCGAGGGCTTCGCGCCGCGCTCGACCGACGTGACGGTGATGGAGCGGCCGCCGATCAGGACGCTCGGCCTGGGCGGCCGCTCGGGCCGCAGGGATCAGCCGGGTCAGCCGGATCCTTCGGCGTCGGCCTGAACCACGAGACAAGGCCCTCCAGTCGGACGCCGTCCGGATCGCGCGGCAGCTCGTCGAACTCCTTGACCAGGTCCTGCATCCGCTGCTGGAAGTGCTCGGCGGCCTCCGGCCGCACGGTGGAGGACAGGAACATCAGCATCCCGTCCTGCTTGGCCTTCTCCGGATCGGCCGGGATGGGGTTGGTCTCGATGTGCCGCAGGAAGCGCTTGCGGTAGTCCAGCAGGTTGTCGCCGATGATCCGCCCCATGACCTCGCGGGTCTCCTCGGGGTGCGCGGTGGGATCGATGGTGAGCGAGGACTGCGCGGCCCGGTATTTGGTCTCCACGATGCCGGAGACGACGCGGGTCTCGGCCACCTCGATCAGATCGGCCTCCAGCAGCACCTTCAGGTGCCGGTAGAGCTTGGTCTGCGGCTCGTCCAGGTCCTCGGCGAGCTCCTTGGCGGTCTTGGGCACCCGGTCCCGGTTCAGCGCGCGCAGCAGCGACAGCCGGGTGCTGTCGGCGAGCGCCTTGATGGTCTCCACGTCGGTGATCGTGCGGACCACCTCGTCGATCAGCGGCCGGATCCCGGCGTCCAGCCCTCTGCTCTTATCCGGCGCTGCGCCCTCGCTGCCCATGCGGCCATCTTGCCAGACGCTCACGCAGGCGTCATCATTCATGGATACGTGAATGGTTTCTCTATCGAGAACATTCATCCACAGGGGAGGGTTCACCATGACCGCAACGACCGCCGAGCCGGCCGCCATCACCGACGTGGTGCCGCTGCGCCGTAATCGGAACTTCAACCTGCTCTGGGGCGGTTCGGTCGCGGCGATGCTCGGCCTGTCCACGGCGGACATCGCCTTTCCGCTGGTGATCCTGGCGATGACCGGCTCGCCGCTGAAGTCCGGCTTGTTCGCCACGGTGCAGCTGGTCGCCACGGTACTGGCCACGCTGCCGATCGGGCAGCTGATGGACCGGCACGACCGGCGCCGGATGCTGCTGGTCTCCGAGTCGGTGCGGCTGGCGGCCGGCACCGGCGTGGCGGCCGCCTACTTCGCCGGGGCGCTGAGCGTCTGGCAGCTGCTGGCCACCGCGGCGGTGCTCGGCGCGATCCAGCCGTTCGCCGGCGCCCGCACCCTGATGATCCGGCAGGTGGTGGCGCCGGAGCAGATCCGCGACGCGCTGACCCGCGAGCAGCTGCGCAACCACACCTGCGAGCTGACCGGACCGCCGCTGGGCGGCGCGCTGTTCGCGGTCTCGCGGGCGCTGCCGTTCCTGTTCTCGGCGATCTCCAGCCTGGTGTCCCTGCTGTCAGTGCTCTTCCTGCGCCTGCCGGAATCCGCGATGCGGGCCGACGCCGAGGACAAGCCCGAAGGCGGTGTCCTGCTGGGACTGAAGACCATCTTGCGCGATCCGGTGATGCGGGCCACCGCGCTGAGCCTGTGCCTGGTGAACATGGCCGGCTACCCGATCTTCCTGAGCCTGATCGTGCGCATGCATCAGCAGCACGCCGCGTCCGGCGCCACCGGCCTGGTCGTGGCCGCGTCCGCGGCCGGAGGGCTGCTGGGCACGCCGCTGGCCAAGCCGCTGCTGCGCGCGCTGCGCCCGGGCTGGGTGCTGATCGCGGCCTGCCTGATCTTCGCGCTGACCAACTTCGGCATGACGTTCTTCGCGAACCCCTGGGCGGACGCCGCCTTCCTCGCCGCCGGCGGCGCAGCGATCCCGTCGGCCGTGGTGATGGTCAACGTCCTGATCCTGCAGGCAGTCCCGGACGAGCAGCGCGGCCGCACCGCCGCGGCGCTGGAGGTGTTCCTGCTGGTCGGGATCCCGGCCGGGACGCTGGCGGCGAGCGCCGCGCTGCAATGGTTCTCCCCTACCGTGACATTGTCGGGACTGTCCCTGGTGATGAGCTTGGCTGTGATGTATGCGCTGTCCCAGCGGGCGCTGCGTGCCGCGCAGTGGCCGGACGCGGCCCCGGACGCCTGACCGGCGCGCTCGAACCGCCCGCTTTGCGGGGGCTGATTTGGTGGACGCCGCCTTGGTGGGCGCCGTGCCCCGGCTGGGTACGAACCGGGATATGAGACGGGGACGGATGGGCCGCATGGGGCGGCTGCTTCGCGGGACGGTGTGTAAGCGGCATATGCGTCAGCGGCTTGTACGTGCGCCCGATATGCGCCGTGTCAGGGCGCGTAGCGCGGGTGTCAGCGGTCTTCACGATCCCCTCCGCGGGCAACGGCCGCTTGGCCGCCGAGCCGCCGAACAACCCGAGCCCGGCGAGCAGCCCGGCTCCGCAGACCGCGACCACCGCGAGGAGCGTCGCCGTCCGGCCCAGCGGCCGGCCCTCGCTCACCAGCCCCAGCGGGTCCCGGTACCGCAGGCGGTCAACACGGTCGGCATGGTCAGCACGGTCGGCATGGTCCCGGTCAGGCAGCTCGGTCCCGATCATGCCCTTCATTAGACACAGGCTCCGGGTCCCCGTCCGGCTCCGAGCCTATGTCGGACACCCGTTTCACCCGTCCGGACCTGGCGCGCTGCCGCGCGGCCCGCAGCCGCCGCAGGCGCTTGACCACCTCGGGCTCGGCGGCCAGCGCCGCCTCGTTGTCGAGCAGCGCGTTGAGCATCTGGTAGTACCGGGTCGCCGAGACCGCGAACCGCTCGCGGATCGCCTGCTCCTTGCTCCCCGCGTGCCGCCACCACTGCTTCTCGAACGCCAGGATCGCGCGGTCCCGGTCCGTCAATCCGCCCCCGGGCTCGCCAGCTTCCATGCTCCCAGCGTAAAGCGCGCCACCCACGCCGCGCCGCCGCGGGGCCATGGCGTACCGTGGGTCCGATCGACCACAGGTCTATACCACTCGAGTACTGAATGAACCCGGCTCTGACAGGTTTGCGATGACACTGCTGACGAACGCCCGGATCGTCCTCCCCGACGGCGTACGCCCCGCCGGCTGGCTCCGCCTCGACGGCCCGCGCATCGCCGAGGTGGGCTCCGGCGCGGCTCCGGAGCCGGACCCCGCTCATCCGCATCAGCAGCATCCGCATCAGCAGCCGGTCGATCTGGGCGGGCGCTACCTGCTGCCGGGCTACGTCGACATACACACCCACGGCGGCGGCGGCGCGGCCTTCAGCTCCGGCGACGCCGACCAGGCGGTCCGCGCCGCGGCGTTCCACCGCGAGCACGGCACCACCACGATCATGGCCTCCACCGTCTCCACCGAGCTGGACGTCCTTCAGGGCTACCTGTCCGAACTCGCCGGACTGGTCGAGGACGGGCTGCTGGCCGGCCTGCACCTGGAGGGGCCGTTCATCTCCAAGGCCCGCTGCGGGGCCCACGACCCGGCCCTGTTGAAGGCCCCTGACCCGGTCCTGCTGCGCCCGCTGCTGGCGGCCGGCCGCGGCACCGTCAAGATGGTCACGCTGGCCCCCGAACTGGACTTCGGCATCGAGGCCACCGCGCTGCTGGCCGACTCCGGCGTGATCGCGGCCGTCGGCCACACCGACGGCGGCTACCGCGTCGCGAATGCGGCCTTCACCCGCGGCGCCCGCGTCGCGACCCACCTGTTCAACGCCATGCCCGGCGTCCACCACCGCGAGCCCGGCCCGGTCGTGGCCGCGCTGGAGGACGAGAGCGTCGTCGTCGAACTCGTCAACGACGGCATCCACGTCCATCCGGCGGTGCTCGGCATGGTCTTCACCGCCGTCGGCCCGCATCGCGTCGCCCTGATCACCGACGCCATGGCCGCGGCCGGCCAGCCCGACGGCATGTACCGGCTCGGTGGGCTCGACGTGGAGGTGGCCGAGGGCGTGGCCCGGCTGGCCGGCGGCGGCTCGATCGCCGGCAGCACCCTGACGATGGACGTGGCGCTGCGCCGCGCGGTGCGCGAGCTGGGCCTGCCGATCGAGGACGCGGCGGTCTCGGCCGCGCTCACCCCGGCCCGGGCGCTCGGCCTGGACCAGGAGATCGGCTCGATCGAGGCCGGCAAGTACGCCGACCTGGTGGTCCTCGACGACGAGCTGGCCGTGCGCGGAGTCATGAAGCGTGGCGAGTGGGCTGTGCAGGTGAACGGCTAGCGACCGGCCGTCCCTCCCCCCACCTGGCCTCGGCGCAGCCCGATGCGCCGCTTGGGTGAATCTGCCCCGGTATGAGGGCCTTCACAGCTATAAAACTCGATTCCGCTGGGCGAGAATCCACAAGTGAGCTGAATCTGGTTTTCATCTCCCCTCGGGAACGAATGGCTTCGCCGACCCGGGCGACGGCCACTCTCCATAGCCGCCCACATCACTAGGCAGAGATTGAGGCACGGCGACCGAAAGACGCCGGGCACTCGCAGGCGAAGGAGCGCTGTCATGGTCTTCTCGGTATCCGGTGTGCTGCTGCTGGGCATCATCACCTTCATCCTCTTCCGCAAGGACGGGCTGAAGGTCTCGCACATGATCGTGTGCGCACTGCTCGGCTTCTACCTGGCCTCCACTTCGATCGCCCCGAACATCAAGCAGAGCGGCGCCTCCATCGCGAGCTTCATCAGCAACCTGCACTTCTAGCCGATCGGGCGAGCAAGCGTTCATAGCGCCGACAGCTAAGGGGTCGACCACACATGGCGGGATCGCTGGGTTCGGAGAACCCCATCCAGCGCCTGGTCCGCGGCTTCCGTGAGCATCCGATCACGGAGGCCGCCGGCCGTTACACCACCACGACGTGGCACGTGGGCAAGCGCGCCAAGGCGCGGGCGCTGGACATCGGGCACCCGGTGGTGGTGCTGATGCGCGGCAGCCGGAAGCTGGCCGCGGACGCCAAGGCCTACTGGACCGAGGCCGGCGGGCACGAGAAGCACAAAGAGTGGCGGGACCTGGTGGTCTTCGTCTTCGCCGTCTGCGCGGTCGCCACCGGGTTCCAGCCCTACGGAGTACTGCTGCTGCTCTCGATCTGGGCCGCGGCCGCCACCTACCTGGGCCGGGACCGTCCGGACCCGGGCAAGGACCCCGAGACCGACGCGCACATCGCCCGGCTCCAGTCCGCCTACAACGGGCTGGTGCCGTATCTGATGGACACGCACGACCCGGACGAGCGGTTCAAGCCCGGCGGCGGCTACCGCTCCGGGTTCACCGAATGGGAGTTCGACGAGGCCGACCGGCTGGTGGCCCTGAAACTGCAGTACTCCCCGTTCTTCAAGGACGGCGAGGCGGACGCTCGGGCCAAGGTCGAGCGCGCGCTGGAGGGCAAGATCGGGCAGGCCAACGAGTACCTCTACGACTGGGACGAGGAGGGCAACAAGCTGGCGGTGCGGATTCTGCCGCCACTGCCCACCGGCATCCCGGCGCAGCCCTGGAAGGTCGCCGAGATCGAGTACGTCCTGGGCTTCACCGACCCGACGTCCACCGCGCGCCTGATCCCGGTGCAGCTCGGCGCCGAGCCCGGCGGCGAGGTGCCGGTGGTGGAGCTGGCCCCGGTGGTGTGGCGGCACGGCCGGTTCGCGGCCGAGCCGCACCTGCTGGTGGCCGGCGTGCTCGGCAGCGGGAAGTCGAACCTGCTGCGCTCGCTGGCCGCGCAGGCGCTGGGGCACGGGCACCTGGTGACCGCGGTCGACGCCGAGCACACCGGGCACTTCGAGGAGTTCGGCGGCCGCGACGGCGTGGTGCGGATCGAGTCGGCGGCCGCCGGCGCGCTGGACCTGCTGGACTGGGTCGCGGCGGAGTCCGCGCGGCGGGCCGAGCGGCTGCGCGAGCTCGGCGAGAACGACGACACGCTGATCGCCGAGCTGGCCAAGCCGCTGTGGGTGTTCGTCGACGACCTGCCGGCGCTCGGCGAGGCGGCCGCGCGGGCGGGCCTGGCCGATCCGCAGGACATGCTGGCGGACCTGATGCGGGCCGGGCGCACGACCGGCATCACGGTGGTGCTGTCCTGCCGGGCCGAGCGGGTCGGCGAGCTGCGGGCGACGGTGCGCAACCAGGCCCACGCCCGGGTCGGGCTGGGCCAGCTGCCGCCGGCGGCGTCGACGGCGCTGTTCGGCGGGACGCTGGAGATCGGCGGCCCCTCGGTGCTGCCGCCCGGCCGCGGGTTCGCCCGGGTCGGCGGCGGGCCGGTGGTGCGGCTGCAGGTGCCGATCGCGGTGGACGTGGTCGCGGCGCTGCCGGTGCTGGTCGGGGCGCTCGTCCCGAACGGGGACGGCGACGGGGATCCGGCCGTCCCGAATCCGTTGGGCGATGACCCGGACCAGCAGTGATGGTTTGAGCCGTTTTCCTGGGACTGCTCCGAGGTGAGGACTGTCACGCCGATATTCGTTCAAATTCGAACCTGGCGCTCACCCGATTGAAGTACTTTAGGCGGCATGAGTATCCCCCAGCGTGCCGCGGCCGCCGCCGCCGTGACGGTGACGGCCCTCGTCCTGACAGCCTGCTCGTCGTCCGGCTCCACCAAGGCCGGGTCGTCGGCCGGGACGTCCGGCGGCGCGTCCACCTCGGCCGGCACCTCGTCCGCGGCCGGCGGGACGTCGAGCTCCGATGTGACGTCGACCTCGTGGGACCGCAACCCCGACCAGTCCGCGACCGCCAAGAAGGCCGGGCTGCAGATGCTGGGCAACGAGATGCTGCAGGTGCACTACCACGCCCACCTGGACGTGATCGTGGACGGCCAGAAGATCACCGTGCCGCAGTACATCGGGATCGACGAGAACGCGCAGACCATCACGGCCCTGCACACCCACGACACCAGCGGGATCCTGCACATCGAGTCGGCCGCCGACATCCCCTTCAAGCTGGGCCAGGCCTTCACCGAGTGGGGCCAGCCGCTGAGCGGCACGCAGGTGGGACCGGTGGCGATCGGCGCGGACAAGGCCGTGAAGCTGATCGTGAACGGCAAGGAGGTCGCCGGCGACCCCTCGCAGTACGTGCTGAAGTCGCACGACGAGGTCGTGGTGTGGGTCGGACCGAAGGACGCGACGCCTCAGGTGCCGTCCTCCTACGCTTTCCAGCCCGGTCTGTAACCCCGGCTTCCGCGACAGCCGGTGACGGTCGCAGGTCAGGGCCTTGATCAAACAGGGCCCTGATCCGGTGTGAGATTCTCCACGCGGCACAGCGGGATAACGGAAGACCGAACCTCTGTGCCGGGTGGGGCGCGATGCGATACCTTCTAAGGGTGGCGATGTCTCAGGCGAGCGGTCCGACGGCGGTGGGTCAGATGACCCCGCCCCGGCGGGTCGGCGTGCCCCCGCTGAACCTGGGCGGGCAAGCTGTCGCCGACCGGTTGGACCGGCACTTCGCAGCGATGGTGGACGCTCCGGCGGCCCGCGGTGACGACAACGCCACCGAGGCCCTGGAGACGATGATCGCGGTGCTGCCGCGCACCGGCAACGCCCGCGCCAAGCGGACCGAGCGCGGCCTGTGGCTGCGCGCGCCGTTCCGGCGGCTGCGGCGCATCATCGGGCTGTAACGCCCTTCCGCACCGGGCTCCATCCGTCAGGTGCTCCACCAAGGCGATCTCCCCACCAAGCGCTCCAGCCACATCAAGTTCTGCGCAGCGCGCGGCGGCGGCATACGGTGGTCCCATGGCTGACACGACCAACGACGCCGGCATCGGCGCGCGGATCAAGGAGCTCGTCGCCGAGGAGCACCGGCTGCGGACGCACCCGAATCCCACGGACGACGACCTCTCCGCGCTGCGGGCCGCCGAGAACGAGCTGGACCAGTGCTGGGACCTGCTGCGCCAGCGGCGGGCGAAGACCGAGACCGGCGGGGACCCGGGCGATGCCAAGGCGCGGTCGGTCCCGGAGGTCGAGGGATACCTGCAGTAAGCGAGGGATATCTGGAGTGAGCGGATATCTCGAGTGAACACAGAGCCCGGCGGCTGGTGCCGCCGGGCTCTTGCCTTCCCGTTCCCGCTCAGGCCTCGGTGATGGCCGCCGCGACCGTCTGGCGCGCCGCCCGGCGGGCCGGGACCACCGCCGCCAGGGTTCCGGCCAGCGCGCCGGCCAGGACGTAGAGCAGCAGCTGCGGCACCGGGATGGTGAGCGTTCCGCCGCCGGTCGCCTTCACGAACATGTGCACCAGCGCCCAGCCGAAGGCGCCGCCCAGGGCGATGCCCACTGCCACCCCGAGGACGGCCATCAGCATCGCCTCGGTGAGCAGCATCCGGCGCAGCTGGCCCTTGGTCAGGCCGAGGGCGCGCAGGAGCGCCGACTCGCGGGTGCGTTCCAGGACCGACAGCGACAGCGTGTTGGCGATGCCGATCAGGGCGATCAGGATGGCCAGCCCGAGCATGCCGGTGAACAGGCCCAGGATCTCGTCCAGGCTGTTGGACAGCTCCTTCTTGTAGTCCGCGACGCTGTTCACCGACAGCAGCGGGTCCTCGCCGACCGCCTGCTCGACCGCGTGGCGGGAGGCGGCGGCGGTGACGTCGGACTTGGCGAGCATGGTCACCGTGTCCGGGCCCGGCGACGCCACCAGCTTCTGGAAGTCCGGGACCGCCATCACCGACTCGGGCATCCCGATGCCGGAGTCGGCATAGGTGGCCACCACTTTCAGCGCGGCGCTGGTCCCGTTCTTGCCGGTGACGGTGACCGACTCGCCGACCGCCGTCTTCAGGCTGCCGAGCTGGTTGTCCTGCAGGGCGATGGTGCCCGGGACCACGTCGCTGATGGATCCGTGCTTCATGACCGGTTCGATCAGCGTGTGGTAGCCGACCGGGTCGATGGCGGAGGTCTGCTCCTTCTCGCCGTTGAGAACGGTCTTGCCGCTGTAGATCGCCGCGACGGTGGACAGCTCGGGCAGACCCTTGAGCTTGGCGACGAGCTCCGGCGGCACCGCCCGGTTCTGCTCGGCCACCACCTGGTAGTCGAACGGGAAGTGCTTCTTGATCGAGCCGGTGGCGGAGTCCTTGATGGAAGCGGTGACCACCGTGAACATCGTCACCAGAGTGATGCCGATGGTCAGGGCCGCGGTGGTGGCGGCGACCCGGCGCGGGTTGCGGCCGGCGTTGGCGGTGGCCAGCCGGGCCGTGGGGCCGAACAGCCGGCCCGGGAGCCAGCCCAGGGCCCGGATGATCGGCGCGGTGATCACCGGCCCCAGGGCCAGCACGCCGACGAAGGCCACGCAGGCGCCGCCGGTCAGGGTGAAGAAGCCGCTCTCCGTGCTCTGATTCTGCATGCCCAGGTAGCCGATGCCGAGTCCGGCCGCGGTGATCACCAGGCCCAGCCCGGTGCGGATCCGGCCGGCCTTGCGGGTCACGCGGGTCTCGCCGAGCTGCGCGGACAGCGCCTGGATCGGGGCGACGCGGGTGGCCGCCCGCGCCGGGAACAGGGCCGAGCCGACGGTCAGGAGCACGCCCAGCCCGATCGCGTAGAGCGCCGAGGCCGGCTTGATCACCAGCTGGTCGGTGGGGAGGTTCAGGCCGATGCTGTTCAGCAGCAGCCCGAGGCCCTTGGACAGGCCGATGCCGGCGAAGAAGCCCGCCACCGAGGCCAGCAAGCCGAAGACGAACGCCTCGATCAGGGTGCTGCCGAACACCTGGCGCCGGGTGGCGCCGACACAGCGCAGCAGGGCCAGCTCGCGGGCGCGCTGGGCGACCAGGATCTGGAAGGTGTTCTGGATGACCAGTGCCGAGACCAGGGCGGCGATGATCGCGAAGACCAACAGGACCTGGCCGAAGCTGTCGGTGTAGCCGGTGGCCTTGTTCGCCAGCTCGGTGGTCAGCTGCGCGCCGGTGTAGAACTTGTCGCCAGCGCCGTCCAGCACCGGCAGGTCCTTGAGGTCGGCGACGAGCTTGTCCTGGCTGACGCCGGACTTGGCGCGCACCGCGATCTGGTCGTAGCCGCCGCGGCCGGTGACGTCCAGCGCGGTGGCGGTGTCGAAGCCGACGACCGACTGGCCCTGATACGTCTGGTCGGTCCCGTTGTCGAAGACCCCGACGAGGGTGAACGCACGACGGTGGTCGGTGTGGTCGACGACGGTGAGCTGGCTGCCGAGGGCGTAGTGCTTGTCCTCGGCGGTGATCTTGTCCAGCGCCACCTCGTTGGCGGCGACCGGGGCGCGGCCGGACGAGAAGTCGAAGTAGGCCAGGGACTTGTCGGCCGGGAAAGCGATGCCGAGACCGGTGTGGCCGGACTGCTTGACGACCTTGCCGCTGGGGTCCAGCAGCGGGGCCGGACCCAGCACCCGACCCTCGGCCGAGGCCACGTCGGGCAGCTTGCGGACGGCGTCGAGCGCCGCCGGGCTGATGAAGCTGTCCTCATCGCGGCGGTCGTCGGCGGCCACCTGCACACCCTTGGCCGGGACCACCGCGGCGTCGACGTTCTTGGCGGTCCGGGCGAAGCTGGTGAAGAAGGACTCCCGGATGGAGTCGGTGAAGATCAGCGTGCCGGCGACGAAGCCGACGCCGAGCAGCACCGTGATCGAGGACAGGAACATGCGGGCCTTGTGCGCCCGCAGGTTGGCCAGCGCGGTCTTGAACACGGCGGCTCACTCCCCGGCCGTGACGCGCTCGGGGCGGATCATCAGCAGCTGCGCGGTCACCGAGTCCACGGTCGGGGCCAGAAGATCCCCGCGCATCCGGCCGTCGGCGAGGAACACCACGCGGTCCGCGGCGCAGGCCGCGGTGGTGTCGTGGGTGACCATCACCACGGTCTGGCCCAGCTCGCGCACGCTCATCCGCAGGAACGCCAGCACCTCCGCGCCGGAGCGGGAGTCCAGGTTCCCGGTCGGCTCGTCGGCGAAGACCACCTCCGGCCGGCTCATCAGCGCCCGGGCACAGGCCACCCGCTGCTGCTGCCCGCCGGAGAGCTCACCGGGCCGGTGCTTGAGCCGGCTCCCGAGGTCCAGCACCCCGATCACCTGGTCCCACCACTGCTTCGGCGGCTTCAGCCCGGCCAGGTCCAGCGGCAGCAGGATGTTCTGCTCGGCGCTGAGCGTCGGCAGCAGGTTGAAGCTCTGGAAGATGAAGCCGATGCGCCGCCGGCGCAGCAGGGTCAGCGCCTTGTCGCTGAGCGCGGTCAGCTCCACGCCGCCGATCCGCACCGAGCCGGCGGTCGCGCTGTCCAGCCCGGCCAGGCAGTGCATGAGCGTGGACTTGCCGGAGCCGGACGGCCCCATGATGGCGGTGAACTCGCCCCGGCCGAAGCCGACGGTCACGCCGTCCAGGGCGCGCACCGCGGTGGCGCCGGAGCCGTAGGTCTTGACGAGGTCACGGGCCAGGACGGCCGGGCCGCCGGATTCGGCCGGGCCGGCGGGCGAGGACGCGGCGTGCTGTGCGGACATGGTGGAACCCCTCCGAGGAAAGCGTGTGGTGGAAAAGCGCGGGGTGAAGCTGTGGCTGCGGGCGCGCATCCGCCCACCAGGAAACGTAGGTTCCACCGGGGGTCCGGGTCGTCGCCCGCCGGAGTGGTCGCCGGGTAACCGCCTGGCGGTGTCGCGAGCGCCCGCGCTACGACTTGCGACGGGGCGGCGGATGCGACTCAAGTCGCGCGCCGTCCCGCACGGAGCGCTTGACCTGCGCGAACTCGGCGAGGCACAAGCCACCCCCGATCGGGTCGAGCCGCGCGAACGCCACCCGTTGGAGTGGTCCACGCCGCGAATCAGCTGATCACCCAGCCGTCAAGGGCTTACGCTCTACGCGCTCAAGCTGCCCTCAGCCCCGCGTGGCCAAGAGGGCACGGGAGGGAGGGACGATGCGACGCTGCCAGCACACCTGCGGCTGCGAGGGGAACGCGGTCGGCCGCGACCCGGACACCGGCCTGCGCCTGTGCGCCGGCTGCCTCGGCCGCTCGATCCTCGGCACCGACTGCTCGCTGGCCCGCAGGTACTTCGTCCACGTACCAGCCCACTTCGGCGCCGGAGTCTGGACCGAGCCACCGCCACTGCGCGACGGCGACCGGACAGCGGTGCCCGCGGAGTTCGAGGCGTTCCTGACCATCCGGACCGGCTACGCGCCGCCGGCATGGGACTTCATGCCGCTCGCGGAGGCCTCCACGCCGGTGGAACCGTTCGCGAGGGCAGTCAGCGGATTAGCGGGCGGAGCAGTGGGCGGTGCGGCAGTCGCGGCCGGCGGCGTCGGCACCGGCTTCGGCTGCGTCCGGGCGGGCACCACCACCGTCACTAACCCGCACCGACCCCCGAAAGATCCGCCGCCCGGCCCCCTGCCGCCCCCGCCGGGGCGCCCGGTGCAGCCGAATCCGCCACGACGCTGAGCAGGCAGGTAGGCGTGAAGAGCAGGAGCCGCTGAGGGGACTCGAACCCCTAACCACCTGTTTACAAGACAGGTGCGCTGCCAATTGCGCCACAGCGGCCGGAGTCCGGTGTCGGCGCGCTGCCGAGCGGACCCGCCGCCATGGTATCGAACCGGGAGGGGGTTGCCCCAGTCGGTTCCCGGTGCGGCGGGCGGCGCGGGCGGTCTGCCACCATGGGGGGATGTCCAGCGGGAAGCAGCGGCTCATCGGGGCCAGTGACGGGGCCACTAAGGGGAATCCGGGGCCGTCGGCGTGGGCGTGGGTGCTCGCCGACGCCGACGGGACGGTGCTGCGGTGGCGGGCCGGGCCGTTGGGGCACGCCACCAACAACATCGCCGAGCTGACCGCGTTGCGGGAGTTGCTGCTCGAGGTGGGGCCGGAGGCGGAGCTGGAAGCGCGGTTGGACTCGCAGTACACGATCAACGCGGTGACGACGTGGCTGCCGGCGTGGAAGAAGAACGGGTGGATGACCGCCGGGAAGAAGCCGGTGGCCAATGCCGAGCTGATCCGGGAGATCGACGCGCTGCTGGCCACGCGGACGGTGCGGTTCGTGTATGTACCGGCGCACCAGGTGAACGGGGACAAGTTCAACGATCTCGCCGACCGGGCTGCCAGTGCGGCGGCGATCAGCCAGACGGGGCTGGCCGGGAGCAGCGCGGCCGAGGTGCCCGGCACACCGGCCAAGGCGGCCGTGAAGGCGAGACCGGCGCGAGCTGTGGGAGCCACGGCGTCCGGGGCCATACGGTCCCAGAGCATCGCAGGCTCAGAGACCGCGGCGCCCAAAAAGCAGATCATCATCACGGCGAAGTTCCGCGGCACCTGCTCCTGCGGCCGCCCCTACGAGGCCGGAGAGAAGATTGCCAAGCACGCCGGGGGTCGCTGGGGCCATCCCGACTGCGGCTGAACCACCGAGCTCGAACGCGGCGGCGGCCGGGGGTTTCAGCCCCCGGCCGCCGCCGCGTTCGTTCAGCTTCTTTCTGCTTCCGGCTACTCCGCCGGCACCTGCACCGTCACCAGGTTCCCGTCGCCGAGGTGCAGCAGCGCGCGGCCGGGCTGCACCTGGCCGCCGACCGAGCTGCGGGGCAGCCGGGTGCCGATCAGGTCGCCGTCCATCGGGGACTGCGGCGACAGCAGGGCTCCGCGGCGGCCCTTGCGGGCGTCAACGTGCCAGCCGCTGAAGCCGGAGTTCAGGTCCTCCGGGGAGCCGCCCATGATCAGCGCCTGGCCGCGCTCGGAGCCGTAGGTGATGATCTCCTTCAGCAGGCTGCCCGCCGGCGCGTCCTTCACCATCTCCGCGTCGTCGATGATCACCACCACCGGGCCGACCGCCTGGTCCAGCGCCGCGCGCAGTTCCTCCTCGGTGAGATCGCCGCCCTTCTCGAAGACGGCGAGGACGCCCTGGTCCGAGGCCATCTTGCGCAGCGGGGACGGCCGCGGGGCGACCAGCACCACCGACGAACCCTGGACCACCAGAGTGCGGGCCATGGCCTGCAGCATGGTGCTGCGACCGGACTTGGGCGGCCCGCCGATGATGAACGTCGCGGTGCCGTCGGACAGGTCGGGGCCGGCGCCCACCAGTTCGTCGCCGCCGACGCCGGCCAGCGCCCACAGCGGCTTGCCGGCCGAGGCCTCGTCGCGCAGCTCCCAGGCCTCGGCCAGGGAGATGCGGCTCGGCAGCACGTCCACCCGGAACGGCCGCCGCGAGCGCGGGACCGCCGCGTCCCGGGCCTTGGCCTGCTCGGCGATCGCGGCCAGCGCCGCGGCCTGAGCCTGGCCCGAAGTGTCCGCGGTCAGCAAGGCGACCTGGGTCTCCAGGCCGGTCTCGGCCCGGAACGCGCGGCCGACCGCCGGCTCGTCCGGGATCGAGCGCGGCCGCAGCCCGATCAGTCCGAAGTCGTTCTTGTCCGGCAGCCGGAACGACAGCTTGTCCTCGGTCAGGGAAGCGATCCGGCCGGAGAACACCTGCCGGTCACCGGTGATGATCAGGTGCACGCCGGCCCCCTGACCCTCCCGCATCAGCTTCTGCACCTGGTCCACCAGCGCGCCGCCGTCGAGCTCGCCGAGCGAGCCCAGGAACCCGTCCCAGCGGTCCAGGAACACCAGGATGTGCGGCAGCCGCTGATCCGGCGGCACTGAGAGCCGCTGCTCCACGATCCCGGCGTAGCCCTGCATCGACAGCTGCTCCTGGCGCCTGGCGATCTCCTGGTTCAGCCGCGCCAGCAGCCGCACCGCGCGCTCGGTCTGCTGCCGCTGCACCACCGCGCCGCAGTGCGGCAGCGCCTGCAGCGGCAGCAGCGCGCCGGAGCCGCAGTCGATGCCGTAGATGTGCACGTCCGCCGTGCTCTGCGTCAGCGCGATCGCCCCGGCCATCGTCCGCAGCACCTGCGAGCGGCCCGAGCGGGGCGCGCCGGCGATGAGCATGTGGCCCAGGCTCGCGAAGTCCAGCACCGCGGCCCGCCGGGCCTGCAGCGACGGCAGGTCGTCGATGCCCCACGGCACCGGCGCCAGGTCGTGCCGGCCGTGGCGGCGCACCGGCGGCACGTCCGACAGCAGGACGTTGTCCTGCAGCGCCGGGAGCCACGGCGAGTGCTGCGGCGGGATCTGCATCGCGGTGTTGGCCTCGTTGATCGCGTCGACCAGCACCTTCAGGTCCGTGATCTCGGCGTCTTCCTCAGCCTTCGGTCCCTCGGGCTTCTTCGGAGGCGCCGCTGCCAGCGCGGGCCAGTCCAGCCGGGTGCTCCACACCGAGGCCTGCGTGATCACGTTGGCGCCGGGGCGGCGGCCGCCGACGCGGCCGGCCTGGAACGGCACCAGCGAGTTCGCCCCCAGCCGCACATACGCCCGACCCGGCGTCGACTTCGAAATGAACCCCGCCGCCGGATCATCGATCACGTCAGAAGACTCATTGCCGTCCGTGACCCGCAGCGCGATCCGCAGGTTGGTGTTCGCCCGGATCTCCGGCGACACCACACCCGAAGGCCGCTGCGTCGCCAGCAGCAGATGAATACCCAACGACCGACCCCGCTGCGCGATGTTCACCAGACCCGTGACGAAGTCCGGCAACTCCCGCACCATCGACGCGAACTCGTCGATCACGATCAACAACCGCGGCATCGGCGCCAGAGCAGTGTTCTTCTTCCGGATATCGCCGTAGTCCTCGATATCCTTCGCGCCGGCCTCGGCCAGGATGTGCTCCCGCCGCTTCAACTCCGCACCCAACGACTCCAGCGCCCGCTCCACCAGATGGTTGTCCAGGTCCGTGACCATCCCCACCGTATGCGGCAACTGCACACAGTCCTTGAACGCCGACCCACCCTTGTAGTCCACCAACACGAACGTCATCGCCGTCGGTTTGTTCGCCACCGCCAACGACGCCACGATCGTCTGCAACAACTCCGACTTACCCGCACCCGTCGTACCGGCAATCAACCCGTGCGGACCATCACGACGAATATCAATCCCGAACGGGCCGTCGAAAGACTCACCCAACATCGCCATGGTGGTCTCACCACCCATCGCCCACCGCGCAGCGATCGCACTCCCCGTCGGCGGCTCCAACCCCAGCACATCCAGCAACCGGCTCGACGCCGGGATCCCGGCGGCCTCCTCGTTGCCGGAGACGTCGCGCACCGCGGCCAGGCCGCGCACCAGGCGCTGGCACCACACCGGGGACACCGCGTCCGGGCGGACGCCGCGCAGCATGTCCGCGCCGACCTGCTGCACGCGCAGGCCCTGCGGCTCCACGACGACGATCGCCTGGCACTCGCCGGGCAGGAAGCGGTCCTCGCCGTCGAGGCAGATCGCGCGGATGCCGACCACCGGACCCTGCTGCAGGATCTGGATCACGCCGGGCATCGAGCGCAGCCGGCGCGAGCCGTCGAGGATCACCACGATGTCCGGGTCCTTGAACCCCACATCCTTGCTGCTGGAGCCGGCCACTTGCAGCTCCTTCATACGGAAGGTCAGCTGCTGCGACAGCTCGGCGATGCGCTGCGCCACCGTCTCGGCGTCGGTGCCGATCAGCACCGAGGCGTTCTGCCCGCCGCTCGGCCGCATGTGCGGCAGCCAGCGCATCCACTCCCAGTCCTGCTGCGCGTGCGAGTCGGTGAGCAGCACGAACTGCACGTCGTCCG
>JABFWL010000623.1 GCA_013362315.1 Catenulispora sp. | reverse complement strand
ACCACGCCGACCACCATGTCGACCACCACACCGACCACCGCGCCGAGCGCGCGGTGGTCCCCGAGGACCGGCTCGCGGTGTGGCCGTTCGCGGCGTTGATCCTGGCCGCCGCGGTGACGCTGTTCGGCTACGCGGCGACCGACAGCCCGCCGGCCTGGCTCACCCGGACCGTGATCGTGATCGTCGGGGCGGTGCCCTCCGGCGGCCACGCCGTGCACATCGGCTTGGCTTTGCTGCTGCTGGCTCGCGGCCTGCATGTCCGGCGTCTGATGGCGCTGTACCTGACCGCGGCGGCGGTGCTGTGGTCCGCGCTGATGTCGCTGCTCACCTGGGACCAGCCGTGGCGGCTGCTGCCGATGGCGGCGTTCGCCTTCGCGCTGTGGGGCGCCCGGCACCGGTTCGGCGCGCTGCCGGATCCGGCGCGGCTGCGCACCGCGTTCCACCTGTTCGTCGGCTTCGCCGTGGTGGCGTTCGTGGTCGGCGGGGGCGGGCTGTTCCTGCAGCGCGGGCGGCTGAGCGAGTCGCTGACGCCGGCCGGGCTGGGCCGGGAGCTGTTCGACGGGCTCACGGCGAATCCGGGCCCGATGACGCTGGCCGGACGCTCCTGGTTCCTCGACGGGCTGACGCTGCTGGGCGGCGTCACGCTGCTGGCGGTGCTGGCCTGCCTGCTGGCGCCGGCGCCGGCCCCGCCGCCGGGCACCGAGGCCGAGCGCGAGCGGGTGCGGCGGCTGGTACAGCATCCGGACTCCGACACGCTCGCGCCGTTCGCCTTGCGGCACGACAAGTCCTACGTCTTCTCGCCCGACGGCCGTGCGGCGCTCGGCTACCGGGTGTTCCTGGGCACCGCCCTGATCGGCGGCGACCCGTTCGGCGCCGCCGACGCCCAGGAGGCGGCGGTCGAGGAGTTCCTGGCGCTGTGCCGGCGGCGCGGCTGGCGGCCGGCGGTGCTGGGCGCGCGCGAGGCGCTGCTGCCGATGTGGCGGGAGCACGGGCTGCACGGCATCGGCATCGGCGACGAGGTGATGCTGGACGTCGCCGGCTTCTCGCTGGAGGGCCGGTCGATCCGGAACGTCCGCCAGGCCGTGCGGCGCACGCACAAGGCCGGGATCACCACGCGCGTCCTGCGCGAGAGCGCGCTGGACGCCCAGGCGGCCGACCAGCTGCTGGCCATCCACCAGCGCTGGCTGAAGGGGCACGCCGAGCACGGCTTCGCGATGAACCTGGACGCCATCACCGCGGCCCGCCACCCGGACGCGCTCCTGATCGTGGCTTACAACCCCGCGGGCAAGGCGGTCGGCTTCCAGCGCTACCACCCGGTCGGCGCCCAGCGGCCCGGCGGCGTCCCGACCGCGCTGTCCCTGGACGTGATGCCGCGCGACCCCACCAGCCCCAACGGCGTCAACGAGCGCCTGATCGTCGACCTGGTGGCCTGGGCCCGCCAGCAGGGCATCGCCGACATCTCGCTGAACTTCGCCGCCTTCCGCCCGATCATGGACGCCGGCTCCCGCCGCACCCCGCTGGAGCGGCTGGCCTACCGCGCCATCCACCTGCTCGACCCGTGGATCATGGTCGAGTCGCTGTACCGCTTCAACGCCAAGTTCCGCCCCGGCTGGCAGCCCCGCTCCGTGCTGTTCCGCAGCTGGGCCGAGGTCGGCTGGCTCGCCGCCGCCGCCCTGGCGATGGAGTTCTCCCTGCCGCTGGACCGGCACCGCGTGGCCCCGGCCGGTGACCGGATACGCGGCCTCGGACGCCGCCATGGGCATGCAGGGATGCACGACGAGGTGCGCGACGCCTTGGGTGATGAGGACGCGATCGGGCGGGCGATACGGCGGCGGGCGGGCTGAGGGCGGAGCGTCAGGGGGCTGGCCGGTCAACCGGTCTGCAAAGCAGTGCACTGCCACCGGCCGTCGGCATCGCCGTCGAGCCGGTCGAAACGCAGCGCGACCGCTCTCGTCCGGCCGCCGTCGCGCACCAGTGCGAGGGCTTCGACACCGGTGCCGCTCTCGGACAGCCGGACCGACTTCAGCGCGGCAGTCCGGTTGAAGCGGGGCAGCCGCAGCTTGCCCCGGACCTCCGGCGTGGCCCAGTTGGCGGCCTGGCTCGGCGGGCGCCGCCCGACCAGGACTTCCACCACCGCTCCCACCAGGGCTCTGACTTCGCCGTAGTCCTTGCGCTGCGGCTCGGTCCGGCATGGCCGCGCTGCCGGCCCGGTTTCGGCGCGCAGGATGCCGGAACGGTGCGGCTGTGGCTCGGGTCGCTTCAAGCGGGCGATGGCTCGGGCTACGGCGCCTTTTGGCGGGTCCGCGAACGGCGTCGGATAGGCGGTCACCTCTCCGGCCCGGACCACCGAGACCAGCAGCCCCGGCCGGGGTTCGCGTCCGCTGCCCGCCAGCGGCCGCCACACCTGCTCGTATTCGGGCGAGCCGGCGTCCGCCAGCCACGGCACCGGGTCGCTCCCGGCGCTCTCAGCAGCTTCTTCGTCGAGTCGCGGTTCGTCGTCGGCTGGGTCGTGGAACGAGTCCTCGACCTCGAACTCGGCCACGGCGTCCAGCCACACCGCGATGCCGGAGAAGTCTGGCCTGTTATCAGGATGCCAGCGGGTGCCGACCCGTGCCGTGCCGACCGCCCGAACCGACCGCACCGGTGCCACCCGACCGCCTCCCCTGAAGAACCTCGACCGTTCCTTCAACTCCTTCAACCGCGCTTTCCAGCGTGTTTCCAACCGCGCCGTCAACCGCTCCTTCAGAAGATCACAGAACACAGCGAAACGGCTGACCTTCCGAGGAAAGTCAGCCGTTCGGCTCAGCGCTCGATGTTCAGCGCTCGATGTTCAACGCTCGATGTTCGGCGGTCAGCGCTTCTTCCGCTTGCCCGACGAGCGCCGCCGCGGCGTCTCGTCCTGCGCCGGCTCGGCCGGGGCCGCGTCGCCGCGGTAGTCCGCGTACGACTCCACCCGCTGCACCACGCCGCCCTCGCCGTCCACGGTCGGGGCGGTGTAGCTCAGGTGGTCCGGGCGGCGCGGGGCGTCCAGGCCCTTGGCGTGCAGGTGCGGCGTACCGCCGGGGACGGCGTCCTGAACGCCGCTCTGCCCCGCGGCCAGCGCCTCGGCCGTCGCGGCGGCCTGCGCCTGCGCCTGCGGGTCCTGGTTCACCGCCTCGACCTCGACCTTGAGGTTGAACAGGTAGCCGACGGACTCCTCCTTGATGGCGTCCATCATCGCCTGGAACATCGCGTAGCCCTCGCGCTGGTACTCCACCAGCGGGTCGCGCTGCGCCATCGCCCGCAGGCCGATGCCCTCCTGCAGGTAGTCCATCTCGTACAGGTGCTCGCGCCACTTGCGGTCCAGGACCGAGAGCACCACGCGGCGCTCCAGCTCGCGGGTGACCTGCTCGCCGAGCTGCGCCTCGCGGGCGTCATAGGAAGCGCGGATGTCCGCGGTCAGCTCCTCGACCAGGATCTCCCGGGTGACCTTGTCGCGGCCGCCGGCGGCGTCCTCGATCTCCTGCACCGACACCGACAGCGGGTACAGCGTCTCCAGCGCGGTCCACAGCTTGTCCAGGTCCCACTCCTCGGAGTAGCCCTCGGCGGTGGCGGCGTCGACGTAGCCGGCGATGGTGTCGTCCATCATCAGCCGCACCTGGTCCTCCAGGTCCGCGCCGTCCAGCACCTTGCGGCGCTCTTCGTAGACCACCAGGCGCTGGCGGTTCAGCACCTCGTCGTACTTCAGGACGTTCTTGCGGATCTCGAAGTTCTGCTGCTCGATCTGGGTCTGCGCCGAGGCGATGGCCCGGGTCACCATCTTGTGCTCGATCGGCACGTCCTTGGGCACGTTGGCCATCGACAGCACGCGCTCGACCATGCCGGCCTTGAACATCCGCATCAGGTCGTCGCCCAGCGAGAGGTAGAACCGGGTCTCGCCGGGGTCGCCCTGGCGGCCGGCGCGGCCGCGCAGCTGGTTGTCGATGCGCCGGGACTCGTGCCGCTCGGTGCCCAGCACGTACAGCCCGCCGAGGTCCTGGACCTCGTCGTGCTCGGCCTTCACCTTGCGCTTGGCCTTCTCCAGCGCGTCCGGCAGCGCCGCCACCCACTCCTCCGGCGTGCCCTCCGGGTCCAGCCCGCGCTGCAGCAGCTCGGCGTTGGCCAGGTCGTCGGGGTTGCCGCCGAGCTGGATGTCGGTGCCGCGGCCGGCCATGTTGGTGGCCACGGTGACCGCGCCCTTGCGCCCGGCCTGGGCGACGATCGCCGCCTCGCGCTCGTGGTACTTGGCGTTCAGCACCTCGTGCGGGATGCCGCGCTTGCGCAGCAGCGTCGAGAGGTACTCGGACTTCTCCACCGAGGTGGTGCCGACCAGCACCGGCTGGCCGCTGGCGCTGCGCTCGGCGATGTCCTCGACCACGGCCTCGAACTTCGCCTCCTCGGAGACGTAGATCAGGTCCTGCTGGTCCTTGCGGATCAGCGGCTTGTTCGTCGGGATCGGCACCACGCCCAGCTTGTAGATCTGCTGGAACTCCGCGGCCTCGGTCATCGCGGTACCGGTCATGCCGGCCAGCTTGTCGTAGAGCCGGAAGTAGTTCTGCAGCGTGATCGTGGCCAGGGTCTGGTTCTCGTCCTTGATCTCGACGTTCTCCTTGGCCTCGATGGCCTGGTGCATACCCTCGTTGTAGCGGCGGCCGGCCAGGATGCGGCCGGTGTGCTCGTCGACGATCATGACCTCGCCGTTCATCACGACGTAGTCCTTGTCCTTCTTGAACAGCTCCTTGGCCTTGATGGCGTTGTTCAGGTAGCCGACCAGCGGGGTGTTCACGGACTCGTAGAGGTTGTCGATGCCGAGCAGGTCCTCGACCCGCTCCACGCCGCGCTCCAGGATGCCGACGGTGCGCTTCTTCTCGTCGACCTCGTAGTCGACGTCGACGGCCAGCCGCTCCACGATCTTGGAGAAGTCGGTGTACCACTTGGTGGCCTGGTCCGCGGG
>JABFWL010000004.1 GCA_013362315.1 Catenulispora sp. | reverse complement strand
CGGGGCGCGCGGAACCGGGGCGGTCGCGGCTGGAGGCTGCGTCGCCGCCCGCCCGCCGGCGCTGTGCGGGCCGCCGCAGCCGGCAGCGAGCGTCAGAACGAACGCCGACGCCAGTGCGGCTGATCCAGCACGAACCATGGCTCCATCGTCCGCCGATCGAGGTCCTGTTGCCTACCGGGCACCACAGTACGGTCACCCCTTATGGGCACAGCCTGTCACTCTTCCGGCGCAGTGGTCACCACGACGCCGTCGGGAGTCAGCGCCACCGTGTGCTCCCAGTGCGCGGCGTAGGACCCGTCCTTGGAGACCACGGTCCAGTCGTCGGCCAGGGTCCGGGTCTTGTTCTTGCCCAGGGTCAGCATCGGCTCGATGGCGATCGCCATGCCGGTGGACAGGACGGTGCGCTCGCCGCGGACCGGGTAGTTGTACACCATCGGCGTCATGTGCATCCGGGAGCCGATGCCGTGCCCCCCGTAGTCGCGGATGATGCCGTAGCGGCGCGGCTGGGAGCGGGTGAAGTCGTCGATCGCGCTGGAGACGTCGTTGAGGGCCACGCCCTCCTTGACCGCGCTGATGCCGGCCCACATGGCCTGCTCGGTGACCCGGGACAGCTCGGCCAGCTCCGGGGCGATCTCGCCGACGCCGACGGTGATCGCGGCGTCCGCGTGCCAGCCCCGGGTGTCCCAGCGGCCGGTGGCCACCAGGGTCACGTCGTCGGGGATGATCGCGCCGCAGTCGATGGAGATCAGGTCGCCCTCGCGCAGCACCCGGGCGCCGGGGATGCCGTGCACGATCTCGTCGTTGACCGAGGCGCAGATCGAGCCGGGGAAGTCGCCGTAGCCCAGGAAGGACGGCACGGCGCCGTTCGAGCGGATGGTTTCCTCGGCGATCCGGTCCAGCTCACCGGTGGTGATGCCCGGCCGGACCGCCGAGCGCAACAGCGCCAGGGTGCGCGCGACGACCTTGCCGGCCTGCTTCATGGCCTCGAACTGCTCGGCGGTCTTCAGTTCGATGTCGTCGTCGGCGCCGTGGGCGTGCATGGGTGGGTCTTCCTTCGGTACTGCGTCAATGGTGCGTCGGTGGTGCGTCGCTGGTGCGTCGGTGATGCCGCGATGATGCTTGGCGCCTCGAGGAGCGTCGGCGGACGCCCCGCCGGTGCCGGCCTCAGCGGCGGGCGGCGGCCTGGTCGACCGCGGCGATCGCGCGCTCGGTGATCACGCGCACCTGCCCCGCGGCCTCGATCGTGGTCAGCACGCCCTGCTCGCGGTAGTAGTCGATGATCGGTGCGGTCTCGGCGGCGTAGACCCGCAGCCGCTCGCGGACCACTTCTTCCTTGTCGTCGGAGCGCTGGTACAGCTCCCCGCCGCAGATATCGCACTTGTCGCCGGCTTTGGACGGGCTGTAGTCGACGTGGAAGATGTGGCCGGCGTCGTTGCGGCACAGCCGGCGGCCGGAGATCCGCTTGATCACCTCGTCGTTGTCCACTTCGAGGTCCAGCACGATGTCCAGGTAGGCCTTGCCGACCAGGGGGGTCACGCCGTTGTCGGCGAGGATCTGGTCCAGCTCCTCGGCCTGCGCCACGTTGCGCGGGAAGCCGTCGAGCAGGAACCCGCCGGCCGCGTCCGGCTGCCCGAGCCGGTCGCGGACGATGTCTATGGTGAGCTCGTCCGGCACCAGCCGGCCGGCGTCCAGGTACTCCTTGGCCTTCACGCCCAGCGGGGTGCCCTGCGTGATGTTCGCCCGGAAGATGTCCCCGGTGCTGATCTTCGGCACGCCCAGGTGCGAGGCGATGAACGAGGCCTGGGTGCCCTTGCCCGCGCCCGGCGGACCGACGAGAACGATACGCACTAGTGGAGGAACCCTTCGGCGTCGATGGGACGGACGACGGCGTGCCGCCCGCGGTCGGTGCGGCGCGTCGACGCCGTCGTCACAGCCCTCACCTCAGGAAGCCCTCGTAGTTGTGCTGCTGGAGCTGGGACTCGATCTGCTTCACGGTCTCCAGGCCGACGCCGACCATGATCAGGATGGTCGTGCCGCCGAACGGGAACTTGCCGCTGGCGTGCAGCTCGGCCAGCGCGATCATCGGGATGATCGCGATGACGGCCAGGTACAGCGCGCCGGGCCAGGTGACGCGGGTGGACACGTACTGCAGGTACTCCGCGGTGGGCTTGCCGGCCCGGATGCCGGGGATGAAGCCGCCGTACTTCTTCATGTTGTCGGCGATCTCGTCCGGCACGAAGGTGATCGAGACGTAGAAGAAGGCGAAGCCGAGGATCAGCAGGAAGTAGGTGACCGAGTAGGCCAGCGAGTACCCGTTGGTACTCATCCCGAACTCCTTGGTGATCCAGTGCGCCCAGCCGTGCTGCGCGTTCGGGTTCGTGAAGTTCGCGATCATCAGCGGCAGCTGCAGCAGCGAGGAGGCGAAGATGACCGGGATGACGCCGGCCTGGTTCACCTTCATCGGGATGTAGGTCGAGGACCCGCCGTACATGCGGCGGCCCACCATGCGCTTGGCGTACTGCACCGGGATCCGGCGCTGCCCCTGCTCGACGAACACCACCGCGGCGACCAGGACCATGCCCATCGCCAGCACGCCGAAGAACACCGGCCAGCCGTCCATGGTCTTGCCGCCCTGCTTGATCGCCCACAGCGAGGTCGGGAAGTTCGCGGTGATCGAGGTGAAGATCAGCAGCGACATGCCGTTGCCGATGCCGCGGTCGGTGATCAGCTCGCCGAGCCACATGATCAGCGTGGTGCCGGCGGTCATGGTGATGACCATGACGCTCATCCCGGTCCAGTCGATCTTGGTGTAGATCACGTTCTGACCGGCGCAGCCGCTGCCGAGCAGCGCGCTGGGGTTGTTCTTCATCAGCGTCAGCATCGTGGTCGACTGCAGAACCGCCAGGCCGATGGTCAGGTACCGGGTGTACTGCGTGATCTTCGTCTGCCCGGCCTGCCCCTCCTTCTTCAGGGCCTCCAGGCGCGGGATCACCACGGTCAGCAGCTGCAGGATGATCGAGGCGGTGATGTACGGCATGATGCCGAGCGCGAAGATCGACAGCTGCAGCAGCGCGCCGCCGGAGAACAGGTTGATCAGTCCCAGGGCGGAGTTGCTGCCGTCGTTGTTGTGCTTGGTGAGATTCAGACACTGGCTGAGCGTGTGGGTGTCGACGCCCGGTGCCGGGATGTGCGCGCCCAGCCGGAACAGCGCCATGATGCCCAGCGTGAAGAGCAGCTTCTTGCGCAGGTCGGGCGTGCGGAACGCCCGAGCGAATGCGGTGAGCATGGTCCTCCTGCGCCTTGCGCGACTTAAGTTAGAGGGTCCTGATTCCCGTGGGCCGTCGGCTCCACGCTGCTGCGTGGCGCTTTCGGGCACGCGGGACCAAGTCGGCGTGATGGCCGACCCGCGCCATCTTACGCATAGCACCAAGGCTATGGCGACCCTCCGGCGGGGGGAGTTGCGGGGGCTGTACTGGGGGTGAGGGTCGGGCGCGATCCTGGCGCCCGACGAGCGGCGGGGCGCCGCCGAAGGGTCTCCCCCGCAACGACGCCCCGCTCACCTACTGCCTCACGTACTACCTGACCGTCGAACGGTTCAGATCTCCTCGGCCGAGCCGCCGGCCGCGGCCAGCTTCTCCTTGGCCGACGCGGAGAACGCGTGCGCCTTGACCTGCAGCGCGACGTTCACCTCGCCGGTGCCGAGCACCTTGACCAGCTCGCTGTCGCGGACCGCGCCCTTGGCGACGAGGTCCTCGACGGTGACCTCGCCACCGGCCGGGTACAGCGCCGACAGCTTGTCCAGGTTCACGACCTGGAACGTCACCTTGAACGGGTTCTTGAAACCGCGGGCCTTCGGCAGACGCATGTGCAGCGGCATCTGGCCGCCCTCGAAGCGCGCCGAGACCTGGTAGCGGGCCTTCGTACCCTTGGTACCGCGGCCCGCGGTCTTGCCCTTGGAGCCCTCGCCGCGACCCACGCGGGTCTTCGGCGTCTTGGCGCCCGGGGCCGGGCGGAGGTGGTGGACCTTCAGGGTCATGTCAGTCGACCTCCTCGACCTTGACCAGGTGGCGGACGGTGTGGACCATGCCGCGGAACTGCGGGAGGTCCTCCTTCACCACGGTGTCGTTGATCCGCTTCAGGCCGAGCGACCGGAGGGTGTCCCGGTGGTTCTGCTTCGTCCCGATCTGCGAGCGGGTCTGCGTGATCTTCAAACGGGCCATGTCTCTCAGCTCCCCACACCGGCGCGGGCGCGCAGCAGGGCGGCCGGGGCCACGTCCTCCAGCGGGAGCCCGCGGCGCGCGGCGACTTCCTCCGGACGCACCAGGTCCTTCAGAGCGGCCACGGTCGCGTGGACGATGTTGATCGGGTTGTCCGAGCCGAGCGACTTGCTCAGCACGTCGTGGACGCCCGCGCACTCCAGCACGGCGCGCACCGGGCCGCCGGCGATGACGCCGGTACCGGGGGCGGCCGGCTTGAGCAGGACGACGCCGGCGGCGCGCTCACCCGTCACCGGGTGCGGGATCGTGCCCTGAATGCGCGGGACCTTGAAGAAGTTCTTCTTGGCCTCCTCGACACCCTTGGCGATCGCGTCGCGGACTTCCTTCGCCTTGCCGTAGCCGACGCCCACGGTGCCCTCGCCGTCGCCGACGATCACCAGGGCGGTGAAGCTGAAGCGGCGGCCACCGCGCACGACCTTGGCCACCCGGTTGATGGTGACGACGCGCTCGATGTGCGCCGACTTCTCAACCGGCGCCTGGTCGCCGCGACGGTCGCGGCGCTCGCGGCGGTTGTTGCCGCCCTCGCCGCCGCCCTGGTTGTTCTGACCACCGAAGCCGCCTCCGCGGCGCTGCGGACCAGCCATCAGAGGCTCCTTCCGTTCGTACGAGTGATGTTCACAGCTCCAGCCCCGCTTCCCGGGCGCCGTCGGCCACCGCGGCCACCCGGCCGTGGTACTTGTTGCCGCCGCGGTCGAAGACGAC
>JABFWL010000750.1 GCA_013362315.1 Catenulispora sp. | reverse complement strand
GGCGATCCGCCGGACCCGTCGAACCTGCCGGCCGGCTGCACGTTCGCGCCGCGCTGCCCGCTCGCGATCGACGCCTGCCGGCAGGCTGAGCCGCCGCTGACCGCGGCCGGCGAGGGGCGGCTGGCGGCGTGCATTCGGATGGACGCGGTGGACGGCGCCGTGACCGCAGCGCAGGAGGTGTCGTGACCACGCCGGGACAACACACAGTGCCGGATAGGACGCCGGACAACACACCGGATACGACGCCGGAGAAAGCACCGGATTCCACCCCGGAGCCAAAAACGGGAAGAATATTGGAACCGCAGGTCAGGGCCGTCGGTTCGGCGGACGAAACCGACACCGGCCGCAGTCCCGAGCCTCCTCGCGAAGCCACTCCCGGCCGCACGCCCGTGCTGTCCGTCCGCGATCTGCACGTCAGCTTCCGCTCCCGGCACGGCCGGGGGCTGGCGCTGGCCGTCGACGGTGTGGACCTGGACATCGCGCCGGGTGAGATCGTCGCGCTGGTCGGGGAGTCCGGGTGTGGCAAGTCGACGCTGGCGCGGGCGCTGACCGGGCTGGTCAAGCCGACGTCCGGGCAGGTGCTGCAGAACGGGAAGCCGGTTTCGTACAAAGCACGGGCGCTGAAGGCCTACCGGCGGGGAGTGCAGCTGGTGCTGCAGGATCCGACCGGGGCGTTGAACCCGCGGCGTACCGTCTACGAGGCGGTGGCCGAGGGGCTGCGGATCCACGGCAAGGCGGCGCTCGGGGCGTTCGCGGACGAGAAGTCGAAGGTCGCCGACGCCCTGTCGCGGGCCGGGCTGCGGCCGCCGGAGCGCTTCGTCAAGCTGCATCCGCACCTGCTCTCCGGCGGCCAGCGGCAGCGGGTGGTGATCGCCGGCGCGCTGGTGCTGGACCCGCAGGTGCTGGTCGCCGACGAACCGGTGGCGTCGCTGGACGCCTCGGTGCGCGGCGAGATCCTGCGGCTGCTGCTGGACCTGCGGGCGGACGCCGGGCTGTCGGCCTTGGTGGTCACGCACGACCTCGGTCTGGCCTGGAACATCGCCGACCGGGTCGCGGTGATGTACCTGGGGCGGGTGGTGGAGACCGGCACGGTCGAGGAAGTCCTCACCGACCCGCAGCACCCGTATACCAAGGCCCTGCTTTCGGTGGTCGCGGAATCCGGGACCGAGCCGGTGATCCTGTCCGGCGAGACGCCCGACTCCGCGGCGATCCCGGCCGGATGCCGGTTCCATCCGCGCTGCCCGCTCGTCGCCTCCGGTGAGGCCGAGCGGCTGGGCATCCTCGACCGCTGCCGCACCGTAGACCCCGCTCCGCTGCCCGCCGAGGGCCGGCACGCCGCCTGCCACGCGGCTGGCTGACCGTCGGCAGGCCCGGTGGCACCACGCCTGCCGGTAACGGAAATCCAGCACCACTCAGCACCACGCACAGGGCCGCTCAGCACCACTGCGCCACCTAGCAACGCACTGCACTCCCCCACCGCTGCGCCCAGTACCAAACCCTCAGCACCACCCAGCACCACACCCCATCCCCCACCCTCGAACGACCCTCGAAGGAGCATCATGCGTCCACCCCGGCGAAGAGCTCTGATACCAATCCTGGCCTTGACCCTGGTCGCTGCCACGGCAGCGCTCGGCCCGATCGCGCACACCGCCGCGGCCGCCACCGCCGCCGCCCCGACCGGCCCCTCCACCCCGGCCGACCCCACCACGCGGCAGGCCGCGTTCGCCGCCGCGGCGGTGGAGTTCGGCGTCCCGCTGCCGGTGCTGCTGGCCGTGTCCTACAACGAGTCACTGTGGGAGGCCCACGGCGGCAAGCCCAGCTTCTCGGCCGGCTACGGCCCGATGAACCTGACCAACCTGACTCAGGACGACCTGAACCGGGCCGGGTTCGGCTCCCAGTTCCGGGCGCCAGACCTGCTCAACGCCCCGGCGCTGCACACCGCCGCGAAGGCCGCCGCGCTAGCCGGGGTGGACCTGGCCACCGCCGAGACCGACGACGTGCAGAACATCCGCGCCGGCGCCGCGCTGCTGGCCTCCTATGAGAAGCAGTACAACCACGGCGTGCTTCCGCCGGCGCCGGACCTGCCGGGCTGGACAGTCGCGGTGGCGCGGTACTCCGAGGCCACAGAGACCAAGGTCGCGCAGGTCTTCGCCGACGGCGTCTACGCCACCATCCGCACCGGGCAGTCCCTCACCACGCAGGACGGCCAGACGCTGTCGCTGCCGGCTCTGCCGTGGGCGTTCGACCAGGGCAACGCCGCGCAGCGCCTGGGCCTGGTGAGCGTCGTGCCGCCAGCCGACCCGGTGCACGACCCGGCGCAGCTGACCGCGCCGGAGTGCCCGGCCGACATCTCCTGCAGCTACTCCCCCGACGGCTTCTACCAGCTCGATCCCACCGACAAGTCGAACTACGGGGACCACGACCCGGCGAACCGGCCGGCGACGACCGACGTCCGCTACATCACGCTGCACGACAACGAGGAGACCAACGACGGGACGCTCTGGCTGTTCCACGACCCCTCGTACCAGGCCTCGGCGCACTACGAGGTGCGCAGCCAGGACGGCCACGTGACGCAGATGATGCCGACGAAGGACATCGCCTGGGACAGCGCGAACGAGTCCTTCTACCAGCACTCTGTCGGTATCGAGCAGGAGGGCTACGCGATCGACGGGGCCACCTGGTACAGCGAGGCCATGTACCGCTCGACGGCCTCGCTGGTGCGCTATCTGGCGGCGAAGTACGACATCCCGCTGGACCGGCAGCACATCCTCGGCCACGACAACATCCCGGGCAGCAGCAACGCCCGCATCGCCACCCAGCACTGGGATCCGGGGCCGTACTGGGACTGGTCGCACTTCATGGCCCTGGTCGGCGCGCCGATCCACCCCGACGCCCCGCCGAGCTCCGATGTCGTGGCGATCAACCCGGTCTTCCAGCTGAATCAGCAGGTGGTCTCCGGCTGCCAGAACATCCAGGACCTGACGCCGTTCCCGGGGCCCTACCACGGCGCCGAGTGGCCGAACCTGAACGGGCCGTGCCCCGACAGCTACTACCTGAACATGCCGAAGCAGGCCACGAACTTCGTGTGGCTGCGCACCGCGCCGAATGACAGCGCGCCGCTGATCGCCGACCCCTACATCCACGCCGACGGCTCAGCCGGCACGACACGCGCCGCGGACTGGGGCGACCAGGCGAGCACCGGCCAGGAGTTCGTCGTCGCCGATCGTGCTCCGGGAGGCTGGATCGCGATCTGGTTCGCGGGACAGAAAGCCTGGTTCCACAACCAGTTCGGCCCGCTGACCGCAGCACCCGTCAAAGCTCTGACAGTGACCCCGAAGGCCGGCAAGACCTCGGTACCGGTCTACACCGAGTCGTTCCCGGAGGCCTCGGCCTGGCCGAAGGCGTTCACCGACTGGTACGGCGGAATCCCGCGCAGCCAGCGGATCGCCACGAAGTATGTGCTGGCATCCGGCCAGGCCTACGTCACGGACGGCAAGCTGCTCACCGGCGACTGGTTCAACGCCTACAACATCGACGGCTCGGCGTTCATGGACCAGACCGACTTCAAGGGCAGCATGCAGTACTACCTGATCACCTACAACCACCGCATGGCGTTCGTGAACGCCGCCGACGTGGACGTGGTGCCCTCCACGTTCTGACCGAATCACGGATCAGATCAGCAGCGGGTGGGCCGCCGACGCGGTCCGCCCGCTCAAGCCTGGCCGCCGGGCCGTTCTCAGGCCCGGAATCCCGTGACAGACTGCTGTCCGGCCCCCATGTCAGGCACCCATCCGTGTCAGACAACCGATCCGTGTCAGACACCGACTACCGTCGGCGCCGGGCACGGCCACCCGTACACCGGCACACCGGCAGACCCGCACCGCCAGGAGGACCCATGCCGTCCGCATCGCCCGCCGCCTCGGCCGTCCCGCACCCGGCAGCCTCCGACGCCCCCGCGGACCGATCCGCCGGCACCGGCGTGGTGCTCGGCGTGGAGGCCGGTTCGACCCTGGTCGAGGCGATGGTCGCGACGGTCGGCGGCGAGGTGGTGGGCCGCGGCCGCTCGGCGCTGGCGAACCCGACGGCCCTGCCCATCGCCGACGTCGTGGCCCACCTCGGCGACGCGGTCCGGCAGGCGCTGGGCACGGTGGCCCCGGCGGCGGTCGCCGGCGTCGTCGTCGGCGCGGCCGGCATCCTGCGCTACTCCCGGGGCCCGAGCGCCGAGGCTCTGGCCAAGACCTGGGTCGACGCCGGCCTGACCTGCCCGGTCCGGGTGGTCGCCGACGCCGTGACCGCCTTCGCCGCCGGCACCCCCCGCCCCGCCGGCTCGGTCCTGATCGCCGGCGCCGGCGCCATCGCCGCCCGGGTGTCCGGCGAGGAGGTGACCGCCCGCATCGACGGCAACGGCTGGCTGGTCGGCGACGACGGCTCCGGCTTCTGGATCGGCCGCCAGGCCGTCCGCGCCGTCTTCGCCGCCCTCGACGGCCGCGGCGAGCCGACGCTGCTGGCCGAGGCGGTACTGGCGACGGTGACCGGCGACGAAGCCGTCCCCACCAACAAGGAGGACCAGATAGCGGCGCTACGCGACGCGGTCTACGACGGCCCCCCGATCGCCCTGGCGGCCCTGGCTCCTCTGGTCTCCGCCGCCGCCACCGCCGGAGACCGGGTGGCCCAGGGCATCGTCGACCGCGCTGTCACCCTCCTGATGGCCACCGCCACCGCCCTCACCGGCGACACCGCCGACGAGCCCCTGGTCCTCGCCGGCTCCCTGCTCACCGCCCCCGGCCCCATCGGCGCCGAAGTGCAGCGCCGCCTCGCGAAGCACCACGGCGGCACTCCCCTGATCGCCGCGCCCGGCGCGGTCGGCGCCGCGTGGCTGGCAGCGCGGACGCTGCACCCCGGCATCGGCGCCGACGTGCACGAGCGCCTGGCCGCAGGAGCCGCCGCGACCGTCGTGTAGGCACGGCACGTTCGCGACCAGCAGCCAG
>JABFWL010000687.1 GCA_013362315.1 Catenulispora sp. | reverse complement strand
CGGCCACCGCCACGGTGCTGCTGGCCGCCGACCCGCGGTTCACCGTGGGTGTGCGCACGCCCGGAGCCGGCGGTCCGGGCGGCGGCGGCCAGGTCGGCCTGGCCACCGGCGGCGGCGCGGCCGGGTTCAGCGTGCAGTTCTACGATCCGCAGGCCGACATCCCGATCGGCACGCCGGTGCTGACCTTCGGCTCGGCCGGCGGGACGCCGTTCGTCCCCGGCGTGCCGCTGGGCACCGTGACCTCGGTGCAGCCCACACCCGGGGCGCTGACCCGGACCGCGACCGTGAAACCGTACGTCGACTATGCGGCCCTGCAGACGGTCGGCGTGGTGGTGGCGCCGCCGCGCACCGATCCCCGCGACGCGCTGGTGCCGCCCCAATGAACGCCCCTGATGTCCGTGGTCTTACGTGGTCCGCCGCGAGCCACCACCGACCTGCTGGTCAGCGCAGGCCACCGCAGATCCCGCAGATAACCGCGGCTTGTCTCTGACCACTGCTGACCCCGCTGACGACCCGGAAGACATGCGACTGTGAGACTCACCGGCATCCTGGCGCTGCTGTGCGGCCTGACCCTGGTCCTGGCGGTGCAAGACCTTCTGCTCTCCGCTCTGCGGCTGCCGCTGGCCGCCCCCGACGTTCTCGTCGCGGTGGTCGCCGCGGTCGCCTTCGCGCGCGGGCCGCGCTCGGGCCTGGTCGTCGGCTTCCTCCTGGGCCTGGCCGCCGACCTGACCCCGCCGGCCGCGCACACGATCGGCAGCCAGGCGTTCGTGCTCTGTCTGTCCGGCTACCTGGCCGGCAGCATCGTCCCGGCGGTGCGCGGCACGGTCCTGCGACCGATCCTCGCCGTCGCCTGCCTGGCGGCCCTGGCGCCGTTCCTCTACGCCGCGCTGGGCTACGCGGTCGGCACCGGCGGGTTCCGGGGCGTGGCGCCGGCGGCCGCGGCGGCGGCGCTCTACACCGGCCTGCTCGCGCCGTTCGTCGTCCCGGCGGTGGACTTCGTGCTCAGCCGCGGCGAGTCGCGCGGGCTGCCGTCCCAGCGCTCGCAAAGCCTGCCGGGCGTCAAGACCCTGAATCGCCGGACCTCGGCGGGAAGTACGCAGGTGCTGTAGATGACCTCCGCCCGAAGCCGCCTGGCCGACCGCCGCCGCACCCGGCTGATGGTGCTGCGGGTGCTGGTGCTCGCGCTGCTGGCGACGCTGGTCGGCCGGCTGTGGTACCTGCAGGTGCGCACCGGCCAGACGTTCCGGGACGCCGCCGCCGCGAACGACGTGCGGACCGTGGTCACCCCGGCGGTGCGCGGCGACATCCTCGACGACCTGGGCCGCCCGCTGGTGGACAACCGGTCGGCGCTGAGCTTGTCGGTGGACCGCGGCACCCTGCTGGCCGGCCGGGACCACGGCGCGGCGACGCTGGCGCGCCTGGCCGCGATGCTGGGCACCACGCCGCAGGCGATCTCCGACGAGCTCCGGACCTGCGCCCCGAAGGTCCCCAAGCCCTGCTGGAACGGCTCGCCGCTGCAGCCGATCCCGATCGCCCGCAACGTCTCGGTGCAGCAGGCGCTGTCGGTGGCCGAGCAGCACGAGCTGTTCCCGGGCGTGATCGCCGGGCCGGACACCATCCGCCGCTTCCCGGCCCCCTACAGCCTCAACGCCGCACACATCCTCGGCTACCTTTCGCCGGCCACTGAGAAGGAGCTCAGCTCCGCCGCCGCCAAGGGCGAGGTGATGCAGCGTTCGGATCTGGTGGGCCGCGCCGGACTGGAGGAGACCTACGACTCGTATCTGCGCGGCAAGCCCGGCGTGACGCAGGTGGCGGTGGACATCGTGGGCCACGCGCAGTCCACGGTGGCCGACACGCCGCCGGTCAACGGCGACCACCTGGTCACCTCGATCGACGCCCGGATCCAGGCGGTCGCCGAGCGGGAGCTGGGCAACGCCGTGGCCCGCGCGCGCTCGCAGACCTCGCCGACCAACGGCAAGCCCTACGCCGCCGACTCGGCCGCGGTGGTGGTGCTGGACGCCCGCACCGGCCGGGTGGTGGCGATGGCCAGCACCCCGACCTACGACCCCAACGTCTGGACCGGCGGCATCTCCCAGGGCGACTACGCCGCGCTGACCGACCAGGCGGCCGGCACCCCGCTGCTGTCCCGCGCCTACCAGGGCCAGTTCGCGCCGGGCTCCACCTTCAAGGCGGTGACCACGTCGGCGATGCTGGAGAACGGTTTCGGGACCGGCACCTACGACTGCTCGCCGTCGTTCTCGTACGGCGGACAGTCGTTCACCAACTTCGAGGGTGAGGCGTTCGGGCCGATCTCGCTGAAGCGGGCCATCGAGGTGTCCTGCGACACTGTCTTCTACCGCGTCGCCTTCGAGATGTGGCAGCGGGACGGCGGGATCAAGCCGGTGCCGCATCCGGCCGAGCCGATCGCGACCATGGCGCACGCCTACGGACTGGGTGCCAAGACCGGCATCGACCTGCCCGGCGAGGCGCCCGGGGACATCCAGGACCGGGCAGAGAAGCAGTCCACCTGGAACAAGATGCACGGCATCTGGTGCAAGCGGGCCAAGGACGGCTACCCGGAGGTGGCCGGATCGGACCCGGCGCGGGCGGCGTATCTGCAGTCGATCGCCAAGGAGAACTGCATCGACGGCAACCTGTACAAGCCCGGCGACGCCGTGATCTCGGCGATCGGCCAGGGCGGGGACCTGGTGACGCCGCTGCAGCTGGCCCGGGTCTACGCGGCGATCGCCAACGGCGGGACGCTGATGCAGCCGCAGATCGGCCGGGCCGTGGTCACCCCGGACGGCAAGCTGGTCAAGGACCTGCCGCCGATCGTGAGCCGGCGGCTGCCGGTGTCCGGCTCGACGCTGGCGTTCCTGGCGGACGCGCTGCACGGCACGGCGACCGAGGGCACCGCGGCGCCGGCCTTCGCCGGATGGCCGCAGAACATCATCCCGACGTACGCCAAGACCGGGACCGCCGAGGTCTACGGCAAGCAGACGACGTCGTGCTTCGTGGCGTACGCCGGGACCGGGACCGGGCCGCGCTACGTCGTGGCGATGATGGTCTCCCAGGGTGGCACCGGTGTCGGCACCTCGGGGCCGTCGGTGGCGAAGATCCTGCAGGCGCTGTTCGGCGTCGACATGGGCAAGCCGGATCCGAACGGGACGCTGCCGACCGCGCTGCCGGCGATCCGGCCGGACGGGCTGCTGCCGGCGCTGCCGCCGGCGATCACGCTGCCGACGCCTCCGCCGCCGCCGGCGCCCGCCGGGTCGGCCGGGTCCGGGACACAGACCGCGTCGGGATCCGCTCCGAAGCCGACGACATGAGCACGTTCACCAGGCCGCGCCGTCCCGAGTCGGCCAGCACAGCGAGCCGTGCTTCCAGCCGCACGCCGAGCCACCCTGCCAGCCGTACCCCGAGGTGCACGCGCCGCACTTCGAGCGGCATCCGCCGTACCCGCCGCCCTCTGGGCCGCCAGAAGCGCGAGGCCACGCCATGACGCTGAACCCCGCCGTCAACAAGGGCCCGGCCGCGCTGCCGGTCGCCGAGACCCGGCGCCGGGCCAGCCGCCTGCGCCGCTTCGACTGGATCCTGCCCGGCGCGGCCTTCGCGCTGTCCGTCTACGGAGCGCTGCTGGTGTGGTCGGCGACCCGCGGCCGCACCAGCCTGACCGGCGGCGACCCGCAGTTCTTCCTCAAGCGGCACCTGCTGAACCTGCTGATCGGGCTGGCGCTGATGGCCGGGACCTCGATGCTGTCCTACGCCTGGCTGCGGGCCTGCGCGCCGGTGTTCTACGTGCTGGCCTTCCTGGCCCTGCTGGCGGTGCTCACCCCGCTGGGCACGACGATCAACGGCGCCCACTCCTGGATCGTGCTCGGCGGCGGCTTCTCCATCCAGCCGGCCGAGTACGCCAAGGTCGCGGTGGTGCTGGGCCTGGCCGTGGTGCTGACCCTCAAGCCGGTCACCGGCGTCCTGTCCGACCACCTCGCCGTGGCGGTCCCGCCGCGCCGGATCGCCGCCGCGGTGCTGGCGGCCGGGATCCCGACCGGCATCATCATGCTGCTGCCGGACCTGGGCTCGGCCATGGTGATCCTGGTCTCCACGGCCGGCCTGCTGGTCTTCGCCGGCACCAGCGGCAAGTGGCTGGCCCTGCTCGCCGCCGGCGCGGCCGCCGCCGCGGTCGCCGCCACCCAGCTGCACCTGCTGGCCCGGCACCAGGTCAACCGGTTCGCGGCGTTCGCCGACCCGCATCTGGACCCGCAAGGCGTGGGCTACAACACCGCCCAGGCCCGGCTGGCCATCGGCTCCGGCGGCGTCCTGGGCAAGGGCCTGTTCAACGGCACCCAGACCAACGGCCGCTACGTCCCGGAGCAGCAGACCGACTTCGTCTTCACGGTGGCCGGCGAGGAGCTTGGTTTCGTCGGCGGTGTGGCTCTTATCGCATTGTTCGCGGTGCTGCTCCTGCGTGGCATCTCCATCGCCCGCCAGTGTGACGACCTGTTCGGCATGCTGGTCTGCGCCGGCGTGGTCAGCTGGTTCGCCTTCGAGACCTTCGAGAACATCGGCATGACCCTGGGCATCATGCCGGTCGCCGGCATCCCGCTGCCGTTCGTCTCCTATGGCGGCTCCTCGATGTTCGCCAGCTTCATCGCCGTCGGCCTGATCGAGAACGTGCGGCTGCGCTCGACGCGGCCGGCGGTGACGCTGGACTGAACCGGACGGAAGCTGACTGAACGAGCCGGAACGAGCTTGAACGGGGAGGAGCGGGCCGCGGCCACGCGTTAGGCTGGAACGGCGCCTGCGCGCGCCCGAGCCGTGACGCCCGTCACGGGTGCCGATCCCGGCAGACCAGCCCAGAAAGCCCAAGGTCGAGTATCCACATGCCAGTCGAATCCGTGTTCCCGCAGCTAGAAGCGGTCCTGCCCGGCGTGCAGAAGCCGATCCAGTACATCGGCGGCGAGCTCAACTCGACCGTCAAGGACTGGGACGCCTGCGACGTCCGCTGGGCGCTGATGTA
>JABFWL010000105.1 GCA_013362315.1 Catenulispora sp. | reverse complement strand
CAGGTTGCCCCCGGAGCCGGTGAACTTGCCGGTGTTGACGTCGATCACCACCATCGCCTCGGTCCGGTCGATGACCAGCGAGCCGCCGGAGGGCAGCCAGACCTTGCGGTCCAGCGCCTTGGCCAGCTGCTCGTCCACCCGGTACGCGGAGAAGATGTCCTGCTCGGAGGTCCAGCGCTCCATCCGCGGCGCCAGGTCCGGAGCCACCCCGCCGACGTAGTCGCGGATGGTGTCCCAGGCGTCGTCGCCGGAGACGAGCAGCCGGGTGAAGTCCTCGTTGAAGATGTCGCGGACCACGCGCACGGTCAGGTCCGGCTCGCCGTAGAGCAGGCTCGGCGCCGAGCTGGCCCGGGACTGCGCCTGGCGCTGGATCTCCTCCCACTGCGCCGACAGCCGCTCCACGTCCCGGCGCAGCTCCTCCTCGGTGGCGCCCTCGGCGGCGGTGCGCACGATGACGCCGGCGTTCTCCGGCACCACGGCCTTCAGGATCGCCTTGAGGCGGTTGCGCTCGTTCTCCGGCAGCTTGCGGCTGATCCCGGTCATGCTGCCCTCGGGCACGTACACCAGGTACCGGCCGGGCAGCGAGATCTGGCTGGTCAGCCGCGCGCCCTTGTGCCCGATCGGGTCCTTGGTGACCTGGGTCAGCACCGCCTGGCCGCTCTTGAGCACGCTCTCGATGCGCTTGGCCTGCCCGGTGATCCCGGCCGCGTCGAAGTTGACCTCGCCGGCGTACAGCACGGCGTTGCGGCCCTTGCCGATGTCGACGAACGCCGCCTCCATCGACGGCAGCACGTTCTGGACCTTGCCCAGGTACACGTTGCCGACGTAGGACGCGGACTGCGCGCGGTTGACGTAGTGCTCCACCAGCACGCCGTCCTCGAGCACGCCGATCTGGGTGCGGTCGCCGCTCTGGCGGACCACCATCACCCGCTCGACGCTCTCCCGGCGGGCCAGGAACTCGGCCTCGGTGATCAGCGGCGCACGCCGGCGCCCGGTGTCCCGGCCCTCGCGGCGGCGCTGCTTCTTCGCCTCCAGCCGGGTGGAGCCGCGCACGCCCTGCACGTCGTCTTCCAGGACCAGGCCGCCCTTGCGGTCGCGGCTGCGGACCCGGGTCTCCCGGACCTTCACCACGGTGTTCGGCGGGTCGTCCGGGCTCAGCTCGATGGCCTCGCCACCGGCCCGGCGGCGACGGCGGCGACGGCGGCGGCTGGAGGAGGTGCCGCCCTCTTCGTCTTCCTCGTCTTCCTCGTCGGCGGCGGCCTCGGGCTTCTCGGCGGTGCCGGTGCCGGCGCCACCGCTCGGCTCGGTGCCTTCGGCCTGCTCACCGCGGTGGCGGTTGCGGCTGCGCGTGCGGGTGCGGCGAGTCGGGGTCGGCTCGGCCTCTTCCTCCTCCGCCTCGGACTCCTGATCGGTCTCGGCGGTGTCAGCCTTCGCGGCCTTGGCCGCGGCCTTCTGCGCGGCGACGGTGGCCAGGTCCGGCGCCTGGAACAGGACCCCGGCGGCGGCCGGGGCGGCGGCGCGGGCGGCGATGACGGCGCGGGCGCGGTCAGCCGGGGAGAGGCTGTCGAGGTCGACCTCGGTGAGCTCCTCTTCCTCGGCGGTTGCCGCGTCAGCCGCGGCGGCCGGTTCCTCGTGGGCGCGCGGCGCCCCGGCCGGGGCGCTGGCGGCACGGCGGCGGGTGCGGGTCTTGGCGGGCTTGGCTTCGGAGTCGGGCTTGGAGGCCTCGGGCTGGTCGGGCTGCTCCGACTGCGCGGCGCGCTCAGCCTTCGCCGCCTGCTTCGCGGGCTTGTCCGGCAGCTGCGGGGCGGCGAAGGGGTTCGCGAAGGGGGAGGTGAGAGGGCCGCGGGCTGCGGACTCGGCAGGTCCGGACTCGGTGGCC
Organism: Catenulispora sp.; assembly: GCA_013362315.1. Classification (GTDB taxonomy): domain Bacteria; phylum Actinomycetota; class Actinomycetes; order Streptomycetales; family Catenulisporaceae; genus Catenulispora. The sequence goes on along the minus strand of JABFWL010000105.1, from coordinate 3,144 downwards.
GCGGACTCGGTGGCCGCGGCTGCGGTGTCGGCGGACGCCGGTTCGGCGGTGCGGCGGCTGCGGGTGCGCGAGCGGCGGGTCGGCTGCTCGGCGGTTTCGGTCCCGGCAGCCTGCTCCGACGTGGTGTCGGACTCGGCGGTCTCAGCCGTGCGCTCAGCGGCGTGCTCCGTGGCGGCAGCGGACTTCGCAGTGCGGGTCCGGGTGCGGCGGGTGGCGGTGCTTTCGGGCGCGCCGGCCTCGGCGCTCTCAGGCGCCCCGGCCGCGGCGTTCTCGGCCGCGGCTGTGTCCTTTGCCTGAGCGCGGGTGCGGCGGCCGGTATTGGCCGGGGCGTCGGCGGCGGAGCTCTGCTCGGCGCCGGCGGTCTCGCCGACCGGCTGCTGGGCCGCCGTGGCCTTCTTCCGTGTCCGGGTCGCCTTCTTGGCGGCGGGGGCGCTCTCAGCGTCCGGCTCGGCGGCCGGTTCCGGAGCGGCGACCTTCTTGGCGGCGGTCTTCCGCGCCCGCTTGGGCTTCGCGTCTGGCTCTGTGCTGCCAGAACCTGTGCTGCCAGAACCTGTGCTGTCCGGGCCTGTGGTCTCTGGAGTCTCTGGCGCGGCGGACTGCTCCGCCGTCACCGGCTGGGGCGGTCCCGCCGGGCGGCTGGCCGCCCGGCGGCGCGGGCGCTGGGGCGCCTGCTGTCCGCCATCGTTCGTCGCGGCCGTTCCGGCCGCCTCTTGCGTGTCGCGCGTCTGCTCCGGCTCTTCGCCGGGGACGCCGGTGGGCTCGTTCTCGAGCATCCGGGCGGTTCTCCCGTCATGCCCCCCGGGCGCACGCGAAGCGGTGCCCCGCATCGTCCCGCCGGATTCCGCGGGCGATGGGCACTCCCCGGCTGATCCCTGACAGAACCGGGTGCTCTGCGGCGCCACACAGGTGGCTGTTGTGGTCTTCGCCTCGTCTGGCGCGCGGCCCCCCGCGTCACGGGGTCTGGCCAGGCGACCGGACGAGAAGTCTGGTTGGCTCGTGCTCGCGGCGTCACCGCTCGGTCGTCGGCCCCGCGGCGGCCCGGTCCGGATCCAGGGGATCGGACAACGCCTCCACGCTCACACTGGCCGCCGCCGCCTCGGACCCGTCCCGCAGCGGACCCTGCGCCAGCCGCGTCACCTGGGGCGGGACGGGCGGCACCAGGCCGGCCACACGGTCGAGTCCGGTCAGGACGTCGTCGGGCCGCACGGCGGGTGTCAGGTGCCGCACGACTAGTCGCAGTATCGCACAGGGCCGGTCCACATGCCCGCCACCCTCGCCGCCGACGCTGTCACCTGCGGAAACGCTGGAGCTGCTGGTGTCTGCAGTGAGGCTGTCGCCGTTTGCGGCCGCGCCGTCGCCGTTTCCGGCGGCGATCGCGACCACCGCGGCCCGGGCGTCGAACGTCCGGACCCCGTTCTTCGTCATCCGCTCCACCGGCACTTCACCGGCGGCCAAAAACGCCTCGACCGCCTGGGCGGCCGCCGCCGGCGCCACCCCCGGCAGCCGGATCTCCCAGACCGAGGCCTCCAGCCGCTCCATCAGGTTCGGCGTGGCCGCCTCGACCACTTCGAGGATGTCCAGATCCGGCGGCAGCGAGCCGTCCAGCGCGGCGGCGAGCTCGGCCGGGTCCAACGCCCGCGTGACGCCGATCTCGACGTACTCGGCCTCGCTGGCCACGCCGGTGGGCGCGGCACCGGCCCACGACACCTTCGGATGCGGCGTGAAGCCGGCGGAATAGGCCATCGGCACCCGCGCCCGCCGCAACGCCCGCTCGAACGCCCGCTGAATGTCACGGTGGCTGGTGAAGCGCAGCCGCCCCCGCTTGGCATAGCGGATGCGGAGCTTCTGGACGGTCGGCGGCGGAGGCGGGCCGTCGGGCATGCGGGCCACGGAGTGGATCTCCTCGGGGATACGGCGTTGCTGACGGTCCAGGATAGCCGTACAGGGGGCTCGGTCACGTTGAGTGACCGAACCCCCTGGCGGTCTGCTGAAGGTCTGTCAGTCGCGGCTTGCGCTCACGGCTGACCGCGACCCGGAGAGCTTTACCGGAAAGCTTTACCGGGGACCCTGGTGCGCGGTCGGGTCGTTGTCGCGGTACACCCACTGACCGGGCTGCCCGATCAAGTCGCCGACCTGGTTCTTCAGCCCCTCGTCCAGCACCGCCGGACCGCCGAACATGACGGCGTCGGACACCGACCCCGAGGCGTTGCGCAGGTAGTCGGCGGTCTCCGTCGGCAGCGCGGTCGGCCCGGTCAGCAGCAGCGGTCCGCCGACCGATCCAGCCAGGACGCCACCGGCGAGCGCGTCGGGGAACTTGTATCCGGTCGCGATCCCCACGACCTGCGGACCGTCGAAGAACGTCTTCGCCACCGTCAGCGCGGTCACGAACCGGTCGGACCCGGATACCGTGCCCGACGGGATCTTCGCCGCCTGCAGCGCCCGCGAACCCGGCCCGCCGACGCCGACCACCGTCCGCTGCGACACGGCGTTGAGGAAGTTGAGCGTCGCATCGGGCATGGCGTCGTTGGCGGTCAGCACCACGACCGTGTTCGGCCGCGAAGCCGCGACGGCGCCGGCCGCCAGCGCGTCGGGGAAGTTCAGGCCGGTCGCGGTCAGAATGGTCACCGGGTCGTGCGTGTAGGTCGGCACGATCGTCTCGGCGACGTCGACCGCCGTCTCGAACCGGTCCCGGCCGCCGATCCGCGTCGGCCGGAACCCGGCGGCGGCGATCTGGTCGAACGTGTGCGCCGAGATCGCCTTGGTCTGGCCGAGGACATAGACGAAGGCACCGGGCCGGAGCGTCCGCTTGAGCTCGGCGAGAGTCCGCGGGTCCAGGGAGTCGGTCTCGGTCAGCAGCAGCGGGCCCGTGCCACCCTTGAGCTGGCGCGCGAGCGCCGTCCCGGCGAGGGCGTCGGCGTAGTCGTCGGACCGCGCGATGACGGCCATGTCGGCCTGGCGGCCGGCCGGCGTGTTCGGCCCGGTGGCGTCCCAGGACCAGTGCGAGACCTGGATGGCGGTCTCGACGCGATCGGCGCCGTCGAGGCGCTCGACGAGGTTGAGCGGGTTGGCGGTGCTCAGCGGCTGACCGGGGTCGGCGTTGGCCTGCCAGGAGACGCGGCCCAGGATCGGACCGGCGGAGTTCTC
>JABFWL010000720.1 GCA_013362315.1 Catenulispora sp. | reverse complement strand
GGCGCCGAGCTTCTCCGCCAGATACAGGTAGTTCTTCACCAACGTGTTCTTGGCGTTGTGCCGACAGCCGGTCATACAGGCGCCGCATTGCAAACACGGATTCCGTTCTGGCCCGGCGCCGCCGAAGAACGGGTCGGCGACCGCGGTGCCGGGCTGATTACCGTCGCCGCCAAAGAACACTCCGACCGGCGTCAGGTGGAAGGTGTCCCCGACGCCCATCTCCTCGGCGACCGCCTTCATCTGCACGTCCGCCGGGGTCATCGTCGGGTTCTGCACCACGCCCAGCATTCGCTTGGCCTGGTCGTAGAACGGCGCCAGTTCCGCGCGCCAGTCGGCGACGTCGCGCCAGTGCGGGTCGTCGTAGAACGGGTCCAGCGGCTCGTAGAGGGTGTTCGCGTAGACCAGCGAGCCGCCGCCGACGCCAGCTCCGGCCAGCACCACGACGTCCTTCAGGCGGTGGATGCGCTGGATGCCCTTGCAACCCAGCTTCGGGGCCCACAGGAAGGAGCGCAGGCGCCAGGAGGTCTTCGGGAAGTCGCCGTCGGCGAACCGGCGTCCGGCTTCCAGCACTCCAACTCGGTAGCCCTTCTCGGTGAGCCGCAGCGCGGTCACCGACCCGCCGAAGCCCGAGCCGATGACCAGCACGTCGTAGTCCAGCGCAGCGCCCATGGCGCGTAGAGTAGCCGCTATTCGACAGCGCTTCTAGTACGTGCCGGGGTGTTGTTACCGGTTGGTAAGCGCGTCCCGATCAGGAGTTTCCCGCGCTGTGTAACAAGTAGGTTTTTCCGGCCGGTCCGACGCAACGGACCGGATCCCTCAGGCGTCGATAGGGGCATGAGGACTTCAGGGGCGGGCAAGGGCGGAATGCTGGTCGCAGTGGCCGGCGCGGTGGCGATCGGCGTGACCGGTTGCGGATCGGGGTCGGGGTCGGACTCGGCGAAGAAGACGGACGCGGTCGGTCCGGCGGCTGCCGGCGTCGGGACGGAGACCACGACGGCGACGTCCGCGTCGTCGCCGGCCGCGTCGAGTTCGTCGAGCCCGGCCGGGTCGTCGGGTTCGTCTGGTTCATCGAGTCCGGCCAGCTCGTCGACCTCGTCCACTTCGTCGAGCACTCCGGGCACCCCGACGGCGATCACGCCGGCCGTCACCGGCGGATCGCCGGCGAGTCCGGGAAACAACGTGAACGCCGTGGGGACGGACACGACCGCCCCGCCGGCGCCGAAGAAGACCACGTCGCCGAAGCTGAACCCGCCGTCGGCCAAGCCGCCGGCGCCCAAGCCCGCCGGGGGCGACGGCTGGCTGTCCGGCGTGCCGTACGGCCACAACACTCCCGGCGCGCTCGACCCGCGCTGCATGACCGGCCGCGTGGTCTGCATCGACATGAGCACCCGCACCCTGCTGTGGGTCGTCGACGGCAAGCCGCAGTACGGCATGGACGTGCGCTTCGGCGACGAGAACAACCCGACGCGCAAGGGCAAGTTCGACATCTACATGAAGATGAAGGACTGCGTCTCGACGATCTACCACACGCCGATGCCGGACGCGATGTTCTTCAGCGGCGGTGAGGCCGTGCACTTCTCCATCGACTTCGCGACCTACGGCTATGCGCACCACTCGCACGGCTGCGTGAACGTCCGCGACCGGGCCGCCGTCGAGCGGCTGTTCGCGGACACCCGGGTTGGGGACACCGTGGTGGTCTACTGAGCGGTGCTGTATTGACCGGTGGTACTGACACCAGACCCCGCGACGAGCGCTTCTCTCGGCTGACGGCTCCTTCCGGCAGCCGGGAAGGCGCTCGCGCCCGTTTTGATACAGTCTTACTACGTGCGCTTTCTGAATGAGTACTCCCCGCCGTACGACCTGACGTACGACGACGTCTTCATGGTCCCGAGCCAGTCCCAGGTCGGCTCCCGCCTCGCGGTGGACCTCGGCAGCTCCGACGGGACCGGCACCACCGTCCCGCTCGTGGTCGCCAACATGACCGCCGTCGCCGGCCGCCGGATGGCCGAGACCGTGGCCCGCCGCGGCGGCCTCGCCGTGATCCCCCAGGACATCCCGCTCGACGTGGTCGCCGAGGTGATCGGCTGGGTCAAGGACCGCAGCCCGGTCCACGACACCGCGATCAAGCTCGGCCCGCACAGCACCGTCGGCGAGGCGCTGGCGCTGCTGCCCAAGCGCGCCCACGGCGCCCTGGTCGTGGTCGATCGCGACGACCGGCCGGTCGGCATCGTCACCGAGGCCGACTGCGCCGGCGTCGACCGGTTCACCAACCTCGCCGACATCATGTCCCGGGACCTGCTGACCATCCCGGAGGGCACCGGCGCCAAGGAGGCGTTCGAGGCCCTGGACGGCCGCCACCGGCTGGCCCCGGTGGTCGACGCGACGGGCAAGCTCGCAGGACTATGGACCCGCAAGGGCGCCCTGCGCTCGGCGCTGTACACGCCGGCCCTGGACGCCCGCGGCCGGCTGCGCGTCGGCGCTGCCATCGGCATCAACGGCGACGTCGCCGCCCGCGCCAAGGAACTGCTCGGCGCCGGGGCCGACGTCCTGGTCATCGACACCGCCCACGGCCACCAGGACAAGATGTTCGAGGCTCTGGCGGCGGTGCGCGCCCTCAACCCGGGCGTGCCGCTGGTGGCGGGCAACGTGGTCTCGCCGGAGGGGACCCGCGACCTGATCGAGGCCGGCGCCGACATCGTGAAGGTCGGGGTCGGCCCCGGCGCGATGTGCACCACGCGCATGATGACCGGCGTCGGCCGGCCGCAGTTCTCGGCTGTGTATGAGTGCGCTGCGGAGGCGCGGCGGCTCGGCAAGCACGTGTGGGCGGATGGCGGTGTCCGGCACCCGCGGGACGTGGCGCTGGCGCTGGCGGCGGGCGCGTCGAACGTGATGATCGGGTCCTGGTTCGCCGGGACGTACGAGTCACCGGGCGACGCGGTGCGCGACGGCGACGGGCGGCTGTACAAGGAGAACTTCGGGATGGCCTCGGCGCGCGCGGTGAAACTGCGCACGGCGGAGGATTCGGCGTTCGACCGGGCCCGGAAGGCGCTGTTCGAGGAGGGGATCTCCACGTCGCGGATGTACCTGGACCGGGAGCGGCCGGGGGTGGAGGACTTGATCGACGTGATCACGGCCGGGGTGCGGAGCTCGTGCACTTATGCGGGGGCGAAGGATCTGGAGCAGTTCCATGAGCGGGCTGTGGTCGGCGTGCAGAGCGCTGCTGGGTACGCCGAGGGGAAGCCGCTGCATAGCAGTTGGTGATGCGTGAGGCGTGAGGAGCTGGGCGCGGGTCTTTACCCGCGCCCAGCTCGCTACTACTGGTAGTACTGCGGGTTCTCGAAGGGATCGGAGGATCCGTAGGGGCTCTGGCCGTAGGGGTCGACGGGCTGTTGCGGTGGGGGAGCGGGGTAGGGCATGGGACGGGGCGCTGTGTGGCGGGGGTCTCGGTAGGGAGCGGCACCGGTGCTAGTGCCAGGGCTGCTCGTGCCAGCCGTTCCGTTCGGGCTGGCCGTTCCGGTTCCGGCGCGGGTGCCGTCCACGTTCCATTCGCCGCTGCGGCGGCTCTCCGGCATGCGCGGTACCGGGGTGGTGCGGGGGGCGGTGTTCCGGCCGAGCCGGGCGCCGGCGAGGGTGTCGTCGGTGACAGGGGAGTCGTCGTTGAGGTCGTCGATCGCTGAGCGGCGGGCGCGTCGCTCCCGCAGGTCGGTGTAGGACAGCGCGGAGGATTCGGCGTCCTGGCTGCCTTCACCAGCCGCGAAGTACGCCGCGAGCGCGGTGGTGATCGGCACCGCCGCGGCCAGCCCGATCGACCCGACCAGGGTCCGTACGATCTCCTCGGCGACCACTTCGGCTCCGGCCGCCCCGGCCCAGCCCTGGCTGGAGGTGGTCATCAGGACGAACAGCGGCAGGGCGCCGCCGGCGTAGGCCAGGACCAGGGTGTTGACGGTCGATCCGATGTGGTCGCGCCCGATGCGCATGCCGGCCTTGAACAGTTGGCCGGCGCCCAACGACGGATCGGCGGCCTTCAGCTCCCAGACCGACGAGACCTGGGTGGCGGTGACGTCGTTCAGGACCCCTAACGCGCCGATGATGATGCCGGCCAGCAGCAGACCCTGGATGTCGACCTTGCCGAAGAAACCGGCCACCGCTCCGGCGTTGTCGTCCCCGAGCCCGGTCAGATGCGCGAGCTTGGTACTGACCTCACCCAAAGCGCCGATCAGCGCCAGGCTGAAGGCGGTCCCGAGCACGGCGACCGAGGTCCGCACCGAGATGCCGTGTGTTGCGTACATGGCGGCGAACAGGATGACCCCGGCGGTCACCGCCGCCACCTCGATCGAGTTCTCCCCGGCGAGGATCGCGGGCAGCGTGAACTTCACCAGCACCCCGAACGACAGCGCCAACGCCGCGATCGCCCCGACCCCGCGCCACCGCCCCACCACCACGACGAACAGCGCGAACGCGATCGCGAGGCTCATCAGCGGCGGCCCGCGCTGGAAGTCCTTGACGTCGTAGACCGCCTCCGGCGGCGAGTTCGGCGGCGCCACGGGGTTGTAGGTGAGGACGAGGTTGTCACCGACGGTGTACTTGGGGCTTGCCGCATCCGCGCCGACGGTGAGGGTGACAGAAGCGCCCTTTGTCGGGCCGTCGGTGATCTGGATGGTGAGTTGGTTGCCTTGGCTGGCGGGGGAGCCTTGGTTGGGTTGGGAGGGTTGATTGGGCTGGCCGGACTGCCCGGCCGGAGCCGAACCGTCCGGCGCACCGGTCAGCAGCTTCGACGCGGTGACCGTGCCGTGTACCCACACCTGCTTCGGCAGCTTCGACGTGTCCGGATTGTGCGGCCACAGCAAGGCCAGGCCGGCAACTGCGGCTGCTGCTACCGGTAGTAGCAGGGCGGTGATGATGGTGCGCAGGCGTGTGGAGGCGGGGGTTGCCGGGCCGTGGCCATGGCTGTGGCCGTGGCCGTGGCCGACACTGTGGCTTTGAGCTGTGGCGCGGCTGCTGCCGCGGCCGCTGCGGCTGGCGGCACGGTTGGAGTCGCGGCCGGCATCGGCCCCGGCGCCGCGCCCGGATCCGCCATCGCTGCCAGCTTGCCCAGACCTCGATCGTCGGCTGCTTGCGGCCATCGGCACTCCGTGGGTCGGTGTTGCTGGGGGTCAGCCGCAGCCCCTGACATGCGCAGGGTCGGACTGCCGCCACACGATAGCGGCTCAAGTTCAGAAGGGCGGCGTGCCGAGTGAACATCTTTGCGGATTCTTGACTGGTGCTGCTGGTGGGGATGGGGGCGGGAGGAGGGGTGGGCGTGGGTGGGGGGGGGTGGTGGCGGTTGGGTGGTTGGAGGGTCGGGCGGTCGGTGAGTCGGGCAGTCGGGCAGTCGGTGAGTCGGGCGGTCGGAGGCGGGCTTGGTGCCGGGCTGGCGGTGGCTTGGTCGGTAGGTTGGCGGGTGGGCTGGTGGGCTGGTGGGTGTGCGGCGCGAGTGGCGCCGGCGGTCGGGCGGTCGGGCGCAGCCTGGGTTCGGGTCTGACGATGGCTTGGTCGTCGGCGTGGCGGCAGGGCTGGCGGTAGGGCTGGTGGGCGTGGTTCGTCGAGGTCGGTCGGGAGGTCGAAGCCCATGGTGGTGGCGCGGTCAGTCGCCTTGTTCGTGTTGGCGGCTGTGCTGGAGATCGGCGGCGCCTGGCTGATCTGGCAGGGCGTGCGCGAGCACCGGGGCTGGGCGTGGACGGTGGGCGGTGCGGCAAGCCTGGCGCTCTACGGGTTCGTGGCCACGCTCCAGTCGTCCGGCGAGTTCGGGCGCGTGCTGGCGGCGTATGGCGGAGTGTTCGTTGCGGGCTCCTTGCTCTGGGCGTTCTTCGCGGACGGCTACCGACCGGACCGGTTCGACCTCCTCGGGGCCGCCATCTGCCTGGCCGGCATGGCGGTGATCATGTACGCGCCACGTCGCTGACCGCTGCCTCATCGCGCCAGGCGCAGCGGAGCTTCGTCGGCACGCCGACGAGCCGTCCCGGCACCCCGCCGGTGTTCGACATGGCCGCCTTCTCGACGATCGCGCCACCCATGGCCTGGTGGAAGCTCTGCGCGGAGCTGTTCTGCTTCAGGATCCAGAGGTAGAGGCCGGGACGCGTGGCCTGGTTCACCACCTCCTCGGCGGCGAGAGTCAGCAGCCTGCGGCCGATACCGGTGCGTTGGCGCGAGAGCGTGACATGGGGGTTGTCGATCAGGGTGCCGCAGGTGGGGTCGTCGTTGGAGACGAGGTGGAGGAAGCCGAGGGTTTGGGGGTGGGAGCGGCGTCGGCGATGGATTCGCGTTTGGGTTTGTGGGCGTTGGCGTGGGCGTTCAATGGTAGTGACGGCGCCAGCTTGCACTGATGCCGATTGAGCGGCTCGATGCGGTGTACGTCAGCCAGAGCGTCCGGACCACTGCGCGGATTCCGGGGCCACTGCTGCGGCGTTGCGTTTAGGGGTCGGGGACTGTTCGCTTGTTTATACGGGGACGGCGGGCCGACGACAGATTCGGCGGCGTTCTCGCGGGGCGCGGATATGGTGATCGCGGAGGCTACGTCGGCGGCTGCTGTTCTGGTTGGGATGGCGGGAACCTTTGCTCTGCCACGGATGCGGCTCGGCAGGCGGCGGCTGGGAGTGTGGGGTGGCTAGGTTTTGGGCGGAAGGCCTAAGTCAAAGGCTTGATGAAAGGCCGGCGCCTCCCGCGGGGGCCTCGGTTCCCTCGGGGAACATGCGCGAGTCCATCGGGGGGTCTGGTGAGGCGCGGCGCCGGCGGTTTGTGAGGTGGCTGCGGTTTGCTCCCCTCGGTCTCGGTCCCGTCGTCAGCCGCAAGCGGTACAGCGCCGGCCCTGGGGCGTCAAGTCCACGCCGCTGCGGTCTAGCCCTTCTGCCTGCGGTTTCGTACAGGCGTGAACTTGACGCCCCAGGTCCGGCACTGTAGGACGAGCCCTGCCGACGTGACCGAGGGGAGCAAACCGAACACCGGGCGAGGTGCGCCGTCTCGTAGCCGAGGCGGCGGTCAGGAGCCTTCGGCCGTCGGTCGGCGATCGGCCGTCAGGGGCCGAGGCGGCGCCTGGGAGGGACTTCGGGAGGCGGGGGCGGGGCGTCGGGCGGTCGGCTGGCGGTGGCGAGTGGGTGTGTGGGCGTCGGGTGGTCGGCTGGCGGCTGCGCGACGCCGCACCGTGGCGGTGGGGGCGTTCGGCGGCCCGCTGTCGGTCGGGTGGCGGGGCGTGGCGGTGGGTGCAGTGAGGCGCGCGGCTGCCGGTCCGTGGGCGTCGGTTGGCGGCTGGGGGAGCGGACGGCCGGCGGGCCTGGGCGTTGTGCCGGCCGTCCGCTGGGCTGGTCAGCTCACCGTGAAGTTCTGCGGGGTGGAGTTGCTGGGGGAGTGGCTGGGGTCGCCGCTGTATTTGGCGGAGGCGGTGTGCTTGCCGGGGGAGAGTTTGACCTTTACGGAGGCGCGGTTGTTGGTCAGGGGGATGGGGCCGGAGGAGGCGCCGTCGACGGTGAAGTCGATGGTTCCGGTTTCCTTGGGGGCGCCGGGGGTGCGGTGGGTGGGAGAGACGTGGGCGGCGAGGGTTACGGGGCGGGTGGAGGTTGGGTTCTTGGGCAGGGAGAGCTTCGTGGCCGTTGCCGCCGGGCCGGACTCGGGCTTCTTGGGGGCGGTCCTCGCCGGCGTCTTGTGGGTCCTGGAGTTCGGCGACTTCGGGTCGGTGGGCGAGTCCGGGGTGGCGTCCGTGCCGGACAGGCTGTGGTGTGTCTGGTGTGCCGGGTGGCCGGTCTGGCGGCTCTTCCGGTGCTCGGGGTTGCGGCCCAGCTTGCCGGCCTTGCGGTGGGTGTGACTGGTTGTCGTGTGGCTGTGGCCGTGGCTTGTGGTGCCCGCGGTCGGGTGGTGCGAGGTGCCGCTGCTGCTCGCGAAGGCCGTTGCGGGGGTCAGGAGCAGGGCGGCGGTGGCTGTGGCGACTGCTGCTGCGGAGCGGCGGCGGGGGTGCGGGCAGGTCGAGGGCTGCTGTGTCAGGGTCTTGCGGAAGTTCATGGGTGTCCTCCAGGTGTGGACCGTCCAGGCCGGCGACGGGGTGTCGCTGTGGTACCGGCGGTGTGACAAGTCTCCTGGATGGGGATAAAGCGGACATCCGTCATGGTGCGTAGATCAGCCTCGTGTAAATGGACGGGGCTGAATGGGTGAGGTTAGTCGGTCTCTTCCTGGAAGCCGTAGCGGCGGCCGAGGACCGGGTCCGTCTCCCACCAGGGGCGGGAGCGCTGGGACTCTTCGTCGGGGGTGGGAGACGCGGGGGTGAAGGGTGCCTGGGCGTCTAGTTCCGCGTCCACCTCGGCGGCGCGTTGGCGGTCCTCGGTGAACATGCGGCGCCAGAGGGCTCCGATGAAGGGGACGCCGGCGAGGTCGCCGATCAGCCAGAGGGCGCCGCCGCCCCAGACCTGGTCCTGTTTGGGGGTGGGCCCCCAGGAGCGGTTCAGGGCGTTGTACCAGTCGCCGGCGACCAGGTGGTGGCCCATCATCAGGGTCAGGCCGAGGGCACCGTCGGCGATCGCCTCGGCGAAGGTGATCCACACCGAGACCAGGTGCGGGTACTCCTTCGGCACCGGGTCCAGCCGGAGGCGCGTCCAGTAGTAGAAGAAGCCCAGGGCGGTCAGGGCGAAGCTCAGGGCCCAGGCTGCGGTGCGGGAGCGCAGCGTGCCTTCGTAGATCGGCGAGAAGTACACCGTGAAGGGCGTTACCAGGAACACCAGGGACACGATCGCCGGGAAGGTCAGCAGGGCCGCGATCCTGGTGGCCAGTAGGCGGTGGATCGCTGCTGCCAGCCAGCGGGGGCCGCCTTCCACTGCCAGCCGGACTGGGGCGCCGAGCGCCAGGAACAGCGGTACCACCATGAGCAGGGTGATGATCTGGATGGCGCGGGGCCAGAACAGGACCTGCTGGTAGACCCCGAGGAACGACATCGTCGTCCAGCCGAAGAGGGCTAGGCCGAGGAGGAAGGCGACTGTGCGGTTCACCGGCCAGTGCTCCCGTACCCGGGTGGTCGCGACGAGGTAGCAGGCCGCGATCGCCAGCAGGGCCACGATCACGTAGGGGTTCCACCGCCACTGCGCCGCCACCGCTGAACCGGTCAGGGGAGTGGGCATCGGCACCGTGGTCAAAGCTGTCACCATGGGTCCTCTGCTCCGTGGGCGGTTCTGTCCGAAAAGGAAGGAAGCGCAGCCATCCTATGACTGCGCTTCCTGTGGGTTGCGGGCAGGTTAGCTGACTGCGGAGTTGTAGTCGCTGATCAGCTTGACGATCTTCGATGAAGCGTCCGACAGCGCCGCTTCGGGTGTCGTGCCCGTGGTCGCGACGTTGAGCATGGCCTGTTCCAGGTCGGCGCGGGCCTGGGGCATCACGCCCAGGAGGCAGCCGGCGGTGGCGGTGCTCGGCTTCGTGGCGGTCAGCTCGTCGATCGCGGTCTGGAACTGCGGGTGCTGCTGCCGGTAAGCGACGTCCGAAGGGTCCTGCAGGGCCGCGACGCTCACCGGGAAGTAGCCCGTGGCCTGGTGCCAGGCTGCCTGTTGGGGTGCGGAGGCGGCGAACTTGGCGAACTCCCAGGCGGCGCGGACCTCGGCGTCGGAGTGGCCGGCGCGGTCGATCCACAGGGAGGCGCCGCCGATCACCGGGCCGCCGGTGTCGGAGGCCGAGCTCTTGGGGAACGGCGCGGTCGCCACGGTGAACGGCGAGGCGGCCTTCGAGCCGGCGTCGACGTAGCCGCCGAGGACGCCGGTGGACTCCAGGTTCATCGCGACCTTGCCGGCCTTGAACGCGGCCTGAGCGTCGGCGGTCGGGCGGCCGGTGTTGGCCGCGTAGCCGCCCTTCACCAGGTCGGCCCACCACTTGGTGTAGGCCAGCGGCGCCCCGGACTCCAGGTTCAGCTTGGTCGCGCGGGCCGAGCGGCCGTTGTCGTTGTCGCAATACGGCGCGCCGGATTCGGCGGTCAGCTGCTCGACGAACCACCCGTAGTCGGCCGCGCCGAAGCCGTACTGGGTGGTGGTCCCGCCCGCGTCCTTGACCGTGAGCTTCTTGGCGGCGTCGGCGAGCTCGTCCAGGGTTTTCGGCGGGTTGGCGGGGTCCAGCCCGGCCTTCTTGAACGCCTCGACGTTGATGTACAGCAGCGGCATCGAGGAGTTGAACGGCATCGACTGCAGCTTGCCGCCGATGGAGTAGTAGTTCACGATGTTCGGCTGCAGGTCGGCCAGGGAGTAGCCGTCCTTGGCCGCCAGGTCGGCGACCGGGATGGTCTGCTTGGAGTCCACCATGAACCGGGTGCCGACGTCGTAGGTCTGCATGATCGACGGCGTGGTGTGGGTGCTCACCGAGGTCTTGTACTTGGCGATCGCGTCGTCGTAGGTGCCCTCGTAGGTGTCCGTGACGTGGATCTTGCCCTGATGTGCGGCGTTGAAGGCGGTGACCAGGGCGGTGACCGCCTTCTGGTTGGTGTCCTTCATGCTGTGCCAGAAGGTCAGGTTGACCACGCCGGAGGCCTTGTCCAGGGCGTCGGCGCCGGGCACCGAGCCGGAGCCGCCGGACGAGCCGCCCTTTGACGACGACGAACTGCACGCCGTCAGGGCGACGCCCGCCGCCAGCAGTCCGGCGGCCGCGCGCAGGGAACGGCCGTGGAGCGTTCTCCCCATTGAGTTTCTCTCTCCTGTGAAGTGAAGTAGAGCGGTTCTACTTTGTGAAGTGAAGTAGCGCGGTTCTACTTTGTGAATTGACGTAGCGCGGTCCTACTTGACCGCTCCGCTGGTCAGACCCTTGACGATGAACTTCTGCCCGAAGATCACCAGCAGGAGCGTCGGCAGCACCGACAGCGCCACTCCGGCCAGGATCAGCCGCGGATCGGCGGACTCGGAGTTGTTCAGTTGCGACATGCCCAGCTGCAAGGTCTGCATCTTGGGCTTGTCGGTGACCAGCAGCGGCCAGAAGTACTGGTTCCAGGCGGACAGGAACGAGTACACGGCGATCGCCGCGATCGTCGGCCGGGAGACCGGCACCACGATCCGCCACAGGAAGCGCAGATGTCCCGAGCCGTCGATCCGCGCGGCGTCCCGCAGCTCCATCGGGAACTGCAGGAAGGCCTGCCGCAGCATGAACGTCCCGAACGCCGAGGCCAGGAACGGCAGCACCAGGGCGAAGTACGTGTTCGCCAGGTGCGCGTTGGCGATCGTCTTGTAGTTCGGGATGATGATCGCCTCCCAGGGGATCATCAGCGTGGCCAGGAACAGCCCGAACACCGCGCCGCGCCACTTCAGCGGCAGGAAGACGAAGGCGTAGGCGGCCAGCAGCGAGGTCACCACCTGCGCCACCGTGATGATCCCGGCGACGACCACGCTGTTCAGGTACTGGTGGCCCAGCGGCACGGCGTCGAAGACGTCGGCGAAGTTGCCCGGATGCAGCCCGGAGGGCACCAGCGCCGGCGGCGCCTTGGTCAGGTCGCGGGTCGGCATCACGCTGCCGGCCAGCGCGTAGTACACCGGGAACACCACGGCCAGCGCCGCGGCGATCAGCACCAGGTAGACGAGGACCTTCGCCAGCCGGTCCCGGGCGGTCGCGCTCACCGGTAGAACACCTTCCGCTCCAGCACCCCGAACTGGATCGCGGTGAGGATCAGCACGATGAACAGCAGCACGATGGCGTAGGCGCTGGCCGTGCCCAGGTCGCTGTTGCCGTTCTCGAAGCCCTTGTTGTAGATCGCGTACACCAGCGTCATCGCCTTGCCGCCGGGACCGCCCTCCGGCGCCAGGACCCGGATGGCCGTGAACGCCTGCAGCGAGTTGATGGTGGAGACCACGGTGAGGAAGAAGAGCTGCGGCGACAGCAGCGGCACGATCACCGAGAGATGCAGCCGCCATCCCTTGGCGCCGTCCAGCCGCGCGGCCTCCACGATGTCGGCCGGGATCGCCGCGACTCCGGCGGACAGGACGAGCACGTTGTAACCGAGGGTGAGCCAGATCTGCACGACCACGACGGACAGCAGCACCCACTTCGGGTCGGTCAGCCACCCCACCGGCTTGGCGCCGACGTGTGCCAGCATCCCGTTCGCGATCCCGACCGCCGGGTTGTAGATGACTGCGAAGATCACCGAAGCACTGGCCGCGGAGAAGGCGAACGGCAAGGCGAACGCACTCCGGAAGATCCTGATACCGCGGATCCGGGACTCCATCAGCAGCACCAGCACCAGCGCTCCGAGCACGCCGGGCAGCACTGTGAGGACAGTGAACATCGCCGTGGTGCCCAGGACCTTGTAGAAGTCCGAGTCGGAGAACAGGTCGCGGAAGTGTTTGAACCCGACGTAGCGCGAGGAGTTACCGAAGATATCCGACCCGTGGGTGCTTAACACGAAGGACTCGACCAGCGGATACAGGATGAACACCGCGAACACCGCCAGTGACGGCAGCAAGAACAACCAGGCCAGTCCGTGATCCCGGCTGAGCAACGCAGATCGTGGTCGCCGCCGGCCCTCCGGTGCGGTGCCGGGCACCGCGTCGGCGCTTTCCAACGCCCCGTCCAGTGCAGCCAATCCCAAACCCCTTAGACCACATGCCCTGATACGGGACGCCGATCGCCCCGTAGAGCCCGGCGACGCCGATCAGCTTCGCGCTGAGCTTGGAACGAACGGTAACGCGCGGGCATACCTTTGGCGACAAGTTACGGGGCGCGAGCCCGACTGCGAAGCCCCTCTTTCTCCTACCCCGGCCGTGTATTAGAAGACTGAATAGGGCATCCTAAGTACCAGAGACGGTGGGTACGCGACAGGCGGCCCGATCACTACGGCGCGGTCGGCTTCCGGCGTCCCGGACGGCTGCGTGCTTGGCAGAAAGGGCCGTGACATGCGCGGACGGGACTTCGGGCTGGCCTATGCGGCCACCCTGTTGGGCTTGGTGTTCGCTCTGTGGCTTGGCGGCATCCGCTCGGCGACCGTCGTAGCCATGCTGGCGGTGCTGGAAGTCGCCCTGTCCTTCGACAATGCGGTGGTGAACGCGACGGTGCTGCGCCGCTTCGACGAGCGCTGGCAGCGGCTGTTCCTGACCGTGGGCATCCTGATCGCCGTGTTCGGCATGCGGCTGCTGATCCCGCTGGTGGTCCTGGTCGCGGCCACCAGACAGAACCCCTTCCATGTGCTCAGCGCGTCGGTCAAGGACCCGAACGGCTACTCCCACGAGATCTTGAACGTCCAGCCGCTGATCGCCGCGTTCGGCGGGGTCTTCCTGCTGATGATCTTCATGGACTTCTTCCTCAGCGACCACGACCAGATCTGGCTGCCGTTCATCGAGCGCCGGCTGGCCGCGCTCGGCGAGCGCTTCAAGCCGCTGGCGCTGGAGGTGTTCCAGGTCGTCGGGGTGGTGCTGTTCCTGCTGGTGGCCGGCCTGACCTTCGGCCATGACCACCCGCTCGGGGTGCCGGCCGCCGGCGTGATCGGACTCGTCACCTACTTCACGATCAAACGGCTGTCGGACAGCGCCGCCGACAAGAGCGAGAGCCTGGCCGAGGTCGGCAGCGATCAGCCGCCGCAGGGGCGGCAAGCGCTGATGCTGTTCCTCTACCTGGAAGTCCTGGACGCCTCGTTCTCCTTCGACAGCGTCATGGGCGGCTTCTCGGTCACCGTGGACATCGCGCTGTTCACCATCGGCCTGGGCATCGGCGCCGCCTACGTCCGCAGCCTGACGGTGTTCCTGGTCCGCAAGAAGGCGCTGGACAAGTACGTCTACCTTGAGCACGGCGCGTACTACTCGATCGGCATCCTCGCAGTGCTGCTGCTGGTGGAGATCGGCAAGGACGTGCCGGACTGGGTCGCCTCCATCGCCGGCACCTCGATGATCGTCGCCGCCTTCGTGCACTCGGCGGTGTTGGCACGGGGGGAAAGCGGCGCGGGCGCCGATCTCCCGGCCGCACGACTCTGACTGTCCGGAGGACGCGCCAGGCTGACGCCGGCCGGCCGGTCCCGACCTTGGGCCAGGGCCGGCCCGGCGCCTCCTCCGGGTCCCGGTCAGGGGCCGCGGTGCCCGCCCGATCCGCCGGCCGCGTGCACGCCGACGGCGACCCTCCAGGTCTGCAGCATGACGAGCTCTGAGATCCGCCAGCCCTTCCCGGTGCGCCGGAACCCGACGAAGTAGTAACCGCCGCCGGGGTTCCAGACCTCGTTCTTCTGCCCCGGGACCTTCACCGACATCGGGTTGAAGAAGTGCGCCTCCACACAGGCGCTGTCCTCGTGGATGTCGAAGCGCCGGTTCACGATCAGGTGCGCCCGCACCGGAACCTGCTCCAGCGCGCTCTGCAGCCACTGCTGCGCCTCGGCCACCGAGCCGCGCGGGCCTCCGCTGGACTGGTAGTCGAACACCGCGTCCTCGGTGGCCAACCGTGTGAGTTCGGTCACCTGGTCGGTGTCGATCGCCACCGCATAGGCCGTGAGCAGGTCGTCGAGGGCGAAGCGGTCCGCTATCGCCTGCTCGCTCTTCAAAGCAGCCTCCAAATGAACGTGCATTCGCAGGAGTGAATCTGCCGTGCAGGGGGCATGACTGCCAAGGCACGGGCAGCATGGCAACTGTACCGACGGCGGGGGAGCCGTTCCGATACGGGACGAGGCGCGCCAGATTCGTGAGAGGTGATGGAAGTGCTCGGGGTCGGGCGGGAGCCGAAGAGCGGCTACCGGATCACCTTCGCGGTGCCCACCAAGTCCGAGGGGGCGTCCGCCGCGCGGCGCGTGGCGCGCGAGATCCTGGTGGACTGGGGACTGGACCTGGACGAGCCGATCGTCGACTCGGCGATCGTGATCATCAGCGAGCTGGTCACCAACACGGCCAAGCACGCGGCGCTGCTGTGCCGCCAAGCCGAGGTGACGTTGGCGCTGGAGTACGGCTGGCTGTCGGTGGCCGTGCACGACCGGCATCCGCACCGGCCCAAGGCGCTGCTGAGCCCGCATCCCGACGACAGCGGCGGCTGGGGGCTGCAGCTGGTCCGGGACCTGACCGCGGAGGCCGGTGGGCGCACCGCCGTGCCGGCCGACGCCGACGGCGGCGGCAAGACGGTGCGCGTGGAGCTGCCGCTGCGGGCCGCCGGATACTGGGCGACGTCGGTCGGGGCGGCGTAGCGCTCCCTGACTGCTGCGGGTTCCCCGCCTATTACAGGTGTCGCGCGCTACTTCCGTTTGGGCTGCCCGATCGGCCGGATCGCCAGCCACGCTCCGGCGACGCAGACCACGCTCAGCGCGCCGAGCGCCGTGATGTCGCCGAACCAGACCGCGGACTTGTGCGCCTGCGTGGAGTCGCAGTGCGCCCCCGGCAGCGTCGCGGGCAGGGTGTCGTTGCATCCGGTGCCCAGCAGCACGTCGGCGTTGGCGGTCGACGCCGCCGCCGAGTAGCCCCACTTCGCCGTGGCCAGGTAGCTGACCTGGGCCAGACCCGGCGTCTTGTTCACCGGGAAGGCCGAGCCGGTGAACAGGAACTCGGCGAACAGCACCACCGGCAGGATGGTCAGGGCCTTGTCGGCGTTGGAGACGAACGCCGAGATCAGCAGGCCCAGGGCCATGGCGGCCAGACCCGCCAGCGCCACGCCGACGAACAGCTCGAACTGTCCGGAGGACATCACCGAGCCGTGACCCGGCCCGCCTTGGCGGACGATGCCGAGGAAGACCAGCACCGCGGCCTGCGCGACGGTGAGCAACCCGAGCAGCAACACCTTCGACAGCACATACGCTGACGGAGACAACCCGATCGCCCGCTCCCGGGTGAGGATCGGCCTCTCCTTGACGATCTCGCGGATCGAGTTCGACGCCCCGAGGTAGGTCGCGCCGAGGACCAGCGCCAGCAGCACCGAGCCGGCCTTCTTCGCGGCCACCGGATTGGACGCCGACAGGTCGTTGGAGCCGAGCACCGCCAGCATGAGCAGGCCCAGGATCGGCGCCTGCATGAACAGCATCATGGTATTGCGCCGGTCGGCCATCACCACCGAGGTGAAGCGCCGGAACAGGGTGGAGAGCTGGTGGCCCCAGTGCGGATTCGCAGCCGGGGTCGCGGCCTGCTGCGCGGCGCCCGCGGCGAACGTGCCGTTGTTGGCCTTGTTCAGCTGCGCGCCCAGCGGAGCCCGCACGTACTGGTGGTCGGCCGGGGAGCCGGTGAAGGCGTTCTTGGCGAAACCGGGCGCCGCGCGGTCCAGGTCTTGGAACACCTCGGCATAGGTGGAGCGGCTGAAGAACTGCAGAGTCTCCGGCGGCGGACCGAAGAACGCGGTCTGCCCGCCGGGCGCCAGGAACAGGATCCGGTCGCAGCGGTCCAGGCTCTGGATGCTGTGCGTCACCGTGATCACCGTGCGGCCGCCGTCGGCGAGCTTGCGCAGCAGGTCCATCACCGACTTCTCGTAGCCCGGGTCCAGACCGGAGGTCGGCTCGTCGAGGATCAGCAGCGAGGGCCGGGTCAGCAGCTCGATCGCCACTGACGTGCGCTTGCGCTGACCGCCGGACAGCTTCTCCACGGCCAGGCCCGCGCGCTCGCTCAGGCCGAGCTCGGCCATGACTTCCTCGACGCGGTGGTCGCGCTCCGCCGCCGCGGTGTCCGGGGGGAAGCGCAGCCGTGCGGCGTAGCGCAGGGCGTCGCGGACCTTGAGCTGTGGATGGAGGATGTCGTCCTGAGGGACGTAGCCGACACGGTTGCGCAGCTCTGCGTAGTTCGCATAGAGATCGCGGCCGTTATAGAGGACCGCGCCCCGGTCGGCGGGGCGGTTACCGGTCAGGGCTTTCATAAGAGTGGACTTGCCGGCGCCAGTAGGGCCGAGCACGGCCAGGAAGTCGCCACCTTCTAGGGCGAAGCTCACGTCGTCCAGAAGAACCTTCTGACCGGCTAGCACCGACAGGTTCGCGGCGGAGAACGTCACCGAACCGGTGTCGACGAACTCTTCCAGCTGGCCGTTGTGCAGCCGCAGCAGGTGCCGGCCGATGGCGATGACCGCGCCTTCGTGCACCTCGGACCGGCTGATCCGGTTGCCGTTGACGAACGTGCCGTTGTGGCTGCGCAGGTCGACGATCTCGAAGCCGCGGCCGTCGCCGCGCAGGCGCAGCTCGGCGTGGAAGCGCGAGACCTGCAGGTCGTGCAGCACGATGTCGTTGGCGGCGTCGCGGCCTATTCGCATCCTGGTGGAGGCGTTGGCGGCGGTCTGGTAGACGCCCGTGTACTCGCCGAGGCGCGGCTGCTGCGGCTGCTGAGCTGGGAACTGCTGAGGGATGTAAGGGGTTTGGTAGGGCACGGCGCCCGGCTGCTGGGCCCACGGCTGCTGCGGCTGCGGCTGCGGCGGGGAAGGCTGGTGCGGGGAAGGCTG
>JABFWL010000650.1 GCA_013362315.1 Catenulispora sp. | reverse complement strand
CGTGCACACGACGACCGCCAGCCGAAGAACAGACCCTCCACCACGAACCCCGAGGCCGCATCCACCCGCGCTTCGTAAAAATAGCCTGTAGCCACAGCCCAACCGCAGCCAGCACCATGACCTCCCCCACACACCCCCCAAACCCCCAGTAAGGAGTCCTCTACAGTCAGACCCATGGACCAACCCCAGGCAATGCTCTTCGACTTCTCCGGCACCCTGATGCGCATCGAACCCGCGGAGCGGTGGGTCCGCGCCGTCACCGACGCGGCCGGCCTGGCCCTGGACGACCCGACGGTCGCGGAGCGCGCACGGGCCCTGATCGAGGCCGGGGCCTGGTACGGTGCCTACCCGACGTACATCCCGGACCATCTCGCCGAGACCTACGCCAGCCGCGACCTGGACGCACCGCACCACCGCACCTGCTACACCGGCCTGATACGGGAGTCGGGATGGCCGTGGCCGGAGCTGGTGGAGCCGCTGTACGACCGCGGCAACTCCGCCGAGGCATGGCTGCCCTATCCGGACGCGCTGGAGACCCTCCGCGAGGCCAAGGACCGCGGACTGGCGACCGCGCTGATCAGCAACATCTCCTTCGACATCCGCCCGCACTTGAAGCACTCCGGCTTGCTGGAGCTGCTGGACGCGGTGGTGCTCAGCTTCGAGGTCGGGCTGATCAAGCCCGACCCCGCGATCTTCCAGCTGGCCTGCGACGAACTCGGCGTGGACCCGGCGTCGGCGGTCATGATCGGCGACCACGCGGCCGACGGCGGCGGGTCCACGCTGGGCATCCGGACCTACTACGTCGACCTGTTGCCGATCGAGGAACGGCCCGACGCGCTGATCAGCGTGCTGCGGGACGTCATGGCGTCGTAGCCTCGCCGGAGGCTTCCGCGCCCGGAGCCGGGGCCGCGTCGGTCGGGCCGGCGTCAGTCGGGCCGGCGTCGGCCGAGACAGCGGCCGGTCCAGCAGCTGAGCCAGCCTTATCCCCAGCCCCCCGCACCGACCGCAGCAGCACCTCCGACACATCCGCAACCCGCACCCCCTCATCCGCCTTCCCCTGCTGCTTCCGCGACGCCACCCCATCGGTCAGCATCACGATGCAGTAAGGACAAGCCGCCGTCACCAGCTCCGGCGAGGTACCCAGCGCCTCGTCGGTACGCGTCTCATTGATCCGCGTACCGATCGTCTCCTCCATCCACATCCGCGCCCCGCCGGCGCCGCAGCAGAACGACTTCTCGCGGTTGCGCGGCATCTCGGTCAGCCTCACCCCGGGCACCGCACCCAGCAGATCGCGCGGAGCGTCGAAGACCCGGTTGTGCCGGCCCAGGTAGCAGGGGTCGTGGTAGGTGACGGCCACGTCCACCTCGGCGGCCGGCTTGATCCGGCCGTCCTTGATCAGCCGGGCCAGCAGCTCGGTGTGGTGCACCACCTCGTAGTGGCCCCCGAGCTGCGGGTACTCGTTGCCCAGGGTGTTGAAGCAGTGCGCGCAGGTGACCACGATCTTCTTGGCCCCGGCGGCGTTCAGCGTCTCCACGTTCTGCGTCGCCAGCTCATGGAACAGGAACTCCTGGCCGAGGCGGCGGGCCGGGTCGCCGGTGCACGTCTCCCCCGAGCCCAGAACCATGAACTCCACCCCGGACTCGTGCAGCAGCTCCGCGACATTCCGGGAGGTCCTCTTCGCATTGTCGTCCAGCGATCCAGCGCAGCCGACCCAGAACAAGTACTCGACATCGTCCGGAAGCCGGTCCTCGCCTCCCGCACCCAGGACCCGCACCTCGAACGGCAGGCCCGCGGTCCACTCCAGGCGCGCCTTGGCACCGCGACCCCACGGGTCGCCGTTCTTCTCCAGGTTGCGGAGCATCGTGCCGGCCTCACGCGGGAACTCGGCCTCGATCAGCACCTGGTAGCGGCGCATATCGACGATGTGATCCACGTGCTCGATATCCACCGGGCACTGCTCGACGCAGGCACCGCAGGTGACGCAGGACCACAGCACGTCGGGATCGATGACCCCGTTGACATCCGCACCACCGACCAGCGGCCGCTGCGCCTCCTGGAAAACGTCGACCGCACTCGCCGCTGTGCTGTCAGGGGCGGCGCGAAGCGCGCCGGCGTTCTCTGCGAGCGCCGCCTTGGCCTCCTCACTGCCAGCCAGCAGATACGGCGCCTTGGCCAGGGCATGGTCACGCAGCGCCATAATGAGCAGCTTCGGGCTCAGCGGCTTCTCGGTGTTCCACGCCGGGCACTGCGACTGGCAGCGCCCGCACTCGGTGCAGGTCGCGAAATCCAGCAGCCCCTTCCACGTGAAGTCCTCAACCGCGCCGCGGCCGATCTTGTCGTCCTCGCCCGGATCCTCGAAGTCGACCTTCTGCCCGCCGGAGTAAACCGGCAGCAACGCGCCAAGCGCCCGTGGCCGACGGGAGAAGGCCACGTTGAACGGCGCCAGGAAGATGTGCAGATGCTTGGAGTGCACCACCAGCACCAGAAAAGCGAGCACCACACCCAGCGACCCGAGAACGCCGACAGTCTCCAACACATCGTTGCCGGTCCGGCCGGCACCGTGCAGCACGTGACCGGCGGCCTGGCTGGCGAACGCGCCGTGCGGGAACGGGAAGTTGCCGGTGTTGATCTGCGCGCCACGGTAGAGCAGCAGCGTCCACATCACGTTGAAGATCATGACCAGCACGACCCACGCGGCGGTGGTGTGCGAGCCGAAGAACCGCGACCGGCGCCCGCGCTTCTCAGGGTCCTGTCGTAGCCGGATCACCGCGAACGCGGCCAGGCCGGCGAGGACCGCGCAAATGAAGAAGTCCTCCAAGAAACCGAGCCAAGCGTCAGTACCGATCAACGGTATGTGGAAGTCCCGATCGAACAGCGCGCCGAAGCCCTCGACAATAGTGGCACCGAGGATCAAGAAGCCCCAGAACACGGCGAAGTGCGCCAGGCCCGGACCGGACCATTTCAGGAGCTTGCGCTGGCCGAGCACTTCGGTGGTCACGGCCCACAGCCGCACCCCCGGCCGGTCGGCGCGTCCGGGCTCCACCGGCTGCATCGTCCGGCCCAGGCTGTAGAGCATCAGCACCCGGCGTCCGGCCAGCGCGAACGCCGTGAGCGTGATCGCCGCGCCGATGATGAGTCGTACAGCCACGGGGGCCTCCGTTCGCGAGGGGACTAACGGAACTTGCGGTCTTCCGCTTTGCGGGCGCTGAGCTGTGCTTTCCGAGCCCGAAGCTCCGCGAGCAGCGCGGGCAGGATCGCCTGGGCGTCGCCGACCACCCCGAGGTCGGCCATCGTGAAGATCGGAGCCGCGGCGTCGTCGCCGATCGCCACCACGGTCTTCGCTCCCTGCATGCCGGCGCGGTGCCGCACTGACCCGGACACTCCGCAGGCGATGTAGAGGCCCGGCTGCACGGTCTTGCCGGTGAGGCCGATGTGCGCCTCGCGCGGCACCCACCCGAGTTCGGCGGCGGTGTGCGAGCCGGCGACCGCCGCCCCGAGGACGTCGGCGACCTCGGCCAGGACCGCGAACGCGGCGCGGGAGCCGATGCCGCGGCCGCCGGCGACGACGATGTCGGCGTCGTCGAGCGCGGGACGCCCGGCGGCGGGCTTGGGGGTGGCGACTATCTCCGGGGACGGCGTCGGGGATGGCTCGACCTCTGCGAAGCACACGGCCGGGGTGACCGGATGCGGGTGCGGCTCGGGCGCGGCGGCCTCGGGCCGGACGGTGATGATCGGCACACCGCGGATCACCGTGGACTCCACGAGGTAGGAGCCGGCCAGGCAGCGCTGGATCGCGACCGGACCGCCGTCCGGGCCGGGCAGGACGTCGATCGCGTCGGTGATGATGCCGGAGTCGAGGCGGACCGCCAGGCGGGCGGCGGTCTCCTGGCCGCCGGGGGTGGCCGGGATGAGGATGGCCGCCGGCGCCAGGCGAGCGGCGAGGTGCTGGAGGAGATCGGTACTGCCGGCCGGTTCCGACATTTCGGCCGGGCACCAGATCTCGGTCGCGCCATACCGGCCCAGGGTATCGATCGCCGCCTGGTCGAGCGGCCCGGCGCCGCCGACCGCCGCGACCGGCTCACCGAACCGCCGCGCCAGGGTCAGCAGCGCGTAGGCCGAGCGCGGCACCGTACCGTCATGCGTGTCGCGCGCGTCGCGGTCGACGAGCGCCACCACTTTCGCCATCCGGCCTCCTTGCCGTGATGAGGGAATCCGTGGATGCGTCAGAGGAACTGTCGTTCGCTGAGGAAGTCGGCGATGCGGATGGCCGCAGCCGCCGGATCAGTTCCCGGGATGGTCGCCGGCCGGGGATCCGGCCGGGTGACGCGGTGCACGGCGGTGGCGGCCGCGGCGAGACCGACCCGGCCGGCGTCCACGCCGAGGTCGGCCAGGGTCCAGGTGCGGACCAGCTTGTGGCGCGCTTCGGCGATGGCCTCGAAGCGCGGGTAGCGAGGCTCGCCGCTACGGTCGGTGACCGACAGCACGGCGGGCATGGTGGCGGTGAGGTCTTCGACGACGCAGCCGTCGTCGCGGCGGGCGTGGATCCGGTCCTCGTCGGTGCGCAGGCGGTCGCACTGGCACAGCGCCGGGACGCCCAGGCGTTCGGCGAGCATCGCCGGGATCACCGCCATGGCGCCGTCGGCCGAGGCGGTGCCGCACAGCACCAGGTCGAAGCCGAGGCGGCGGCAGGCGGCGGCGAGCACCAGGGAGGTGGCCGGGGCGTCGCAGCCGTGCAGGGCGGCGTCCAGGACGTGCACGCCCTCGTCGGCGCCCAGCGCCAGCGCCGAGCGCAGCGCGGCCAGCGCCCCGGCCGGCCCCATGGTCAGGGCCGTCACCTGCACGTCGAGCCGCCGGGCCGCGATCCGCAGCGCCTGCTCGACGGCGTACTCGTCGCCGTCCTGCAGGCGGCAGCGCACCGCCGACCGGTCCACGGTCAGGTCGTCCGCGTAGGACACCTCCCCCACCGCCTGCGGGACGTGCTTGGTCAAAACGACGATCTTCATCCCACACCTCGCAACTGAGGCGGGAGT
>JABFWL010000200.1 GCA_013362315.1 Catenulispora sp. | reverse complement strand
CCTTGACTGCGCCGTCGGTGCTCTGGACCGTGGGCTGGCTCGCGTAATGCAGCACCGTCTCACCGTCAGTGCCCTGGTCGTTGTAGAGCACTGCGATATCGCGGCCGCCGATGCTCTGCGACGTCATGAGTTGCGAGGTCGAGTACTGCAGCCGCGAGTCGCCCAGCTTGGTGTCCGCCACCAGCAGATCCGATTCGCGCCCATTGAGGGTGATCGCAGTGCCGGGCTCCTGGGGGACGGTCGGGTACGTCGGGCCGGAGCCGCTTCCAGCAGGCGGCAGGTCGACGGCGTCCACAGAGACGAAGTTGTCCGTCGAGCCGGAGGCGTGGCTGCCGTCTACGACGATCTTGAGCGTGTGCGGCCCTTCGGCCAGACCGCTTGTCTGGTATAGCACGGCCTGGCTCTGGCTGCCCGAGCAGTCGACAGTGGCTTGCTTGAAGCCGTCTAGGTAGACGCTTGCGTAGCCGTGGTTGTTGGTCTTCGAGCCGATCCACCGGATCGCCGTGCCGGTGAACGGAACCGTCAGCGAGTCGCCGGCCGCGTTGGAGAACGACTCAGTGTTCTTGTAGTCGCTGCCGGTGTAGCTCTGGTTGGCGACATGCGACCAGGAGCCGGCGTACTGCAGGACCGGGTCGGTGTCGTCGTAGGTGTACTGGCCGGCGGTGCGCGCGTTGAAGTCGATGGCGATGTGTGTCTTGTCCACCGCGGTCGAGGTCGAGTCCGAGTGCCGCAGCACATGGAACTGGGCGCCGGTGTCGGGGTTGTGCCGCGCGATGTCCACGATGGCGCTGTCGTCCGGCGCGGTGGTCTGGATGGCCTCGGTCTTGGTCAGGTCCGGCATCGAGGCGAGTGCGTCGCCGATCAGCTTGTCCTCGTAGTACTTCGGGTCGAGCTGCCGGGTCTCCCGGATCGCCGCGCCGTAGTCGTAGGAGGTGTAGTTCTCGGGCATCCCCAGCCAGCCCCAGTTGGTGCCGCCGTAGGTCATGTAGAAGCTCTGCGCGGTCGCGCCGACCGCGATGTTGTTCTTGGAGAAGACGTCAGCGAACTGGTCGTTGATCAACTGGGCGCACTTGTCGTAGCCCGGGCCGCCCCAGGGGTCGAAGGCGCCGCCCTGGAATTCCGGTGAGTACAACGGCTTGCCGGCCGGATGGTCGTAGCTGATGTTGGGGACGCCGTTCCACGAGCTCGGATTCGAGCAGTTGAATCCCTGCGGGTAGGAGTCGGGGCCGTCGACGTCCAGAGCGCCGGTGCCGCTGTTGAACGTCCCGTTGTTGTTGCCGGTCAACGGGACCGTGATGCCGTCAGCACGTGCTTTGTCCTCAAGGTGCTGCATGTAGGCGCGGCCGGTCGCCGAACCGTTGTAGTACTCGTTCTCGACCTGGTAGGCGATCACCGTACCGGTGCCGTTGGTGAGCTGGTGCCGGGCGAGGATCGCGTCGATCTGGGTGAGCCACTGGTCCGCGTAGGACAGGAACGCCGGGTCGTCGGTGCGGTTGTGCACGTTCTTCGTGCCCAGCCACGCCGGCAGGCCACCGCCGTCGACCTCCGCGTTGATGTAGGGCGCGGGCCGGGCGATCACGTACAGGCCTGCCTGCTGCGCCATGTCCAGCAGTTCGTCGACGTCCCGCACGCCGGTGAAGTCGTACACCCCCGGCGCCGGCGAGTGGTATCCCCAGTCGAAGTACAGGGACGTGGCGTTGAACCCGGCCGCCTTCATCTTCTGGAAGATGTCCAGCCAGAGGCTGGGGCTGGGCAGGCGGAAGTAGTGGAACTCGCCCGACCACAGGTATGTGCGGTTGCCGTCGACGAGGAAGGAGTACCCGTCGAGCGTGACCGTGTGGGGGATCGCCGCAGGAGCTGCCGCCGTTGCGGGTGCGATGTTTCCGCTCGGTGCCGGGCTCGCGTGCGCACCGGCGACGGAGCCGAATATCAGAGCACTGGCTGCGATGGCTGCCGCCGACGTCCGGAGTCTCATGCGTGTTTCCCACCCGTCATGCAGGGTCGCTTGGTTCTGCAGAAAGTTGATGAGTTATGTGACCGCACGTTGCCTTGTGTTGGGTATGTATAGTCCGCCGCCGGGCCGGTGTCCATAGCCTGAGGCAGGTGCCTTAGCGCCCCCATCGGGATAATTCGGGCACATACTAATTCATCGCTCAGGATCTTGACGCCCGCCTTGACTCCTGTCAGCGTGAGCCGGAGTTCACGGGGTTGTTACCGCTAACATCTCGAGATCCAGCCAGGGAGCACTGCGATGAACGACAACGAAGTCAGCAGAGTCAGCGGAGTCAGCCGGCGGAACGTGCTGCGCGGCACCGCGCTGGGCGTCGTGGGAGCCGCCGCGCTGCCGGCCGCCGCGACGGGAACCGCGTTCGCCGACAGCGGCACCGCCACCGGCGCCTCGCCGCTCGCCCTCACCGTGGACTCGGCCCACCCGGGTCACGCGGTGAGCCCCGAGCTCTACGGGGCCTTCTTCGAGGAGATCAACTACGCCGGCGTCGGCGGCCTGTACCCGGAGCTGATACGCAACCGCACCTTCATGGACCCGAACACCCCCACCGCCTGGTACACCCCGGACCAGATCCCGCGCGTGGCCGGGAAGTTCGGCGGCGCGGTCCAGCTCGGCGGCGGCAGCCCGGCCCAGTACATGCAGCTGCCGCCGGGCATCGTCAACGGTCTGACGGACTTCAGCGTCGCCGCGTGGGTCAAGCCGGCCTCGATCAGCCAGTGGATGCGGGTGTTCGACTTCGGCACCGGCACCACCGACTACATGTTCCTGTCCCTCAACGCCGGGCACGCGCCGCGCTTCGCCATCAGCGTCACCAGCTACTACAACGAGCAGCAGGTCAACGCCCCGGACCCGCTGCCGGTCGGCGAGTGGAGCCACCTGGCCGTGACGCTGTCCGGCACCACCGCCACCCTGTACGTCAACGGGTCCGCGGTGGCCACCAACACGGCCATGACGCTCAATCCGTCCGGCCTGCCCGCCACGACGCAGAACTACATCGGCCGCTCGCAGTGGGCGCCGGACCCGTATCTCGACGGCTGCGTGGACGAGTTCCAGATCTACGACCGCGCCCTGAGCGCGGCCGAGGTCGCCTCGCTCCAGACCTCGGCCGGCGGTGCGGCGGGCGGCGGGAACGTCGCGTGGTACCGCTTCGACGAGGCGAAGGGCGCGGTCGCCGTCGACTCCTCCGGCAAGGGCGCCAACGGCACGATCGAGCTCTTCGCCAACGACTGGACCGAGGTGACTGACGGCGGCGCGGTCGCCACTGCGGTCCTGGACGCCGCCGCCGGCCTCAACAGCGCCCTGACACGCTCGCTGCGCCTGGACTTCGCCGCGGCCGTGGCCTCCGGGCAGCGCGCGGGCATGGCGAACGGCGGATACTTCGGCGTCCCGATCGTGCCCGGCCAGAACTACCGCGTGTCCTTCTTCGCCAAGGCCTCGACCGGTTTCCACGCGCCGCTGACCGTCTGCCTGGAGTCGGGCGACGGCAAGACCACCTATGTCAGCGGCCAGGTTTACGGCATCGGCTCGGGCTGGCAGCAGTTCTCGACGGTGCTGCACGTGCCGAAGAGCGCGACGGCCTCGACCAGCGGCCGGTTCGTGATCGGCGTGGACAACCGGCGCGGCGGCGCCACAGCCGGAACCGTGGCGGCGGGCTCCTCGGTGTGGCTCCAGGTGGTCTCGGTCTTTCCGCCGACGTACCGCAACCGGAAGAACGGCCTGCGTCCCGACCTCGTGGACCTGCTCCAGGGCATGAGCCCGAAGATCCTGCGCTTCCCCGGCGGCAACTACATCGAGGGCAACACGATCGACACCCGCTGGGACTGGAAGAAGACGATCGGCCCGGTCTGGGAGCGGCCGGGCCACCAGAACTCGGCGTGGGGCTACTTCTCCGACGACGGCCTGGGCCTGCTGGAGTACCTCCAGCTCGCCGAGGACCTGTGCGCGACGCCGGTCCTCGGCGTATGGGCCGGCTACACGCTCAACGGCACGGTCGTCGCCGAGGCGGATCTGGGCCCGTACATCCAGGACGCTCTCGACCTCGTCGAGTACGTGACCGGCCCGATCACCTCGACCTGGGGCGCCAGGCGGGCCGCCGACGGCCATCCGGCCCCGTTCAAGACTCCGTACCTGGAGATCGGCAACGAGGACTGGCTCGACCGCAGCGGCAGCTATGAGCAGTACCGGTACGCGGCGTTCTACGACGCGCTCAAGGCCGCCCACCCCGACATCAAGCTGATCGCTACCACCGCGGTGACGTCACGGCCGATGGATGTGCTCGACTTGCACTATTACCAGGATGAGTCCTGGTTCGAGAACGCCTCGACGATGTTCGACTCCTATGACCGCACCGGACCGCGGATCTTCGTGGGCGAATACGCCGGGACCGCGAACGCCGGAGGGCTGGCGACCGGCTTCCTCGGCAACTCGCTGGGCGAGGCCGCGTTCATGACAGGTCTGGAGCGCAACTCCGACATCGTGCAGCTGACCGCGTACGCGCCGTTGTTCGCCAACTACGGCCACACGCAGTGGAACCCGAACCTGATCGGCTACGACCAGATCGAGAGCTATGGTTCGACCTCGTACTACGTGCAGGCGCTGTTCTCCAACAACGTCGGCGACAAGGTGGTCCCGATGACCGCCTCGGCGAGTGGCTTGTACTATTCGGCGACGATCGACACCAGGAGCTCCCGGGTCTACGTGAAGGTCGTCAATCCGGCGGGCACCGCGGTGAGCACCCGGCTGACGTTCACCGGCCGGACCGGCGCGACCGCGAGCGTGCAGGTGCTGGCGAACGCGGACGACTCGGTCGGCAACACGCTCGCCGCACCCAACGCGATCACGCCGAGCCGGTCGAGCATAAGCGGGTCAGGGGGCATGTTCGACTACACGGCGCCGGCCCACTCGCTCACGGTGATCACCGTCTCCCCGCGGTAGACCGGCGTCGGTCAATCCGATCGTGGCCCAAGACTGCCCCCGGTATGGCCGGGGGCAGTCTTGGGCCACGTCGGCTTGCGGAACTTTCATCGGACGTAAGGCACTGAGCTGCGCCATCTGAACTGCGCCGATCGAAGCCCTTGATGACCACTCGTTGACTCGGGGCCACCTTCTCCGTACGTTGCGATATCGAATCGATTCGAAGCGGGCCTGTTGCTCGTCACATCGCGATCGAACCCTGAGTCTGGTCGCCACTCGTTCGGATGTTCTGCTCGTGAGTGCCCAGCTGCCCGCCCGGCCGTGGAGACATCGTGAAGAGATTTGCTCTCGTCCTCAGTGTCGTGCTGGCGACGATCGTCGGCTTGGTGGTGCCGGCGTCGGCGGGCCCGATCGACACAACCCGGGCCCGAACCAGTACGGCGGCCGGCCAGCTGGCGGACGCCGGCTCCCGACAGAAGGTCGACTTCGATCGGGGATGGAAGTTCGTCCGCTCGGATGTGGCCGGGGCGCAGGCGTCTGGTTTCGACGACTCGAAGTGGGGGCCGGTGGCGCTGCCCCATGACTTCGACGCCCCCTATGACGTCGGCGGCGCCAGCGGCGGAGGGTCCTTCTATGTGGGCCTGGGCTGGTACCGCAAGCACTTCACGGTTCCGTCGTCCTGGAGCGGGCAGCGCGTGGAGCTGGAGTTCGAGGGCTCTTTCTCGGTCACGGAC
The DNA here is from genome assembly GCA_013362315.1 of Catenulispora sp. Lineage (GTDB taxonomy): Bacteria > Actinomycetota > Actinomycetes > Streptomycetales > Catenulisporaceae > Catenulispora. Next base: position 45,739 of record JABFWL010000200.1, on the reverse strand, counting down.
GTGTGGGTCAACGGCACCGCGGTCGGTACGCACCGCGGTGGATACACCGGGTTCGTCTTCGACGTCACCAACGCGCTGCAAGCCGGCGACAACGTGATCGCGGTGCGGGTGGACAACCGGTGGAAGGCCGACCTCGCCCCGCGGACCGGCGACCACCAGTTCAGCGGCGGCATCTACCGGGACGTCTTCCTCAACGTGACCAACAATGTCCACGTCACCTGGTACGGCACCTCTGTCACCACGCCCGCGCTCACCAATCCGGAGTGGGACACCAGCAATCCCGCGTACTACCGCAACATCGACCTGTCGCAGTACCCGAGCGACAACGCCCTGAGTTCCAACGTGGCGGCTCGTCGTTCGAACGTGCGGGTGCAGACCGAGGTGCGCAACGACAGCTCCGCCGCGGTCGATGTCTATGCCCGGCAAGAGGTACGCAAGCAAGGATCGAGTACCGTCCTGGCCACGTTCAACTCGCCGACGCAGACGATCGGCGCGGCCAGCACGAGCAGTCTCGACGCGCTCAGCGGCTCGCTCTCGGACACCGCAAACATGCTGCAGGGGCTGGATCTGTGGGCGCCGAACAACCCGGCGCTGTACACGGTGACCACCTCGCTCGTGGTCGGCGGGAACATCGTCGACAGCTACGCCAGCACGTTCGGTTTCCGCACCGCCCAATGGAAGGTGGACGGCTTCTACCTCAACGGCGTCAAGACCCTGCTTGTCGGGGCTGACGTCCACCAGGACCACGGTGGCTGGAGCAACGCGGTCACCAACTCCGGTCTGGAACGCGATGTGCGCGCGGTCCGCGAGGCCGGCATGAACTTCATCCGCGGCTCGCACTACCCGCACGATCCCTCCTTCGCGGACGCCACGGACAAGCTCGGCGTGATGTTCTGGTCCGAGAACCCCTTCTGGGCGACCGCCACCGCCGGCCGGGAACCCACCCCCACCGGCACCGTCGCCGACTACCAGGCCGACGGCTATCCGCAGCACACAGCCGACCAGGCGGCCTTCGAACAAAGCGCCATGGACACCCTGCGCGACATGATCCGGGTCAACCGCAACCACCCCTCGATCATCGACTGGTCCATGGGCAACGAGATCTTCTTCACCTCCTCGACCACGCTGGGCAAGGCCACGGCGCTGGCGAGCAAGCTGCGCGACTACTCCCACCAGCTCGACCCGACCCGCAAGGCGGCGCTCGGCGGCGTGCAGCGCTCCTCGCTCGACCAGCTCTCGGTCTGCGACGTCGCCGGATACAACGGCGACGGCGCGAAGATCACCAACACGTGGATGCCGAACATGGTCTCGGAGTACGGGTCCTACACCTCCGACCGGCCGGGTGCCTACGGTCCCACCTACGGTGACACCGCGGATCCGAACAACAGCACCAGATTCAAGCTCACCACCGACAGCGCCGGACTGGCCATCTGGGCCGGCTTCGACCACGGCACGATCATGGATCCGAGCTTCGCCCGCATGGGCATGATCGACTACAACCGGCTGCCCAAGAACCAGTGGTACTGGTACCGGGCCAACAAGGCGAACTGGTCGGGCATCACGAACATCGCCGACCCCACACCGGTGGCGCGCGAGCAGTCCACGCCGGGAACCGCGACCGCGATGACGCTTCAGGCCGGCCGGAACTCCTCGACCACGATCACCGACGACGGCAGCACGGACACCCAACTCGTCGTCACCATGCGCAACGCCTCCGGGACGTGGGTCAACGACACCCGCACCGTGACCTTGACCGTCACCAGCGGCCCCGGAGTCCTGCCCGGCGGCAAGTCCTACACCTTCACCCCCGGCGCCCAGACCTTCGACGGGAAGGCCGCCATCGAATTCCGTTCCTACTACGCCGGAACGACGACCGTCACGGCCAAGTCGGCGGGACTGCCCGACGCCACCATCACCATCACCACCACGGACACCGTCGGCGCCGGAAGCGAGACCGAACCCGCCGGCTTCGACAACTCGGCCCTGTGGGGTCAGCAGCCCACCGGCTCCGGCTCACAGATCGTCGGCGGCCAGTCCGGCCGGTGCGTGGACGTGCCGAACTCCAGCACCACGAACGGGACCCAGGTCCAGCTGTGGGACTGCGGCACCGGTAGCAACCAGCGCTGGACCGCCACCTCCACCAAGCAGTTGCAGGTGTACGGGACCAAGTGCCTGGACGCCAACGGCAAGGGGACCAGCAACGGCACCCAGGTGATCATCTGGGACTGCAACGGCCAGACCAACCAGCAATGGAACATCAACGCCAACGGCACCATCACCGGTGTGCAGTCCGGACTCTGTCTGGATGCCAACGCCGCCGGCACCGCGAACGGCACGAAACTCATCCTGTGGTCATGTAGCGGCGGAGCGAACCAGCAATGGAGCCTGCGGAGCTGACCCGGAGCCCGCGCAACCGAACACGAAATCCGCAGCCGGCGTAGCAACCTGCGCCGAGCCGGAAGACCTGGCGCAGGTCTCCCGGCTCGGCAAGCCTTGCTTAGTTCGCCGTGGTCAACGACTCCCTATACCGCGACCATTTGCCAGTGCTGGCTGATGTCTCCGGTGTCGGTCTGCTGCACGATCGCCGCGTTGTCGGCCGTGGAGTCGCCGCGCACGCCGATGACCTTGCCGCTGCGCACGCTGACCAGCTTGGTGTAGCCGCCGCCGGCGTCGGCGAGGGTCCAGAGCTGGTTGGTGCCGCCGTCGGCCTGCCATTGGATGATGGCGGCGTCGTCGGCCGTGGAGCCGCCGTTGACGTCGGCGAGCAGCCCCGAGGCGACGTTCGTGACGGTGTACGCGCCGCCGGCGGCGGGGGCGAACGTCCAGTGCTGGTTGGCGCCGTCGTTGGCGGTCCACTGGATCAGCGCGGTGCCCGCGCTCTTCGACGCGCCGGGATCGTCCAGCGCCTTTCCGCTGCGCCGGTTGACGAGCTTGAACGTCGTGCTGACCGGCGCGATGGGCGCGACCGTGGTCGAACCGCCGGTGCCGATGGTCACGGCCTGGCTCCAGGTGCCGGCCTTCACCGTCGTCGTGGCGCCGGGCTTGCCGTGGATCGTCGCGGAGGTGATACGGCCCGCGCTCCAGACGATGTCCACCGTGAAGGCGCCGCGCGCCGGGACGCCGGTGACACTGCCGGACGCCGACCAGGCCGACGGCAGGGCGGGCAGCAGTTCGATCAGCCCGGGGCGGGAGTAGAGCAGCATCTCCAGCATCGCGCTGGGCGTGCCGAAGTTGGCGTCGATCTGGAACACCGAGCTGTTGCTGCTGAGGTTGTACATGTCCAACAGGTTGATCGCGGCACCGTTGCTGTGGTTAACGGAAGGCTGAAGGACCGTCATCACGGCCTGATATGCCTTTGCGGCGTTCTTCAGCCGCGCCCAGCACGCCGCGCGCCACGCCATGCCCCAGCCGTACGTGCTCATCCCGCGTGCGGTCAGCAGGTTGGTCACCCCGGTCAGCAACGCCGCCGGACTGCGGTCGGCGGTGATGCGGTCACCGGGGAACAGCCCGATCAGCGGTGAGAGGTGCCGGTGCGTGGTGTCGCCGAGGTTGGCAGGGGTCATCCACTCCTCGAGCCAGCCGGTGGTGGAGCTGACCTGTGGAAGGTAGAGCTTTGCTTGCAGAGCGCTGATCGTGGCCGCGTAGCCGGAGTCTTGGCCGAGGGTCGCGGCGGCGGCGGTGTAGTTCGCGAACAGTTGCCAGACCAACTCCTGCGCGTAGGTGATGCCCTTGGCGTTGGTCGGCCCCTGCTCCGGGGACCAGTCGCTGTCGTCGATGAGCAGGCCGGTGCCCGGATCGGTGATCAGCCGCGCCTCCCAGAACTGGCAGGCGCCTTTCAGCAGCGGGTAGATCTTCTGCAGATACGCGGCGTCCAGAGTGTAGAGGTAGTGGTCGTAGAGCGTGTTGCTGATCCACGCGCTGCTGGCCGGGTGCCACCACCAGCCGCCGCCGCCCCAGATGTTCGTGCTGATCGCGGTGGTCCATCCGGCGACCCGGCCGCTGGAGTTGCGGAAGCCGTTGCGCCCGTCCTGGAACAGCGACTGGGTGGTGGCGCTCCATCCGGGCAGCTGCGCCAAGCAGTAGTCGGCGAAGATCTCGAAGCACGAGGGCAGGCCGGCCCGGTCGGCCAGCCAGTAGTTCATCTGCAGGTTGATGTCGGTGTGGTAGTCGCTCATCCAGGCGGGGTTGTTGTTGTCCAGCCACACACCCTGCAGGTTCGCCGGCAGGTTTCCGCGCGAGCCGGTGATGGCCAGGTACCGTCCGAACTGAAGGTAGCTCGCCTCCAGTTCCGGGTCGGGCGCGCCGCTGGAGGCGCGCGCGGCCAGCCGCGAGGGGGTGTCCATGGCGCGCTGGGCAGCACTGGACGTGCCCAGGTTCACCGTCAGCGCGTTGGAGAGCGCCTGGTAGTCGGCGACGTGCGTGGCCAGCAGGGAATCGCCGGACACCGCCGCGGCAGCCCGGGCCTTGCCGAGCGCGATATTCAGAGGATTGATGCTTGTGTCCTTGTAGCCCACCGACGCGTTCGGCGTGTAGTTCGTGCCGCCACAGAACACGATCACGACTTCGCTGCACCCGGCGAAGGTGAGCTGAGACCCGCTGGTCGAGAGCGTGCCGCCGGTGGCCGCGACCGCCGCCACGCACGCATAGGCCAAGCCGTTGACCAGGCTGCCCGCGAAGGACGCGGTCATCGTGCCCGAGGTGGCCTGGGTCGTCTCGCCATGCGTGCCCCGCAGCGCGACGCTGCCGGTGTAGCTGCCCCCGCCGCTCTGCTTGAGGTGGACGACCACGACGTCGTCGGGATGGCTGGCGTACGCCTCACGGGTATACGACACGCCGCCGTACTGGTAGGTCGTCGAGGCATAGCCGTTGCTCAGGTCCAGCGTGCGCCGATAGCCGGAGACCGCCGAGAGGGTATGCGCCGGGACGTTCACGTGCGCGAGGGCCAGCGATTGGAAGGAGCCGAATCCGCCCGCGTCGTACGAGAACTGGCCGTCGCCGCCCAGGCTCGCGTTCGCTCCCCCAGTCCACAGGCTCACGTCGGTGAGGAAGTACGCATCGGAGGCGGGATCGCCGGTCACCATCGCGCCGAGCCGGCCGTTGCCGACCGGCAGCCCCTGCTCCATGACAGCAGACTCCGAGCCAGGCGACTGATACCACAACGCGGCAGCGGCGGCAGCGGGAACGAGGGAGGGCGCGGCCGGGCGGACCGTGGCGGCCTCGGCCGCCGGTACGAAGCGCGGCAGACCGCCGAACGCTGCCAGCGCCCCGAGTCCCGTACCGATCCTCAGCACATCGCGACGCTTCGGTTGTGGCGTCATGACATCCCCTTCTTACGAGAACAAGCCGCGGCGACACCGCGGCCCACCGTCGCGCGAAGCGACTCATAGATCTGATCTATTGTCAACGGGTTCTGAGATCCATACGGCTGAAGAGGCGACAAAACACCCGTAATCTCCCCAGCCTTGGGGTGAAAGTTTCGATGACTGCGCGCGAATGAGTCGTACTCACCGGCGGAGCGTGTCGGCCAAGATCCGCCCCTGACGTATGGGCCCGCAGGATCGCGGCTGCCGGGTTTCAGTGGGGCGCTCGGTCTTGTTTGATTTTGGTGAAATCCATTGACTTCGGCTCAAGCTTTCCGGTGTACTGCGTTCGAATCTCTCTTCTGTTGATATGCCGTCGGCAGCCCTGGCGCCGAGAGGATCGGGAAGGGCGGGGAAGTGCGAATCGCGTACGTCTGCCGGGATCTCGCCGTCGACGATCTCCTCGGGGTCGGCGCGCAGACCTTCTCGGCCGCCGACGCCATGAGCCGGGCGGGTCATCAGGTCTATCTGGTCTGCGAAGCACTGGCCCCAGGCCGGGAGCAGAAAGTACGGTCCGGAGGCGGGCCGGCCTGGGTGCCGCTGGCGCCGAGTCCCGCGGGCCACCAGTACTTCACAGAACGGCAGGAGTACGCGGACCGCGTCTACCGGACCGTGTCAGAGCTGCGCCACGAAGTGGGTCTCGACGCCATCGACTTCGCCGCGGCCGAGGCCATCACGACGATCCGGGCCAAGCGGCTCCTCGGGATGTTCCCATCGACCATCCTGGCTGTACGACCCGGTCCGGAAGGCATGGCGACGTCCGGGGCGCGGGACATCGACGACTTCGACGAAGCGATCGCCGAGTTCATGTCGCGGTACGCCCTCGACCAGGCCGACGTCGTACTCGCCGACTCGACCGTTCTCGCCGAGGCGATCGACGGTGGAGGAGGGCGGATGCAGTACTGCCCTCCTAGTTCTCCTCCCGTCGCGGCGAGCCATGCGACGGCTGGAGATGCGTACACCATCTGGCATTTCGGCGACCTTCGCCCTGATGCCGGCGTCGAGACTTTTTTGCAGGCAGCGGAGCTACTGCTCCACCAGAACCCTGAGTTCCGGTTCGTCCTCGCCGGGCGGGACACCGAGAGCGATCCGTTCGGGCGCTCGTACCTCGAGTACGCGACGCGGCGCCTGAGCCCGCGTCTTAAGACGGCGCTGACCTTCGCCGGACCGCCGCGCGACGGGAGCGATTCCCTGCCGCCGCCCGGAAAACAGTGTGTGCTGTCTTGTTCGATTCATCAGGGTCCTGCCTCAGCGCGGCTCGCCATGGCGCTCGGCCAAGTGATCACCGCCTCGTCTGGCACCGCCGCCGCCGAATCGGTCGTACACGGTGTCACGGGTCGGGTAGTCCCCTGCGGAGATCCTGGGGAACTCGCCGCCGTGTTGCTCGAGAACGCGGCCTCGCCGACGAAAGCAGCCCGGCTTGCAGCGGCTGCCGCCGAGACGGGACGGGATCGGGCGACCGCCACGGAAATCGCCGCGAGCTACCAAGCGCGACGAAGCAGCTGCACGCCACCAGCGCCGGCACCGACACCGGCACCGGCACCGGCACCGCAAACTGCCGATCTCATATCCGTCGTCATCCCGCTCTGGAACCAAGGGCGCTACCTGATGGATGCGATCGAGTCGGTACGCGCCGGTGGCCCGCAGGAGGTGGAGATCGTCGTCGTCGACGACGGTTCGACCGACCCGGAGACCATCGCAACCTTCGACGCGCTGCAGGATGTCGTCAAGGTCCGGCAGCCCAACTCCGGACTCAGCGCGGCGCGCAACGCCGGGATCGCGGCCGGCAGCGGACGGTACGTCATCCCGCTCGACGCCGACGACCTGCTGCCCGACGGCTTCGCCGCCGCTGCGCTGCAAGCTCTGCGTCGCGATCCCGGCCTGGCCTATGTCACGGGCCACGTGCACCACTTCGGTCTGCTCGACCACACCTACGTGCCGGTGGGGCACGTGCCGGGCCTGAGTCTGGTGCTCAACACCCACGCCAGGGCCACCGGACTGTTCCGCAAGGAGGCGATCGAGGCGGTGGGCGGCTACGACGAGGAGCTGCCGGCCTGTGAGGACTGGGATCTATACCTGAGCCTGGCTGCCGCCGGATACCGGTCGGACGTCCTGCCGATCGTCGGCCAGCACTACCGCCGGCATCCCGACTCGATGACGTTCAGCAGCAGCAACGCGATGCGGCTACCGCTTCTGCAGTATCTACTGCGCAAGCACGCACCGAAGGCGAGCGCCGACAGCGCGGTCGAACTGCCGCTGATCCTCGCCCACCTCTGGAAGACCGGCTATGAGCCGAGCGCATCAGTGCGGCTGCAACAACGCGATGGCAGGAGCCTGTGATGCAACAACGCCAAGCTCCTCTCACTCCGGCCCAGGAGCGGCTGTGGTTCCTGCACCGGCTCAACCCTGAGGACGCCTCGTACAACGTCTATCTGGTGAGCCGGCTGACCGGACCGTTGGATCGGGACGCGCTCGCGGAGGCGTTCACCGATGTGGTGGCGCGGCACGGTGCCCTGCGGACTACGTTCCGGGAGGTCGACGGCCGGCCGGTCCAGGACATCGGTCCGGCCCGGCCCTGCGAGATCGAATACCTGGACCTGGCTCAGGCCGGGTCGGGTCCGGCCGAGCAGCGGGCCCGCGAACTCGTCGCGGCTCGCACAAACCAGCCGTTCGACCTGACCGCCTCGGCCATCCGGGTCAGCCTTTTGCGATTATCGGCGGACGACCACGTGCTCTGCGTCGTCCTCCATCACATCATCGCCGACGGCTGGTCCTGCGATCTGTTGCATACCGAGGTCAGCGCGCTCTACAACGCCGCGACCGCCGGCGCTCCCCCGCTGCCGCCGCCGGCTGCGCAGTTCGCCGATTATGCGAGCCGGCAGTCCGCACCGGATGCGGAAGCACTCGACTACTGGCTGACGCAGCTGGCGGAGCCCCCGGTTCTGGCGCTGCCCACCGATCGCCCGCGCCCGCCGGCCGCTACCGCAGCGGGTGACATAGTTCTGCGCGAGTTGCCGCGAGCTGTGGCCGACAGGTTGGGTCTGCTTGCCCGCGAGTACCGGTGCACGCAGTTCATGGCGCTGCTCACCGTCTACCAGATCCTGCTCGCCCGGCTCAGCGGACAGCGCGATCTGTGTATCGGCTGCCCGGTCGCCGCACGCGACGATGTCGAGTGGGAAAACGTCATCGGATACTTCACCGATACGGTCGTCGTGCGCGCCGACCTGTCCGGCGACCCCACGTTCCGCGAGTTGCTCGCACAGACCCGCGCCTCGCTGCTCTCCGCGCTCAACCACCGGGCCGTTCCGTTCGAACAGCTGGCGACGAAGCTGGGTATCGAGCGCGATCCGCATCGCAATCCCCTGTTCCAGACGCTGTTCGTCCTCCAGACCACGGGCACGCCGGGGGCGACCGGCGGAGCGGCGCTCAGCCTCCACGGCATAGAAGCGCAGTGGTTCGAATCCGGCTACCGGCAAGCGAAGTTCGACTTGATGCTCGACATGGGAGTCGACCGCGGCATGCTCCTCGGAGCGTTCTGCTATCGCACCGAGCTGTTCGATCGCGCGAGCGTCGAGCGCATCGCGGACCGCTGGGAAGCCCTGGTGGCCGCCATCGTCGCCGAGCCGGACGTATCGGTCTGGCGCCTGCCGCTGCTCGTCGGCGGGGAACTGGAGCAGCTGCTCGCCTGGGGTGACGGCGGGCCGCTCGACGTGCCGGAGACCGTTCCGGAGTCGGTTGCGCGCACCGTCGCGGCCCGACCCGATGCGCCGGCGGTCGTGTGCGGGGAGACAGTCCTTTCCTATGCCGCGTTGTCGCGGCGTGCCGACGAGCTGGCGGCCCAGATGCGAGCCGCTGGCGCGGGCCCCGGCGATCTCGTCGGCATCTGCGTTCCACGCTCGCCGGACCTGGTAGCGGCACCGCTGGCCGCGTGGCGGATCGGTGCGGGTTATGTGCCCTTCGACGCCGAGCAGCCGGACACCTATATATCGCAGCAGGCGAAGGGTGCCGGGATCACCGTCATGATCGGTCCGGCCGGTGTCACCGCTTGCCCCGGTGCGGCCAGGAAGGTACCCGGCACCGCGTACGTGGTCCACACGTCCGGTTCGACCGGGCGCCCGAAAGGCGTCGTCATCTCACAAGCAGCGCTGGCAGCGCGGGTGACGTGGATGGTGAGCCACTACGAGCTGAGCCCGGACGACCGGGTCGTGCAGTTTGCTTCCGCCGCCTTCGACACCTTCGCCGAGGAGGTGTGGCCGACGCTGGCCGCCGGTGCGACGGTGGTGCTCCTGCCCGACGGTCCGGCGTCGCTGCCTGAGGTCCTGGCGGCGAATCAGGACGTCACCATGCTCGATCTGCCCACGGCGTACTGGCACAGTCTCGTTGAAGCCGCTAACGGCTTCGACTGGCCGCCCCGCCTCCGGCTGACGATCATCGGCGGAGAGCAGGTCGGCGCATCCGCGGTCGCGGCCTGGCGTTCGCGCTTCGGCGAGCGGGTGCGGCTGGTCAACACCTACGGGCCGACGGAGACGACGATCATCGCGACGACGGCGGAGCTGGCCCCCGCTGCCGCCCCGACAACCGCTCCGACTGCCACCCCGGCACAGGCCGGTCCCCCGCCGATCGGTCGGCCGGTCGGCGGTACCTATATATACGTGCTCGATGACTCCCTGAATCCGGTGCCGGTCGGTGCTGCCGGAGAGTTGTGTGTGGGCGGATCGGGCGTCGCTGATGGCTACTTGGACCCGCCTGAATCATCCGTATCGTCGGGATTCGTTTCCGATCCCTTCCGCGATGGCGCGCCGATGTACCGCACCGGAGACCGGGCACGCTGGCGGCCGGACGGGATGCTCGAATTCCTCGGGCGCCTGGACCGGCAGCTCAAGGTCCGGGGATTCCGCATCGAACCCGGTGAGGTCCAGACGCGACTGCGCAGCTGTCCCGGGGTGTTCGACGCCGTGGTGGCAGCCCACGAAGACAGCCTCGTCGCATACACCGTCGGCACCGCCACCGCCGCCGAAGTAGTCGCCCACGCCGCCGAGGCGTTGCCCCGGCACCTGGTGCCGAACGCGGTGGTACCGCTTGACGCGCTGCCCTTGACCCGCAACGGCAAGGTCGACCTGGGAAAGCTGCCGGAACCGCGCTACACCGTGCCGACGGGCACCGCGTTCGTGGCGCCCCGCACCGAGACCGAGAAGCTCGTCGCCAGCGCCTGGACGGAGGTCCTGGGGCTGTCTCGCATCGGCGTACACGACGACTTCTTCGCGGTGGGCGGCCACTCGCTGCACGTCACCCGGGTCATCGGCCGGCTGCGCGTGGCGGCCGGCGTCGAGGTGCCGGTGCGGGCGCTGTTCGAAGCCCCGACCGTGGCCGAGCTCGCCACGGTGGTGGAGGAACTGCTGCTGGCCGAGATCGACGGGATGAGCGCCGCGGAGCGGGAACTGCTCCTGGCCGCCGACCGGGAATCGGAGGGCGCCTCGTGACCGAGGTCTCCGACCGGTCGGCGGTCGCGCAGGCGCTGCTCGCCAGGCGGCTGCGCGAGCGCGGTGCGTCTATCCGTACGTCGATACCGCGGCGCCCGGCGGGCTCGACCGGCGTGCTCTCCTTCGCCCAGGAACGCCTGTGGTTCATGGAACAGCTCGCGCCAGGCGAGGCGGCTTTCACGGTTCCGCTCGCGCTGCGCCTGCGCGGACCGCTGGACACCACCGGTCTGGCCGAGGCCTGGCAGGCAGTTGTGACCAGGCACGAGCCGCTGCGCACGTGTTTCCCCGCCGGCGAGGACGACCGGCCGCAGGTGCGCGTCCTCGGCCCGGACACGACACTGCTCGAGGTCTGCGACGCCGGCTCAACTGAACAAGCGCGACGGCTCGTCGCGCAAATCCTCACTGAACCCTTCGATCTGACAACCGGCCCGGTCGCGCGGGCAAGGCTGATCCGGCTCACCGACGACGACCACGTCCTGGCCCTCGCGGTGCACCACATCGCCTCCGACGGCTGGTCCACGGACCTGCTGATCGGCGACCTCTTCGACTACTACGGCGCACGACGGTTCGGCACACCGGAACCTGCCACCCCCGAGATCGGCTACGGCGACTACGCCGCCTGGCAGCGCGAGCAGGACGGCGCCGAACGCGACCTCGCCTACTGGTCCCAGCAGCTCGCCGGGCTGCCGGTGCTCGATCTGGCCACCGACCGCGCACGTCCGGCCGAGCAGACCTACCGAGGTGCGAGCCATCCCTTCCGGATCGGCCGCGAACTCGCCGACGGGCTCGCCGAGTTCGCCCGGCGCAATGGGGCGACGCCGTACATGGTGCTGCTGGCGGCCTTCGAAGCGGTGCTCGCGCGGCACACCGGCCAGACCGACTTCGCGGTGGGATCTCCGGTCGCCGGACGCCCGGTCCCGGAGTTGGAACCGCTGGTCGGCTGCTTCATCAACATGCTGACGATGCGGGCCGACGTGAGCGGCGACCCGTCGTTCGCCGACCTGGTCGGACGGGCCCGGGACACCGCGTTGGACGCCTTCGGCCACCAGGGGCTGCCGTTCGAACATCTCGTGCGAGAGCTCGACGTGGTGCGCGACGTGTCGCGGCCGCCGCTGTTCCAAGTGCTCTTCGCGATGCAGAACTACGGCTCGGGGCGGGCCCGCGAGCTGCCCGGCGGGCTTAGCGCCGAGCCGTTCGACACCGGTCGCACGTCGGTCCGGTTCGACCTGGAGCTGTATGCGACTCCTGATGAGGATGGCATCGCCGGCCTGTTCCTCTACAACACGGACTTGTTCGAGGCCGCGTCCGTCGAGATGCTCACGACTCGTTTCAGGGCTCTGTTGGAGCAGGCGGCGGCCGCGCCGGAGGTCCCGGTCTCCCGGTGGGACATTCTCGATCCGGCCGAACGCGCGGAAGTGCTCGGCTGGTCGCGCGGCGAGGAGGTGGAGGTCCCGGCTGAGACGACACTGCACGGGCTGATCGCCGCGCAGGCTGCCCGGACGCCGGATGCGGTGGCGGTCGTCTGCGAGCAGGAAAAGCTCAGCTACCGTGAGCTGGAACTGCGGGCCGAGCGGATCGCACGCCACCTGGCCGGGCACGGCGCGGGTCCCGGATCACTGGTCGCGGTGTGCGCCGAGCGTTCTCTGGATCTGGTCACGGCCTTACTCGGGGTGCTCAAATCAGGAGCCGGATACCTGCCGCTCGACCCGGACTACCCGGCGGACCGGCTCTCGTACATGCTCCGCGACGCGGAACCTGCGCTCCTGCTCATCCAGGAGCGGCTGCGGGACTGCGTGCCGACCCCTGGAGTTCCCGTGGTGGTCCTGGACGACCTCGACCAGCTGGAAGACCAGCCAGCGGTGGTTTCCGTCGAGCCGGGAGACATCGCATACGCGATCTACACCTCCGGATCCACGGGCCGGCCGAAGGGTGCGCTGAACAGCCACCAGGGCATCGTGAACCGGCTCGATTGGATGCAGCGGCGCTACCGGATCGGCGACGACGACGTGGTGCTGCACAAGACGCCGATCGGTTTCGACGTCTCGGTGTGGGAGCTCTTCTGGCCGCTGCTCGCCGGCGCTCGGCTCGTTCTGGCGCGTCCCGGCGGCCACAAGGACGCCGCCTACCTGCGGGATCTGATCCAGTCCGCCGGAGTCACGACCATCCATTTCGTCCCCTCGATGCTGGGCGTCTTCCTCGCCGAGGAGGGAGCCGACGGATGCCGGTCGCTACGCCGCATCGTGTGCAGCGGCGAGGAGCTTCCAGTCGAGCTCGCCGAGCGCTGCCTCCGGCTCCTGCCGGAAGCGCAGCTGCACAACCTGTACGGACCGACTGAGGCGGCCGTCGACGTCTCCGCTTGGCAGTGCACCGCGGACGCCCTGGCCGGGCTCGCGCGAGTGCCGATCGGAGCCCCGATCCAGAACATGGCGACGTACGTCCTGGACGCGCATCTGCAGCCAGTGCCCGCCGGGGTGGCCGGAGAGCTGTATCTCGGCGGTGTCGGGCTCGCGCGCGGCTATCTCAACCGGCCGGGGCTGACGGCCGAACGCTTCGTCCCGGATCCCTTCGGCGCGCCGGGTGCGAGGCTCTACCGAACCGGGGATCTGGCGCGTTGGCGGCGTGAGGGAACGCTGGACTTCCTGGGGCGCGCCGACGGGCAGGTGAAGATCCGCGGGGTCCGCATCGAGCTCGGTGAGATCGAGGCGGCGCTGCGCGACCAACCGGGCGTCGCCGACGCGGTCGTCGTGGTGCGCGAGGATTCCCCCGGCGACAAGCGGCTCGTCGCGTACACCGTCGGCGAGGCGGACCGGTCGGCGCTGCGCCCGGCGTTGAAGCTCCGCCTTCCGGACTACATGGTCCCCTCCGCCTTCGTCCGCCTCGATACGATGCCGTTGTCCCCGAACGGAAAACTCGACCGGCGGGCGCTCCCCGCTCCCGACGTCAGTCGGAGTGGCGAGGGAGCATACGTCGAACCGCGTCCGGGTACTGAGGCGCTCATCGCGGCGGTGTGGCGCGAAGTCCTGGGTGTCGAACGGATCGGCGTCGACGACGACTTCTTCGATCTCGGCGGGCATTCGCTGCTGGCCGCGCAGGTGATCGCGAAGCTGCGCAAGCAGGTCGGCGCGGGCGTGTCGGTGATGGACCTGTTCAAGTACCCGACGATCCGGGAGCTGGCGGCGCTGGCGCAGACCCCGGCCGACGAGCGCGGTCCTCGCGATCTGCTGTATGAGCTGACGCCGCCCCTGGGTACCGGCCGGGCGACCCTGTCAGTGGTCTGTGTTCCGTACGGCGGTGGGAGCGCGGTCGTCTACCAGCCGCTCGCCGATGCGCTGCCGCCCGGACACCGGTTGCTCGCGGTGGCGATCCCCGGTCACGACATCGGACTGGACGAGGCGACCCTGCCATTCGACGAACTCGCCGAGCGCTGCGTCGCCGAGATCCTGGCGAAGGTGGACGGTCCGCTCGCCGTTTACGGGCACTGCGGCGTCGGATCGGCACTGGCCGTCGAGATCACCCGGCGGCTGGAAGCGGCCGGCCGGCGCGTGGAGACCTTGTACATCGGGGCGATCTTCCCCTTCGCCCGGCCGTCGGGGCGGGCCCTGGGAGTGCTCTCCCGGATAGCCCGGATGGAGCGTTTCCGGTCCGATCAGGGCTACCTGAACTGGCTCACCTCCATGGGCGTGGACATGAGCGACCTGGAGCCGGCCCAGGCGCGGCAGATCATCCGCAACATGCGTAAGGACTCTGACAACGCCGAGCAGTACTACACAGACCTGCTGCATCGAGGCGCCGAAAGGCTCCGCGCACCGATCGTCACGATCGCCGGGGAACGCGACCCGGCGACCGAGTTCTACCAGGAGCGCTACCGTGAGTGGCACTTCCTGACCGACCGCACGGCCGTCGTCTCGCTGCGCGAGGCAGGGCACTTCTTTCTCAAGTACCGCGCAAGCGAACTCGCAGAGGTCATCACCACGACAGAGTTCATCACGACGACCCGCCAGGACCTCGACGCACCGAGCACTCCGGACCACGAAGAAGACGACCATGCCAGCTGGCGGTTGCACGGAGTCTCGCAGTCACCGGGACCGGTCGCGGCGCGCGGACCGAGTCCGAGTATGCGCAGGTTCCTGGCCGTGGCCGCCGGCCAGCTGGTCTCGATCACCGGATCGGCGCTGACCGAGTTCGCCGTACCGCTGTGGATATATCTGCACACGCATTCGCTGACCGACCTCGCGGTCTTCTCCATCTGCGGGCTCGTGCCCGGAATGCTCGCGGCACCGCTGGCCGGCGCCGTCGTCGACCGGGCGGACCGGCGCCTGATCATGCTGGTCGGCGACGCGGCCGCCGGAGGGACGCAACTGCTTCTCGCGGTCTTGTTCTGGACAGGCCAGCTGCGGATCTGGGAGATATATCCGCTGCTCGCCTGCCTGTCCGTGGCGTTGATGTTCCAGCGGCTCGCCTACGGCTCATCGATCGCGCAGCTCGTCCCCAAGCAGTATCTCGGGCACGCGAACGGCGTGGTCCAGATGATCGGCGGCGTCGCGCAGGTACTCGTCCCGCTGGTCGCCGTCGGGCTGCTGGCCGCGATCGGCCTCGGCGGCATCCTCGCGATCGACATCGGGAGCTACGCCGTCGCCATCGCCGTCGTGCTCGCCGTCCGGTTCCCGACGACGATGCCGTGGCGCCGCAAGGAGAAACTGCTCGCCGAGATCACTCACGGCTTGCGCTACTCCTGGGGACAGCCCGGCTTCCGGGCGATGCTGCTCTTCTTCGCCACGCTCAACGTCTTCCTGGCCCCGCTGTTCCTGCTGATCTCCCCGCTCGTCCTGGCGTTCGCGACGCTGCACCAGGTCGGCGAAGTCGCCCTGGCCGCCGGCGTCGGCGCCGCCCTGGGCGGGCTCGGCATGAGCGTGTGGGGTGGACCGAGGCGCCGCCGGATGCGCGGGATGCTGCTGTGCGTCCTGCTGCTCGCCGGCTGCTGCGCCGTCACCGGACTGCGCCCCGCCCTGTGGCTGATCGCCGCCGGAGCGTTCGGCATGTCGCTGACCCTCACCCTGGTCAACGGGATCTACACCACGATCGTCCACGTCAAGGTGCCGCAACGGTTCCACGGCCGGGTCTTCGCGCTCAACACCCTGATCGCCTGGTCCACCCTGCCGATCGGCTGGGCCCTGGCCGGGCCGTATGCCGCCCGCGCGCTGGATCCGCTGCTGGCCCCGCACGGGGCCCTGGCCGGCACCGTCGGCAAGGTCATCGGCACCGGTGGCGGCCGCGGGATCGGGCT
Organism: Catenulispora sp.; assembly: GCA_013362315.1. Taxonomy (GTDB): domain Bacteria; phylum Actinomycetota; class Actinomycetes; order Streptomycetales; family Catenulisporaceae; genus Catenulispora. Next base: position 29,615 of record JABFWL010000200.1, on the reverse strand, counting down.
CACCTACATCCTGTTCGCCGTCGCGATGGCCGGGCTCGTCATGGTGTCACTGCGCATCCGCACCCTCGCCGACTTCGACGCCGCCACGCCCGACACCCAACCCGACGACCTCATCGGGCTGCGACAGAGCACTTCCGGGGAGAGCTGATGGTTGAGCCCGCACAGATTGAGCCCGCACAGATTGAGCCCGCACAGACTGGGCCCGCACAGACCGAAGCCGAGCCGGCCCTGACCGTACCCGATCTGCTCACAGTGCGAGCGCTCGACGACCCGGAGAAGGTCGCGATCCGGCAGGAAGACTCCAGCACGCTGACCTTCGCACAGTGGGACACGCGGTCGAACGCTGTCGCCCACGCCCTGCTCGCCGGCGGTCTGCGCCCCGGCGACCGGGTCGGCATGACGTTCGGCGACCACGCCTGGATCGACTTCGCGGTCTGCTGGCTCGGCGCCCAGAAGGCCGGCGGGGTCGCGGTGCCGGTCCCGGCGCGACTGGCTCCGGTGCAAGCCGCGCGGATGCTCGAACACTGCGACGCCGCCGCGCTGATCGGCGGTGTGGCGCCCGCCGGGTTCGGCGGCTGGACCGCGCAGCTGGCCGAGCTCGACGGTACCGCCGCCACGCCGCCCGACGTCCGCATCGACCCGGGCGACCTCGCCCAGATCCTCTACACCTCCGGCACGACCGGCGCTCCGAAGGGGGTCGCCGCGAGCCATGCCAACCTGACCCACGGTCGGCAGGCCCGGCCGCGCAGCCGTCCGTACGCGCACTCCCGCTGCTTCCTGCACGCGTTCCCGATCGGCACCAACGCCGGCCAGATGATGCTGCTGGACACCCTCGTGGCCCGGCCGTTCGCGCTCGCCGCGGCCGGATTCGATGCCGAGCGGTTCTGCCGGCTGATCGCCGAACACGACGCCGGGACGGTCTTCCTCGTCCCGGCGATGGCGATCGACCTGCTCGGCTCTGGCGCGCTCGAGCGCCACGACGTCTCCGGCGTCGTCCTGGTCAGCTCCTCGGCCGCGGCGCTGCCGCCGGCGATCGCGGCCGGGCTCGCCCGCGCCTTCCCGGCGGCGACGATCGTCAACTACTACACGTCCACCGAAGCGGTCCCGGCGCGGACCACGATGATCGTCGATCCGGAACGCCCGGCCTCGGTCGGCTGGGCGGCGAACGGCGCGGACCTGATGATCGCCGACGAGCACGGCGAACCGCTGCCGGCCGGCCAGACCGGCGAGGTCTGGCTGCGGTCGGCGGCGCCGCAGCGCAGCTACTACGGCGATCCGGCAGCCACTGCCGAGGTCTTCCGGCCCGGCTGGATCCGCATGGGCGACCTGGGTTATCTCGACTCCGAGGGCTTCCTCTACCTCGTCGACCGGGAAAGCGACGTGATCAAGTCCGGAGGGCTGAAGGTCTCGACCCTGCAGATCGAGGCGGCGCTTTATGAGCACCCTGCGGTAGCCGAGGCCGCCGTCGTCGGAGTGCCGCACCCGGTGATGGGTTCGGTGCCGGCGGCAGTGGTCGTGCCGCGCTCCCCCATCGATCCGGACGAGCTGCGTTCCTTCCTGCGGGAGCGGCTGGCGCGCGCGGAGGTTCCGTCCCGCATCGTGCTGACCGAGACGCTTCCGAAGAACGACCTCGGAAAGGTGCTCAAGCGCGAAGTAGTCGCGCTGCTCGACGCGCCGCATCCGGCGATCGCGGCGGCCGCCGGTTCCCCCGCTACCCTGTCTCCAACGGAAGCCGCGCTGGGCAAGGTGTGGAAGCGGATTCTCCGCACTCGCACCGTCGGTCCCGGCGACGACTTCTTCGCACTCGGCGGCGATTCCCTGTCGGCGACCCGGCTCGCCGTGCTCGCCGGCGAGGAGTTCGGGGTCGACATGCCGGTCTCGCTCGTCTTCGACCGGCCGCGGCTCGCCGGCCAGGCGGCGTGGCTCGACGCGCGCGTAAGGGGCTCTGCCGCCGTACGACTCGCCGAGCCGGACGCGGCGACCGACCCGGATCGGCCGCCGCTGAGTTCGCTTCAGGAGTACTTCCTGCGCTGGATCCACGAGACACCCGAGCCTCGCGCGGTCTCGGCGGTCCATGCCGCGGTGCGGATCTCCGGTGCCCTCGAACTAGGCGCGGTGCGGGCATCAGTGCACGAACTCGCTCGCCGTCATCCGTCGCTGCGCACCGTGTTCACGGTCGACGGCGACCGGTACGGGGCGCGGGTGCTGCCAGAGGCCTGGCCTGAGGTCGTGACGCTGTCGGCGCCCGGGACGACGGACATGGAGCGGGAACAGTCCGCGCGCCGGCTGGCCGACACCGAACTGGGGCGGCCCTTCGACATCACCACGGGACCGCTCGCGCGGGTGATCGTGATCGAGCTCGGGCCGGACGACCACGTGCTGGTGGTCGGGGTCCATCACCTGGTGTTCGACGGCTGGTCGATGGGTGTCGTGGTGCGCGAGCTGGGCCTGATCTACGCGGAGCTCTCCGCGGGTCGGACAACCTCGCCGGCGCCGGTACCGGTCGAGTGCGCGGACGTCCTGGCCTGGGCCCGGCGGCAGTGGCCTGACACCCGGGCCTACTGGACGAAGCACCTGGACGGCGCGCCCGAGTCGCTGACCCCCATCGGCGGACGGCACCTGACGCACCGCTATACGGCGCGCTCGCTCAGCCTCGACATCCCGGCGGGACCAGCGGACGCGCTGCGCACCGCCGCGACACATCAGGGTGCGACGACATTCATGGCGCTCGCCGCGTGTTGGACCGCTGTCCTGTCCCGTTGGACGGGCTCCAACGACATCGTCCTGATGTCACCGGTCCCCGGGCGTACCCGGCCGGAGCACGCCTCGGTCGTGGGCTGCCTCGTGCAATCGCTGCTGATCCGGGTCGACGCGGCCGGCAACCCCTCGTTCGAGCAGTTGCTGGCACGAGTGCGGACTTCCGTGCTGAACGCGCTGGAGCACCAGTTCTACCCGTATGAGGAGTTCAGCCGGGCGATCCCGGACCCGGCCTGGTTCCGCTTCGACACCTGGGGCGAAGGTGCACGGGTTCCCGGGCTCGACTCGCAGCCGTTCCCGCTGCCCCGCGAGCTCATGTTCGACTGGCCGCTGCCGGAGGGCCGGCCGGACCTGAGCGTGCCGGAACTCGCCTTGACCGAGCAGCCGGACGGCACTTTCTCCGGCGCGCTCGTTTACAACCACCGCGCCTATGACGCCGAAGCTGTCGAAGGGCTGGCACAGTCCTTCCTGGACGAGGTGGAAGCGTTGACGGACCGGTTCGCGCGGAAGGGAATCTGACCAGATGAGCACCGAAGCAGTGGCCGGATACGCGGCCTCGTTCGCGCAGACCGGTATCTGGCTCAACGAGCGGCTCGGCACCGCCGGCACCACCTATCACCTGCCGCTCACCATCCGCTTCGAGGGCCCGATCGACACGGCGGCACTGGAGCAGGCGGTCTCGGGTCTTTTCGAGCGCCATCCCCTGCTCGCCACATCAGTCGAAGAACGCGATGGCGTGCCGTACTTGGTCCCGTCGCACACCACACCGGTCCTGCGCATCGCGGATGTCCCTGACGGGGCACCGCTGGAGCAGCTGATCCGGGAAGAAGTAGTGCGGCCGTTCGACCTTCGAGAGGAACTAGCTCGCATAACCATGGTACGTGTCGGCCCGGATCGATCCGTGCTGCTTTTCGTCGCCCACCATCTCGCCTTCGACGGGGAATCGAAGGGTGTGTTCGTCCGCGACTTGGGCGCCCTCTACACCGCCGCCGTCACGGGCCACGCGTCACAGCTGCCCGACATCCCGGCGTCCGACGCCGTTCCGGAGCCCGATCCCGAGCCCGCGCGCCGGTATTGGGAGGAGCACTACCGCGCGCCGGCCGAGGTGATCCTGCCGGGCACGGTGGGCTCGCGTCAGCAGGCTGACAGGGGCGTCATCCACCGATTCGATCTCGATGCAGCGACGCACAACAGCCTCGACGCCCTCGCCTCGAAGCTGGGCGCCAGCCGGTTCGAACTGTTCCTGGGCGTGCTTGCCACGCTGCTTCTGCGCTACGGGAACGAGCAAGCGACCGTCGCCATCGACCTGACCACTCGGACGACTCAGACCCGGGACCGGATCGGGGTCTTCGTCAATGAGCTACCGCTGACGGTCGCTCCCAAAGCCGATAGTTCTTACGCGCAGCTCATCGCGCGACTGCGTTCAGACCTGCGGGAGCTCTACCGGTATCGGGACATCCCGTTGGCCCGGGCCGTGAGCGGGCTGCCGCCGGCCACCGCTTTGGCTCCGGTGTTGCTCAGCTACAGCTTCCGTTCTGAGCGCGCGGACTTCGCGGGAGTGGCCGGCGCCGTGGATTGGGTCGCGTCCAGCCACGCGTCGCGCAATGTGCTGCGGGTGCAGATCGTCGATACCCCGACCTCGGCGACCATCAGCCTGCAAGGCAGTTCGCAGTTGCTCGATGACGATGACCTCGCGCGGATCTCCGGGCACTTGCAGACGTTGCTCGCATCCGTCGCGGCGGACCCGGAATCGGGGTTCTCCGATCTGGAATTCATCCCGCCGGCCGAACTCGCACGCCTGGAACAGCACGCCCAAGGCCCGGTTCCACGGCCGGCACGGGGCACGCTGCCGCAGCTCGTCACGGAGCACGCGGCCGCGACCCCGGACCGGATCGCCGTCGTCGACGGCGATCGGCAGCTGAGTTACAGCGAACTCGACCGGCTCTCCGACCGCCTGGCCCACCGGCTGGCCGCCGCCGGCGCCGGTCCGGGGCGGCTGGTCGCGGTGTGTGCCGAGCCGTCGAGGGAATTCGTCGCCGGGCTGCTGGGGGTCATGAAGACCGGTGCCGCCTACCTGCCGCTGGATCCCGCGTATCCCGCCGAACGGCTGGCGTACATCGTGGACGATGCGCGGCCGGCCGTCATCCTGACCGACCGGAACAGTACGGCCCGGCTTCCGGAAGGGGCTGCGGTCGTCACCCTCGATGAGCGTGCCGATGGGCCGGGACAGCTCTTCGGTGCGGCGCTCGACGGCCTCGCGTATGTCATCTACACCTCGGGCTCCACCGGCCGGCCCAAGGGAGTCGAAGTCGGCCACGGCGCGCTGATGAACCTGATCGATGCGATGGCTGTTGAGCTCGACAGCACTTCTGAGGACGTGTGGCTGGCAGCGACCTCACCGCAGTTCGATATATCAGCCCTCGAGATGTTTCTTCCGCTGGCCACCGGTGGACGGCTCGTTGTCGCGCCGGGCGGAAGCGGACGGGACGGGGACGCGCTCGTGCGGCTCGTTCGGGACGCCGAGGTCAGCCACGTTCAGGCGACGCCGTCGGGGTGGCGGATACTGCTCGCGGCAGGGTTCGATGAACCAGGCGTTGACGCGCTGGTCGGCGGCGAAGCGCTGCCCACGCATCTCGCCCAGGAGCTGCGCGGCCGGGTGCGCCGGCTGTGGAACGTCTACGGCCCGACCGAGACCACGATCTGGTCGACGATCAGCGAGGTGCAGCCGGGGAGCAGTACGGTGAGCATCGGACGGCCGATTGCCGCGACGCGGACATACGTGCTCGATGACACTCTCAGGCCGCGGCCGTTCGGGGTTCCCGGGGAGCTCTACATCGGCGGCGCGGGGCTGGCCCGCGGCTACCTGGGACGGCCGGAGCTGACCAGGGAGCGGTTCGTTCCCGATCCTCGCGGCTGGCCGGGCGAGCGGCTCTATCGGACCGGGGACCGGGTCCGCCTTGAGGCTGACGGGACGCTGTCGTTCCTCGGCAGGGTCGATCAGCAGATCAAGCTGCGCGGACACCGGATCGAGCCCGGCGAGATCGAGGCCGCGCTGCTGAGGCACCACGCGGTGCGCGAGGCGCTGGTGGCGCTGCGATCCGATGACGAGGACAACCCGCTGCTCGTCGGCTACATCACGGCCGAGCAGGATCCGGGACCGGACGTCGGCGAGCTGCGTGAGCACCTGGCGCGCACGCTGCCGGCGGCGATGGTGCCGGCGCGGTTCGTCACGCTTGAGCGGTTCCCGTTGACGCCGAATGGGAAGCTTGATCGGGCGGCGCTTCCGGCGCCGGGGCGGATGCCCGCACCGACGCCGACCCGGCCGCCGACGCCTGGGAGCCGGGCCGCCGGGCAAGACGACGACGGCGTGACCGACGTGACTGACCTGACCGACCAGATCCGCGAGATCTGGCAGGAGGTGCTGGGTGTCGCCGACATCGGGCCGGACGAAGACCTCTTCGACCTCGGCGGCCACTCCCTGACGATCACCCGGATCAACGCGCGGATCCATCAGCGCCTCGGCGTCCGCCTGCCGCTCGACTTCCTGTTCGAGCATCCGACGATCGCCGAGACGGTGGCGACGGTCCGGACCCGCGCCGCGAATCCCGGGGCCCGATGAGCGCGCCCGCCGCCCTCGTCTTCGACTTCGACGGTCTGCTGATGGACACCGAGTCCGCGGCGCTACGCGCCTGGCAGGCGGAGTTCGAAGCGCGGGGCACGCACCTGCCAACGGACGTTTGGCGCAGCGGAGTGGGAAGGCGGGACAGTCACTCGATACTGCTGGCGTATCTCAGGGAACAGATCGGGTCCTTCGACGCCGAGGAAGTCGGCAAGAGCTGGCGTGCACGGCTGGACGCTTCGCTGGAGACCGAGGGCCTGCGCGAAGGCGTCCGAGACTACCTCGACGCGGCCTCCCGGCTCGGTTTGCGGCTCGCGGTCGCCTCCAGCGCGACCGCCGACTGGGTCCTCGGGCACCTGGAGCGGGTCGGTGTGCGGCATCGCTTCGACGTGATCACCTGCGGCGATGACCACCCGCCGAAGCCGCGGCCAGACATCTATCTGGCGACTGTCGCCGCCCTCGGCGTGCGCGCCGGCGCGGCGATCGCCTTCGAGGACTCGCCCCCTGGCGTCACGTCCGCCAAGGCCGCCGGCCTGCACTGCGTCGCCGTCCCCAACCCCGCGACGGCAACGCTCACGTTCGAAGGCGCCGACCGGATCATCGCATCGTTCACCCAGCTGCCCTCGACGCTGCTGATCAGTGGCTGACGCCGACACACCAGGGCACACCAGGGGAGGAACCCCAGCCGACTACTCGCGGCTGGGGTTCCTCAAGGCGGTGCCTGTCGATCAGCGGATGGCGTCGCTCGCGATCAGTGCTGCAGGGTGAGCAGGGCCGGCCGCCACGGCAGCAGGTTGTAGGGCGTGCTGGACGGTGTGCTCGTGGACATGCCCTGGTAGAGAAGCTGAAGGTTGCAGGGGTCGATGGTCTTGGTCTGGTCCGGGTTGTTGCGGACCAGGTCGCCGTGGCTGATGCTGTTGGTCCAGGTGGCGCCGCTGTTGGCCTTGCCGGCGAAGGGATTGCTCTCGCTGGCGGCGTTCGGCGTCCACGAACCGTTCAGGCTGCTCGCGGTGAACGAGCGGAAGTAGCGCCCGTGCGCGCCCATCGCCTCGACGATCATCAGGTACTGGTTCTGGCCGGCGACCTTGTAGACCTCCGGCGCCTCGAACAGGTTGTTCGTGGTGTCGCTCATGATGGTGGTGTAGTTGGAGCCGAAGCTGCCGGGGAAGTTGCCGATCGGCATGCTCGCCCGGTAGATGTGGCCGTTGTCCCCGGCGAAGAACAGATAGATGTTCTGGCCGTCGGCGATCAGGGTCTGGTCGATCGGAGCGCCGGACGGGAGCTTGCCGGTGAACAGGGCCTTCGGCGCGGACCAGCTGTTGGGCTTCGTGGGATCGCTGGAAGTGCGGTAGAAGAAGGGCCACTGACCCCACTGGGAGGCCAGCACCCAGATGTTCTTGGGCGCGAAGTAGAACAGGGTGGGCGCCACCGTGCCGCTGGTCATGCCGGTCTGGCCGGCCGAGGCCATATCCGACCAGTTCGCGAATGGCGCGAAGCCCATCGAGCCGTACTGCCCGGACTTGTTGACGGTCGAGCCGTACACGATGTGCTTGCCGTTGTAGACGACGTCGCTGAAGTCCTTCAGCGCGACCCAGCCGTTCGCCGGCTGCGCCAGCGGCCCCGTCGACGACCAGTGGTAGGTCGAGGGGAGAGCGCAGGTGGCGCTCGGCCCGGCCAGGCCGGTCCCGGCCTGCGCCGGAGTGGTGACGAACATGGTCGCCACCGTGACCAGAGCCGCGACCACGGCGGCGAGCCCGACGGACAGACGTCCACGGGCAATACGTCTTCTCCGCATGGGGACCTCCGATGCCAGGGCATCCGCCTGTCTCTTGATCACGTCTGCGAACGCTTTCCTGGTCATTCGTCTCCCTCGGACGGCCGGCTCGAAATGCATGGCTGATGCTGGATCCCGCCGCAGCGGAAGTCAACGAAATCAACAAATCCACGGCGAATGTCCCGAATGGGAATCGAATGACTGTCGAATGGCGTAAGGGTTCTGACACGCTGGCGGTGCGCGTGTGAGCGGTTGCCGTGCGAGCCGTTGCCGCAGGCTCACCAGCGGGACGGCAGCCGGCAGTGGGCAGCGGCTCCTCGGCGGTCAGGCGGGCGACCGCACTTGTGTCATCGCTCGGCTTGTCAGTACGGAGTGAGATCATCGATCATGGTCATTTCACCCGAGTTCATCACCGTTCGCGAGGGTCACCGGCTCGCGGTACGGCGGGCCGGCGCCGACGGCGTCCCGCTGCTGCTGATCCACGGCTTCCCCTGTACCCGCCTGATCTGGTCCCGGGTCGTCGAGCCGCTGGCCACTGCCGGGTTCGACGTCGTGGCGCCGGATCTGCGCGGGTACGGGGACTCGGACTTCGCACCCGACGGGTTCTACGACTTCGCGGCCTTCAACGGCGACCTGACCGGCCTGTTCGACGCCCTCGGCTGGCAGCGGGCCGTGGTCGCCGGGCACGACCTCGGCGCGATGCTGACCATCGACATGGCCACCCGGTACCCGGACCGGGTCGACCGGCTGGTCCTGCTCGACGACTCGGTTCCGGATCTTCCGGACCGCTACGCGGCCGCCGGGATCCCTCCGGGCAAGCCCCGACCGCATATCTACGACTACCAGGTCCGCCAAGGCAAACACGCCGACGACCTGCTCGACGAGCTGAACACCCCGGAGCGCCGGCGCCGCTATATCGGCGAGTTCTTCGGGCACCGGATGTGGAGCCCGCCGGGCGCCTTCAGCGACGAGGACATCGCCCTGCACACCGCGCCCTACGCCGACGCCGAGCGGCTGCGCGCGTCGTTCGCGGACTACGAGGTGGTGATGGGCACCCGCCCGATTTCCGGCCCGGAAATGACCGACCAGCCGGTGGACAAGCCGGTCCTGGTGCTGGTCGGACCGGACCAGGTGACGCTCGGCGAACACGTCGCAGAACGCTGCGCGGTGGCGTTCCCGCAGCTGGTCGGTCCGTTCTGGGTACCGGGAGCAGGGCACTTCATGCCGTGGGAGAAGCCGGAGGTGGTCGCCGGGGCGGTGCGGACCTTCTGTGGGGATCTGCTGGAGCGGCGAAGGATGGGCGTGGAGCTGTTCGGGTGAGGATATCCGGGAACGCCGCACCCAGCCGTCAGGCACCGCGCAGTCGCGCCAAGAGCTGCTCGGCCTCTTCGGCCTTAAGCGGATAGGGGCTGCCGTAGAGCAGCGGACCGGTGACGATGGCGGTCCCGACCACCGGCGAGAGACCCTGCTCGGCGGCGAGGCGACTCGCCGCCGGGTTGGGCAGGCCGGTGCGCGGCTGCCCTGGTCCGTCCTCGGCGTGCCACAAGGTCAGCTCCTCACCCAGCTTTGACGAGCGAATATGCTCGGAGCCGAGCAGACGAGCGACCTGCTGCACGAGATCCATCCCGAACGATGCGGTCGCCACCTGCCGCAAGCTGTCGGGGCTCAGCAACACCACTGTGGTGGCGATTTCGGACTCTCGGGCCTTGCGAGAAAAGCGCATACCAATAACCTGCCACACCCTCCCATAGACGGCCCGTACCTCGCCCATACGCGGGTATGGACGAGGTATGGGCCGTGGGCGATGTGGTCAGCGCTTATCCCACAGCTGGTAGCTGCCGCCGTTGACGGGCAGGTAGTAGACCGAGGTGTTGGAGTCGAGCGCGTAGCCGTTGACTATGTTGTCGTACCGGGTGTGACCGTTCACCGAGACCGGAATCCAGGCCTCGTAGGCGTCGTTGGAGTTGCATGAGGCCGTCCCGACGGTCTGCGTGCCCGTGGGCTGGAGACACAGCCCGGTCTGGGCGTCGACGATCAGGTAGGCGCCGTTCCAGTAGGTGCCCAGGTAGTACCAGTTCTGGTAGTTGCCCCCGTTGCAGCCCAGCGCGTAGGCGCTGCCCGCGTAGTTGCTGTCGAGGCAGCGGCCGGTGGCGACGTCGTGGAGCGTGAACGTGCCGCTGGCCGAGGCCGTGGTGGAGGCGCCCGCGACGCCGAGCAGAGCGGTCGACACGGTGAGTGCGATCCCGGCCGAACGGCGCTTGAAGCTTCTCATGGTCTTTCTCCTCCGGGTGTTCGGCGGCGGGCTGATGCCCCCGCTGACCATGAGCGTGAATCAGAGCGCTAACAGGTCGCTTACACGGCGCTAACGCATCGGGAAGGGACCGCGCCGGCCGATCAGCCGGCGCGGCTCGCGCGGCGCTCAGCCTTGGCCTCCGCGATGCGTTCTTCCAGCGCTTCGAACCACTGCCAGCCGGCCTGGCCGCAGTTGTCGCGGATCTCGTGTTTGAGGCCGGCGGTGTCGGCGTTGAACGAGCGCACTCGGCCCAGGCCCTTGTCGACCTCGACACGTAGCTCACCCTGGGCGCGGGTCAGGTAGTCCGCGAGGTCTCGCATCTCGGCGCGGACCTGCCGCCCCGCCCGGCCCTTCGGCACCCAGCGCCGCGCGCCGATCCGGGCGCCCCGGGCTACGGAGGACAGCGACCGCAATGAGACCTGCGTGGACTCGTACGCCATGAACGCGGTGTCAGCGCACTGGTAGGACTCGCGGTGGAAGAGTTTCAGGGCGCGGAACTCTACATCGGGGCTGACCGGCCTGCGGCGGTCGGCGTGTGCGGCCCGCGCCCGGCCCGGTCGCTCCGCCCCGCCGCCGGAGGACTGGGCGCGGAGCTTCGCCAGCCGTTGCCGGACCTGGGCGGCCTGGCGATGGACGCGCTCGTTCTCGGCCCGGACCCGGCGCAACGCGCGATCCGTCTCCGCGACCGCGGCCCGGACCTCCTCGATGGTCGGCGGTATCGGGCGGCGGTCGGCCAGCGCGGCCGCGACAAGCGCGGCGATACCGAGGCCGGCCGGGACCGCGAACAGTCCCACGCCGCCCGAGATGACGTGGTCGGTGTGCCCCGCGCTGGTCAGCTCCAGGAAGGCGTCGACGTTCACCGCACCGAGCACGACGAGGCTCCACGCCAGGACGCTGAGCCAGCGTTTCACCCGGTTCCGCGACCGGTCGCGGTATCGGCCCTCCGCAGAGAGAACCATGCGTACCAGCACCAGGGCGATCGGCGGCGTGGCAAGCGACGCCCACAGCCACTCCCGGAGGTGCGGCTGAAAGGACGGTACGCCGCTGGTCTCGATGCGCGCGGCGATCGCCGGCGCCGCCAGGAGCATCACCAGGGGAAGAGCGAAGAACAGGAGGAAGAAGGGGAGGAACAGGATGCCGCAGCCGCTGCCGCCGGCTCCGTTACGTCTTTTCGCCACGGTACGGCGCCCCGCCTTCAGCTGCGGCGGCCGCGAGCGCGGCCGCCGTCCCGCGACTCCGGCTTGGGCTTGGGCTGCGAACTGGGCTTGGCCTTGGACTTGGCGTTTTTCGGCGCGGTGCCCTGCTCCTCGGCCTTCTTCCTCTCTCCCGACGGCGACTTGCGTTCACGGTCCGGCCTTCCCAGCGATTGGGCGAGCGCCACCGCGCTTGGCCCGTTGAGCAGCCGATCGAGGGGGATGGTGGATTCTCCGGCCTGGTCTTTGTGGCGCTGAAGGAGCTGCGCGGTGAAAGTCTTGGTCATGTCGGCAAAGAGGCTCCGGTCTTCCAGCGAGAGTCCAGGCTTGACGAGCTCACGCTGCATGGCCGCGACACCCTTCCGAAGAGCCTTCAAGGAGACCTCGGAAGAGCCAAGCAAATCCCGACTATTCTGGATCGTCGCGGAGGAAGCCTGACGCCGTTGCTCAAGCACCGCCAGCGCGATTTCCTTATCGCCAGCGTTCTGGTTCTTCTCCAGGCTGATCCGGCGCATCTCGGCGGTGAGGGCGTACGTCTCGGCGAGGATCCGGCCGACCGCGCCGATCGGGTTCAGCGCCTGCGCGGCCTGCGTCACGGCCTCCCCGAAGACGACGCGACCGTTGACCACCCTGGCGGGCCCATTCGACACTGGCGTCACCTTTCATACCGAAGCTTCTGGACAATATTCGTCAGTGCATTGACAGGTAGCAGAATGCGCAACCGAAGCGGGAGCGGATGTCGCCCCCCATCGGTACCGGTTCGAGCACCGGACGCGCGATGCGTCATCCTCGCAGCCGATGGTTCGGGGCGAAGCGGGAAAGCCAGAAAATAAGAGTTGACCCCGATCGCGATTCCTGGCGACGGGACCCGAGCCATCAGATCCCCGATGTCAACGCCGGGGTCGATCTTCGTCGGGACGCAGACCATGCGGCGGCTGACGTACACAGTCGATTGCACTGAACTGACCTGCCGAGGCTCTATTAGTCATGAAGAGCAGGGACCAACCACATCCCAGGGACCTGAGACGGCGCGCTACGATCGCGACCCTCGTGTTCAATTCCGTGATCACGGGGCTGGGAGGGCTATACCTGTCCACACATTCCATATCCGTAGTGACGCTGGCCGGCACCGTGGGACTACTGGCCATATTGATCGTGGTGAGGGGCCAAAACAACCTTGGAGGCTGGCTTGTCGGTGCCCGGACCTAGTATGCGGACCATGACGCGGTATATCGATGAGGATCTGCACGGTGCGGAGTTCCGCGAGTGCGACTTGACCGGGGCACGCCTGATCGGCGTCGTCATGCAGGATGCCGTGATCGACGGGCTCGTCACCAACCTCGTGGTGAACGGTGTCGAGGTCACCGAGTACGTCGAGGCAGAGCTCGACCGGCGTCATCCGGTGCGGGTGCTGATCCGCTCCCAGGACCTTCACGATCTGCGCGAGGCATCGCGTCAGCTCCACGCCGGCTGGGCCGCCACAATCGAGCGAATGCGCCGTACGCCCGGCATCGAGCGCCGCAGCGTGAACGACGAGTGGTCGGCGGTGCAGACGATGCGCCACCTGGTCTTCGTCCACGACTCGTGGTTCCGCCGCTGCTGCCTGGGTTCGACGGAGCTGTTCACGCCGATGGGCATCGGGCCGACCGTCGAGCCCTACCGTGGAGCGCACGGGCTTGACCTCTCGCTCGATCCGGCCCTCGACGAGATCGTGAGCGTGCGCGACGCACAGGCCGCCGAGCTCGAGGCCTGGCTCGACGAGGTCACCGCCGGGCAGCTCGCAGCCCCGGCGCCGGTGCCCGACGACGATGTCTGGCCGCCGTACGCCCGGGGCCGCTTGGTGCGGCGGTGCCTCGGCACGGTGCTGAACGAGACCTTCGAGCACCACCGCTTCTGCGTTCGCGACCTCGACCTCATCGAGGCACAGGACGCCGAGTAGGGCCGACCACGGACAACGTGCACCCGCAGCTCCTTGGCGATCACCGCGTTGTCGTCGCCGACGGCGAACCGCTCACCGGCCTGCATCCTCAGCTGCTCTCGCACCGCTCTACGCTCGGCGGTCAACCCGCCACCTTGCGCATATCTCACACAACGGCCCGGCGCTCGGGTTCGTGTCACCAGACGCAAAGTAGCTGTCTGTAACGGCGGGGCTGCGAAAGGGCTTCGGATTGGCTTGAGTGGTTGGCATGTCCTGCGCATCGAACCAGAGTTCTGTCATTCTCGGCGGAACCGTGTGGAGGTGCAGGGATGCGGAACAAGTGGGGGCTGGAAGACCTCATCGAGTGCCGTGCCGCTCACTCCTCGGGGGCGCTGCCGTCCGGCGCCTCGACGTGTGTGCACAGCCAGGTCAGCAGCGGGCGGAAACGCTCACACGCGGCAAGGACCGGTGACACGTCCTGAACCGGGCCGACGGACTCCAGCTCGCGCCCGACGAGGAGCGAACGGTGTTTGAGCAGGCCGGCGCGCGGGTGGTCGGCGGGAATGCCGCGTGGAACCCGCTTCATGACGTCCCCGAGGATCTCGTGACCGCTCCGCGCCAGACCGGCGAGCAGTCCTTCGAGCTCTGATCCGCTCTCCGCCGCCGCGACGGCCGAACGGAACCGCGCGATCTGGTCCGGATCGGCGTACCACCAGGCCGCCTTCACGTGCAGACCGTCGAGATTGAAGCGGAAGGCGATCTCGACGTGGCGCCCCGCGCGTACGGTGGCACACTGGTTCTGCCACCAAAACGCCGTACTCGCATACCCCCAGACCGAGAAGTCCTCATAGAACGGATCCGCTTCGGCCATATCGTTGAGAAGGTCGATCATCGGCTTTCGCACGAGTTGCTCACGCGGACGCCGCACCCCCTCGCGGGTCTCCTTCGACGGTTCGCCGCCAAGTTCCAGCAACACGTCGTACGCCCGTTCGGTCCAGCCTGTGAATCTTAGGCCCACGCCTCGGGATGGTACTCCTGCCCAAAATCTGGGGCGCGACCATCCGGCGCGGGCGGCCAGAATGAGGGGGCGAACAGAGAGCTACTTTGCGTCTGGTGACACGAACCCGAGCGCCGGGCCACAACAGACGTACCGCCGGACCGAACAACTGTCAGCCCTCGACGACACCACGCCTTAAAGCTCAGTAACTGCGCGTGGACTTCTGAGGTAGCTCCGGCGCGGGATTGCTCCGCCGGACCGACGGCGCCGGGGGGAGCACCTACTGCTCCGGTACTACGGAGTGTGGTCGAACTTCCCAGGTCGGCCGGTGGAGTTGATCGTTGTAGACGATGATGTCGGCGTGTTCGGTAGGGCGGGCGATGGCGAAGTAGAGCTGTTGTGCCGGGATGTAGCGGTCGCGCCACGAGCGTTCGATGTCGGCGGCGTCGGCGGCGTCGGCGGTGGATCCGGCCAGCGCGGCGCCTCGGTTCTTGGCGCGGTCTACCGTCTGCTCGAAGGGGACGGACACGAAGATGCGCAGGTCCCACCGGTCGATGAGTTCCGGGCGCAGGAGGAAGACGCCGTCGAAGAGCAGTACGGCGTCTGCGGGTGCGGTCGAGATCAGCGGGGACGATGGGGTGCCAGTGCCAGTGCCAGTGCCAGTGCCAGTGCCAGTGCCAGTGCCAGTGCCAGTGCCAGTGCCAGTGCCAGTGCCACTGCCGGTCTCAGCGTCGGGGACCGCGTGTTGGAACCGTCGGTCTCCACCTGGGCCCAGCGGATCGAGCAGGACGCGGCACAGCGCGGCCCGATCGTGAGCGTCGAAGTAGCAGCCTTCAGCCGAGTACCGCCCGCGCCGGTAGCGCTGCGCAGGGGGGACGAGGAAGTCGTCGATCGTCGCGCGGATCACGTCGCGGCCCTGCGCGCGCAGGACGGCGGCGAGTTCGTCGGCGAGGGTGGTCTTGCCCGAGGCGGGCGGCCCGTCGATGGCGGCCCGCAGCGGGTGCGTGGTCGTGACGGACGAGATCGCCTCGGCCAGTCGACTGACGAGCTCGCCACGGGTGCCTTGGTCTCTTGCTGCCTCTGTCACGGTGCCCTGTATAGCACCGCATGTCAGGCGACGCGCGCTGCCTCGCGTTCGACGAGGACGCCTCCTCCAGGGCTCTTCTTTCGCGTCGTGCCAGCCAGTACAGAAGTACAGCGCCGGAACCGATATGATAGTGCGGGGAGAGACAAGCCGCTGAGATCCCGCAGCAAGGAGCCAGGTCATGCCCGATACATCGCCGATGTCGTTGGCCGAGCGCCTTGACGGGTTGCCGGACGTGGTCGGTGTGCGCCAGATCGCCGAGGCCCTGGGGGTGACCGCTGTCACGGTGCGCAACTGGGCTGCGGCGGCGGGTTGGACGGTCGCGGAGAAGCGCGGCACCGGGGTGTTCTACCGCCGCCGCGAGGTGGAGGCCTGGCTGCGGGAGAACGAGGCCAGCCGGCTGGACACGGGCAGCCTGGGCGACGATCCGGACGAGATGCTCACCATGCGGCAGATCTGTGACCGGACCGGTTATCCCCGGAGCACCATCAGCTCTTATCCCAGCCTGTACGGGCCGTCCTCCAAGGACCCGTTCCCGCCGGCCGACGCCGTCGGCCGCCGCCGCGCCGGTGACGTCCAGGCCTGGTTCTCCCGCCGCCGGACCCGCAGCGGCCCGCGCGGCACGGCGGTGGAGACCGGCCGGGCGCGGCGGGCGAAGCGCGCCCCGGTCGCCCGCGACGTCGTCGACATCCACGGGATCGCCGAGGCCACCGGCAAGAGCCTGGACGAGGTCAAGGTGCTGATGCGCCGGCAGCCGCTGGCCGCGATGCAGCTGCCGGAGAAGGTCGGCCGCTCGCGGGTCTGGCCGCGCAAGGAACTGCTCGCGGCACTGCGCCGCCTGGACCGCCCGGCGCCCCCGCCCGCCAAAACCCCGGCACGGCGCAAGGTCGGCCCTGAGGAACGCCGGTGGCTCCGGGGAAGCCCGAAGAGCGCCACTGAGCTCGCCGAGCACTACGGCGTCACCATCAGCGCGGTCATGAAGCGGATCGAGCGCGCGGTGAGCAGCGGAGATCCTGAGCGCCAGCCGCCGGAGCCCGTGGAGGCAGGCGTACGGACCAAGCGTTACAACCCGGCTGACTTCGACCGGTTCTGGTGGGGTGGCAAGGCGTAAAGCACTCGGCGGAAGGCGACTTATGAGCGTAGCGCTCGCTTCGCCTTCCGCCTCGCATCAGCGACCAGCTAAGACCTGCTCGCCGCGTAGCTCGTGGCCTTGCCCAAGCATCACGAATCGGCGTGAAGCTTCTCGAAGAGGAACTCGTGCTTGAGGAACGAGGTGTCGTACTCGTGTCCCGGGTACGGCGGAATGAGCTGGGCCGCCTGGATGAGGCGCCAGCCGTCGAGCAGGGCGTCCAGGCCGGTCTGGTAGGGCGGTTCGTCACCGTCCCCGGTGGTGGGCCGGGTGCGGCCGGTGCCGTCGTAGAGGGACCAGCCCACGACGTGCGCGTCCAGCGCCGACGTGCTCAGGTAGAGGGCCAGGACCTGCTGCCTCATGCGGTGCTCCCCACGGCGGGACGGTTGCTCACGCGCGTCACCCAGTAGTCGATGTCGAAGGTCTCGTCGCCGGTCAGGGCGCGCCACAGCAGGACCCGGTTGTAGATCTCCAGGCGGCCCGTGGCCTGCTCGTACCACGGAAAGGCGGTCGAGAGTTCAGCCACGACCGCCGGGTCGGCGAGGTCTGCGGTGTCCCACAGGCGCACCTGGGGCACGGTCGGATTGAACCGGATCTTGAACATGTACCTGCGGGTGTCGCCGTCGTTGCGCCGCCCGCCGTGCCATATTCCGTGATGCAGCAGCATCACCGTGCCGGCGGGACAGGTCAGCCGGGTCTGCCCGCGCAGATTCTGGTAGCGGCCCGGGTCGCTCTCGTTGATCCGGCGCAGGTGGCTGCCCGGCACGATCAGGGTGCCGCCCATCTCGGCGGTCACCTGGTGCGGGTAGTACATGAGCTGGACGTCGAAGGCGTCGGGCCGCACGTCGATGATCGCGTCGCCGTGCAGGTGCTGGGCGTGGCCCTCGCGCGGCTCACGGACGTGTACGGCGTGGTGGTCGACGGTCGGCTCGGGGCCGAGCAGGCTGTGCAGGGCACCGGCGACCGCCGGCAGTTCGACGAGCTCGCGCGCGAAAGACCCTTCTGGGAACGCTGCCGACAACGGAGTGCCGTAGGGCACGGCAGGTATGCCGGCCTCGAGCACCTCGATCGCCCGAGCGTTCATCTCCGGTGGCACGATCGCGTCGAAGCGCAGATAGCCGTGGGCTGCGAACCGTGCGACCTGAGCCGAGGTCAGCAGAGACATGCTGGTTGACATGCATCCAACGTATGGGTGGCAACCTGCGTTGTCGTGGTGCGTAGTCACCGACTACTGGTTAATTTTCACCATGGATCATGCAGGCTCGTGGCGGCCGTGCTGGACTCCGGCAGGACGCTGTCGACACAGACACCGCGCAGGTCCGCGACGCGATGACTGCGTGATGTCCGGTCACGTCAAAGACGGGGACGCTTACGTTGGGCGCGATACGCGGCCACCTTGATCGCGACGGCAGCCACTGCGTTGGCGATGCGGTCCCTGACGGAGCGCGGCTCCGGCGGGAGGTCCGCTCCTGCGGTGCTGAGGGCTTGTTCGGCTAGGACGGCAGCCGCTGCGGAGTCCGCGGCCTCGACGCGGACGACCCTGTAGGCGCCCATGCGCTGCAGGGCTTTGCGGTCGGCGGCGATGGCCGCCTCCTGGTCGCTCGAATACGGACCGCCTTGGCCGACGGTTCTGCCGTGGCGATCGAACCCATGGAGGTACACCCCGTATTGGCTCACGATGCTGGAACGCGTGGTGTGCCGCGACCGTTCCTCCCGATTACGCTGCGCGCATCTAGCGGCCTGGTTTCTTGGCGCGCAACGAGAGTGTGATCGGCGTCGGTGCCCCGCCCTCGGCGAAACGTTCGAGGACCAGGCCGGCATCCGTCAGCATGTGCAGCAGGTCGGTCAGCGGCCAGTGCGTCGCGCCGACCTTGTCGCGGATTCCGTTCGACGTCCAGGAGTCCTTCGTCCAATGCCCGGTGTTGAGGTAACCGGGCCGGATGACCGTCGCCTCGGGGTTCGACACGCGCGGATCCGACGGCTGGCTCGAGGTCTACTCCACCACGCGTGCCTTCCCCGACGATCCTGAGGCGTCGTTGACGGCGACCGGCACCTACGTGGACGTGACACAGCTCGACGAGCTCGACACCGCCGGCCAGCAAGGTGCGCCCGGCACCGTCAGCGGACCGTTCCCCGTCCCGACAGCGCGCGACATCCGGATCGAACTGCGCGTCCTGTGCCGTGATGATCCGACCTACTTCGCCGACGACCGCGCTCGGCTTTCCCATCCGGTCACGGTCGACCTTCACCAGAAGGCGGCGGTCGAGAAGCGGCTGTTCCGTCCGGCGGATCCCACTCGATCAGCGTCCTGGCGGTAGAACTGCTACCCGAGCCGAACGCCCCCTTCACTGATCCGCTGCACCGCGATCTCGGCGAGGTACGCATCCTGTGGACCTCGCCGCTGACACCGATCCAGAAGGTCTGCTGCCAGTGAATGACCGAGTGCGCGCCGCCGGGGACGCGACGAGCCGAGTAGATGGGCTACCGCAGGCGATTGTGTGAGTCCTACTCTGGTGCTCGCGCTGCTCCGGCGAATCGCTGGGGACGGAAGTCGGCGAGCGCCGCGACTTGCTCCGAGCCCAGCACCTCGTCGGCGACGAGGCGCGAGAGGTACTGCGCGAGGGTGATCCCGCTGTGTGTCACGACGAGGTACAGGCCGGGCATGGTCTGGGTGAAGCCGGCCACCGTGAGGCCGTCGGCGGGGATCGGGCGGACGCCGATGCGGACCGCGTCGAGCGTCACGTCTGACATGGCAGGGAACAGCTTCCGGGCTCGGTCCAGCAGCCGCGGGCCGTTCTCGAACACCGCGTCGTCGGTGCGGGGGACGCGTGAGCCGGCGCCGTCGCCGCCGAGGACCGCGCGGCCCTGGGCTGAGGGTCGCAGGCCCATGTCCGGCGTGTGGACGATGCGGCGCAGCGGGGTGCGCAGCGGGGCGGTGAACGCGAGCCCGCCGACGGCGGTGTAGCGCTCGTCACCGGGTGCGCGCTGCTTGCGCTGGTTCTCGGAGATCATCGGCACTGTGATGCCGGAGTCCCGGAGCAGCCCTTCTGTGGCGATGCCCGTCGCGCACACCACGTAGTCGGCGACCACCTCCTCGCCGTTCGCCAGCAGCACCTTCGTCCGGGTGCCGGCTTGCTCGAATCCGGCGACGGGGTGGTGGGTCCGGATCTCGCCGGACGCGGCCCGGACGGTGGCCAGCGCGTCGGCGATCATCTTCTCGGCGTCGACCCAGCCCTCCTCACGGAAGTAGGCGGCGGCCACGATCCGGTCGGGGTCGATGAACGGTTCGAGGTCGGCCGCCTGCCGCACGGTCACGTGTTCGGCGGCGTAGCCGCGCGCGGCGAGATCCGCGACGTTCGCCTCCAGCGCCTCCGCGGAGCGGGTGTCCACCGCGATCTCCACGTTGCCGACCGCGTGGAACCAGCCGCTCCCGATTCCCGCCTCGGCCAGCCGGTGGTACTCGGCCAGGCCGTCGGCGTTGAGTCGGAAGTACGAGTCGGGCCGCTTCTTCTGCGCGTTCGCCCAGGCGAAGCTGGTCGAGCTGGTGCCGGAGCCGGGCACCGCGGCGTCCAGGAGGGTGACCCGCGCCGAGCGGGCCGCGCACGCGCCGGCGACGCAGGCGCCGAGCACCCCGCCGCCGATGACCACCACATGGGGCCGGGTTGTCATGCGTGGGTCCTCCCGATCGTGGCGACCTGCGCGGCCGGTCGGTCCGCGCCGGTCAGGTTCACCAACACCACGCTGTCCGGCGCCAGCAGGCCGGACTGCGCCGCTTCCATCACCCCGGCGAACGCCGTCGAGCTGGCGTAGCAGACATCGACGCCGACGGTCTCGGCGAGCACGCGCCGCGCGTGCCGGATCCGGTCCTCCCCGGCGGCGAGGATCCGGCCGCCGCTGGAGAGACACAGGTCTCTGA
Organism: Catenulispora sp.; assembly: GCA_013362315.1. Taxonomy (GTDB): domain Bacteria; phylum Actinomycetota; class Actinomycetes; order Streptomycetales; family Catenulisporaceae; genus Catenulispora. The sequence continues at coordinate 8,935 of JABFWL010000200.1, read as the reverse complement.
TGTACGGGTAGGTGCCGGTCGGGTCGCCGCGCAGGATGGCGTGGGCCAGGCCCTCGGGGTCGCGGACGACGTGGCGCGGCGCGATCTGGTCGGCGTCCTCGGCGAACGCGTGCGCCATCGGCGAGCAGCTGGCCTGCTGGACCGCCATGAACGACGGCACCTTGCGCAGCCGCCCCAGCTCGCGGTACTCCACCGCGCCCTTGTACGCGCCGACCAGGCCCATGCCGCTGCTGACGGCCTGGAAGACGAAGTCCGGCTCGGCCTGCATCTCGTCGTAGGCCTCCAGGTAGGCGAGCTTGAGGCCTTCGCGGCGGCCGAGGTTGAAGAAGCCGCCCTCCCAGAAGTAGCCGTTGTCCTGCGCGAAGCGCTCCCCCACGCGGCCGGCGGTGACGAACTCGCCGTCCACGACGTGGGTGATGACGCGCGGGTGGTCGGCGTAGTTGAGGCGGTTGAGGAACGCACGGCCGACGAAGACGTGCAGCGTGAAGCCGGGGATCAGCGAGACGGCGCGCGCGTAGGCGGTCGAGCTGTTGCCGGTGGAGGACATCACGAGCTCGCGGATGCCCAGCTCGTCGAAGCGGGACAGGCACACCGAGGCGACGCGGTCCTTCGTCGACGAGGTGGGGTTCGCGGCCTCGTTCTTGAAGTAGAGCCGGCCGATGCCCAGCTCGGCGGCCAGCGCGGGAGCCTCGAAGCACGGAGTGTTGCCCTCGCCGACCCAGTGCAGCGCGGAACGCTCGCGGACCGGGAGCAGCGAGAAGTAGTGCTGCAGGGGGTCGGGGCCCTGCTTCTGCGCCGGGATCTCGACCTGGTCGAGGTCGTAGACCGCGTCGATCGCGCCGCCGCACTCGGTGCACTTGTTGAACGCCGGTTCGGTGAACTCGTGCTCGCAGAGCACGCAGAAGTACCGGATGGCCTTGGCCCCGGTCGTCGCGTCCGCCGCGGTGCCGCGGACTTTGCGGATCAGGCTGTCGTAGTTTCCGATGAATTCGGCCACGCCGGTTCATCCCTTCCCGCCTCGGGGTGCGAGCTCTGCTCGCGGACCAGGACCCGATCGACCTTTCCGTTGGCGTTGATCGGGAATGCGCGCCACCGCGTGAGGGTGGCCGGAACGTGGGTGGGGGTCATCGACCGCGCGACGTGGTCCCGCAGGACGTCACGGGTCGGCGGGTCGTCGTCCCGCAGCACGACGGCGGCGTGCAGCTCGCCCAGCAGGTCCGGCGACCGCAGGCCCCACACGCAGGCGTCGGCGACGCCGGGGTGCCCGGCCAGGACCTTCTCGACCTCGATCGGGTGGACGCGGGTGTCGTGCACCTTGACGACGTCGTCCATGCGGCCGAACAGCCGCAGGTAGCCGTTGTCGCCGATCCGGCCGAGGTCGCCGGTGTGCACCCAGCCCTCGCGCAGGACCCGGTCGGTGAGCTCGGGATCCGCGACGTAGCCGAGCATGTTCTTGGCTCCGCGCACGACGACTTCGCCGAGCTCCCCGGCCGGCAGGCCGCGGCCGGACTCCGGGTCGCGGATCGCCACCGTCAGGTCGGTCCGCGGCCGTCCGACGGTGTCGAGCAGCTCGGCGACGTCGTGGTCGGCGGCCGTGAGCATGGCGATCTGGCCGGTCTCGGTGGTGCCGTAGGAGTGGTGCAGGACGCCGGGGAAGATCTTGACGGCTTCGCGGACCCGCTCCGGCGAGGCGGCACAGCCGATATAGAGCAGGCGGCGCAGCGAGGAGAGGTCGGTGGTGGGTGCGTCCGGGTGGTTCGCGAGCTCGTACAGCAGCGGGACGCCGATCAGGGTGTCGGTGACGCGGAACTCGGCGATGTCGCGCAGGAACGCCGCGGGTTCGAAGGCGGTGCGCAGCACCGCGCTGCCGCCGGAGGCGATGGCCATGTCGGTGAGCAGGCCGCCGGTGTGGCTGACCGCGCTGACCGCCAGGAAGGTCTTCGGCGAGGCGAAGGTCGCCTCGCTCAGGACGACGTCGTTCCAGGCGGCGAAGGGTTTGACCACGCCTTTGGGACGGCCGGTGCTGCCGCTGGTGTAGATGACCATGGCGCGGGCCGGGGTGCGGGGTGTCAGGTCCGGGTCGTCGGCGGCGGTGTCGGTGGACGCGGCGGCGGCCGGCTCGGCGATCGGGCGACCGCCGACGGACACCGGGCCCGACAGGGGTGTGCCGAGGGCGCAGAGGCGAAGTCCCGTCTGGGAACCGAGTAGCGCGCTGACGCCTTCGGCCTCGGCGGCATTCTCCTCGTCGAAGAGCAGGACCGACGCGCCGGTCTCGCGCACCATGCGGGCGCGGATCTCGCGGGTCAGGCCGTGGGTGGTGGTCCCGTGGTTCGAGCCGGTGACGTGGACGACGGTCGCCCCGACGAGGTGGACGGCGTAGCGGGTCGCCAGCATCCACGGGCTGTTCAGGGCGGTCAGGACGGCGACCGTGCCGCCGTCCCCGACGCCGAGCCCGCGCAGTGCCGCCGCGACGCGTCGCACGGCGCTGCGCAGCTCAGCGGCCGGGATGACAGCGTCCTGCCAGCGGATCACCGGCCGGTCGTCGTCGAGCGCGAGCTGGTCCAGGATGCGGGCGACGTAGTGGCCCGGGTCCTTCATGGTCTACTCCCCACTGGCGGACGGCACCGCCGGACGGCCGGCGAGATAGCCGCCCTGCCCGGTGATCGCCGACGCCTGATCGCTGATCAAGAATCCGGTCAGGGACGCCACGCCCGCGGAATAGGACGAGGCGTCACGGGAGGCCGCCGCGGCGAGTGGCGGCGCGGGGGCGGGGGCGGGACCGGCGGGATAGCAGCCGGTCGGTGCGATGTAGTTCGCGGTGATGCCGTAACCGGCCAGTTCCAGCGCGGCGGACCGGGTGAACCCGACGAGCCCGCCGAGCACGGTCTGCCCGTCGCGCCACTCCCGGTCCCCGGCTTCGTCGGCACCGACCGGGTGCGCGATGTTGACGATCCGGCCCCACCGGCCGCGCACCATGTGCGTGCAGACGGCGCGGCAGCAGACGAACAACGCGCGCAGGCTCCGGCGCGCCTCGGCATAGCGCTCCTCAGCGGCCAGCGGCTCGGGGCTGCCGAGCGGAACACAGTTCAGCAGGACGCTGGGACTGCCGAGCTCCGAGCGCACGTGGTTCAGCGCGGCGTTCACTGAAGCGCTGTCGGCGAGGTCGGCGGCGACGGCGGCGCAGCGTTGGCCGCCGGCGGAGATCTGCTCGGCGGCCTCGGCGGCTGTGGGCGGGTCGGCGTCGAGCAGGGCGATGTCGAGGCCGAGGCCGGCGAGGTGCAGCGCGGCGGCCAGGCCGGTGTCGCGCGTGCCGCCGGCCGCGTCGGTGGCAAGGGATACGACGGCCACCCGGGTCACCGCCGGCCTCCGTCGACGGACACGGTCTGACCGGTCAGGTAGCCGGAGTCGGGTCCGGCGAGGAAGGCCACGACGCCGGCGATGTCCTCGACCGTTCCGACGCGGCCGACCGCCGCCCGGGACGCCGCGGTCTTCAGGAAGGCCTCGTGGTCCACGCCGAGCCGGCTCGCCAGTTCGTCGACCATCGGCGTCGCGACGAAGCCGGGGGCGACCGCGTTCACCGTGATGCCGTGCGGGCCGAGTTCGGCGGCGAGGCTTCGGGTGAAGCCGGCGAGGGCCGCCTTCGCGGTCGCGTAGTTGCTCTGGCCCGGGTTGCCCTCGGCCGCCACCGAGCTGAAGGTCACGATGCGGCCCGAACCTCGGCGCTTCATGAGCTCCGCCGCTGCCAGGGACCAGCGCATCGTGCCGCCGAGGCTCACGTCGAGGACCGTGTCCCACTCCGCGTCGTCCATCGCGAGCAGCAGGCGGTCGCGGGTGAGGCCGGCGCAGTTCACCAGGACGTCGATGCGGCCGAAGGCCGCCGCTGTCCGGAGCACCGCCGTCCGCACCTCGGCCGGGACCGCCACATCGCAGCCGATGCCCAGGGCCCGGCCGCCTGCCCGGCGGATGGCCGCGACGGTTCCGGCGGTGTCGGACTCGCGGCGGTCCACGACGACGACCGCCGCGCGGCCCGCAGCGAGGCGCAGCGCCACGGCCGCGCCGATGCCCCGCGCCGCCCCGGTGACGACCGCGACCGTGCCGTCGCCCTGGCTGACGCCGTCGCCGTCCGGCAACCGGTTCACTGCGGCCCGCCGGAACCCGCCGCGGACGCCGAAACGCCCGATCCACCCGGAGCCACCGACGTCCCCAAGTCCGTCCAGATCCGCCCGACGTGCGCCAGGCACGCCTGCCGGTCCGCCGGTCCGAAGACCATCCGCCAGCCGCCCGGCACCTCGCCGGCCGCCGGCCACAGCGAGTACTCCCCCGCCTCGTTGCCGAGCACCACGCCCGGCGCCGCCGCGTCGTCGAACACGTTCATGCCTGTCTTCCCTTCGATCCTGCGCTCGAGACGATTGGAGGTGTCACGCCGTCATCCGCACCGGCATCGAGTGCATGCCGTGCAGGATGCTCGAGTAGATCCACTTCTCCTCGCCGATCTGCTCGATGTCGCCGACCAGGCGCCGCAGGCCGTCCAGCACCGCGTGCACCTCCATGCGGCCGAGGTAGTGCCCGAGGCAGTAGTGCGCGCCGTGGGCGAATGTGAAGTGGTTGTTGGGGGTCCGGCCCAGGACGAAGCGGTCCGGCTCGTCGAAGACGTCCTCGTCGCGGTTCGCCGAGTAGATCCAGACGCTCACCACGTCGCCGGCCTTGATCTGCTTGCCGCCGATCTCGACGTCACCGGTCGCCGTGCGCCCGCCGTGCAGGGACGGCACCGTCCAGCGCAGCGCTTCCTCGGTCGCGGTCTTGATGTCGACGTCGCCGTTCTTCAGCGCGCGCCACTGGTCGGGGTTCTCGATCAGCGCCAGGATGGTGCCGGTGATCGCGTGGCGGCCGGTCTCGTCGCCGCCAGGATCTCCAGCAGGTCGCAGATGGCGCCGAGCGGGACGTTCGCCGCCACGTCGTGGGCCGCGTCGCACTCGCCCATGTCGAGCGCGTTCTTCAGCAGGCGGTCCACGGTCTGCTGGAGCGAGTGCCGGACGGCCTCCAGCGTGCGGGGGTTCAGACCGCGGGTCATGACGTTGCGGATCTGCCGGTGGCGCGGGCCGTCGGTGACCGCCAGCATCGTGCCGGAGGCCGAGTCGCCGCCGGTGAGCAGGGTCGCCAGAGCGTTGCCGCCGGCGGTCGTGAAGTGGCCCTTGTCCTGGTAGACCTGGTGGACGTCGGCGTGCCGGGTGATCACCCAGAAGCCGGGGCGGTCGTCGACCGGCCGGTGCCAGTGCACCGGATCGTTCGCGCGCAGGTAGCGCCAGATCTCGTCCAGGTCGTTCTCCGCGTGCAGGATCGGCGAGGCCAGGTCCACGCGGTCGAGGTCGTCCGGCTGGACGACCGGCCGGGGGGTCAGGGTCATGTCAGCTCCTTCTGCGCCACGGCCGCGGCGAGCGCCTCGATGGTCGGGTTGTCGATCACGCTGCGCGGCGTGAGCTCCAGTCCGAACTCCTGGGCCCGCAGGATCACGTCGATCGCGGTGATGCTGGTGCCGCCGAGGGCGAAGAAGTCGGCTCCCACGCCGACCTCCTCGACGCCGAACAGCTCGGCGAAGATCGCGCACAGCGCCTTCTCAGCCGGCGTCCTCGGCCCGCGCCCGGCGGCGTGCGCCGCCGCGTCCGGCGCCGGCAGCGCACCGCGGTCGACCTTGCCGTTCGGTGTGAGCGGGAGCGTGTCGACGGTGGTGAACAGCGCGGGCACCATGTGCTCGGGCAGGAAGCGCGCGGCGTGCGCGCGCAGCTCGGCGGGCGAGGGCCGGCTGCCGTCGGCCGGTACGACGTATGCGACGAGCTGAGGCCCGCCGCCGTGGTCGAGTCCGTAAGCCCCCGCGACGGACGCGGTCCGCGGGACCACGACCGCGCGCGCCACCTCCGGGTGCTGGCCGAGGACGGACTCCACCTCGCCCGGTTCGATCCGGAAGCCGCGGAGCTTGATCTGGTCGTCGGCCCGTCCGTGGAAGAGGATGGCGCCGTCCACTGACCACGACCCGAGGTCGCCGGTCCGGTACATGCGCGTACCGGCCGAGGAGTGCGGGTCGGCGACGAACCGCTGCGCGGTCAGCTCCGGACGGCCCAGATAGCCGCGGGCCAGTCCCGGCCCGGCGATGTACAGCTCGCCGATCTCGCCGGGCCGGACCGGCTGGAGCGTGTCGTCGAGCACGTACACCGACACGCCGGGGATCGGCGTGCCGATGGTGATCTCGTCGCCGGCGGCCAGCGGTCCGGTCATGGTGGCGCAGACGGTGGCCTCGGTCGGGCCGTAGGCGTTGATCAGGCGGACGTGCGGTGCCCAGCGCTCGACCAGCGCGCCGGGCAGCGCCTCGCCGGCGACGACGAGGGTGCGCAGGTCCGGGACGTCCTCGGGCGCGACGGTCCCGGCGGCGGTCGGCGGCAGCACGGCGTGGGTGACGCCGTTGTCCCGCCTTGGTCTCGCGTCGGCCGCAGGTCGGTGACGACCGGCCCGCCGGTCCGGGTGCCGGGTGTGTCCGAGGACTGTCTCGGGATCGGCCGCCGCCGGAGCCGGCGCGCGGCGACGAGGTCCCCGGATGCCGCGACCAGCGCGACGGCGACGAGCGCCGCCGCCCCGTAGAGGCTGCGCGAGGCCGCGCCGCTGTAGTCCCGGTGCGCCACCTCGAGGTGTCCGAAGAACATCGTGGCGGCCACGGCGGTGCCGACCGACATGCCGACGCGCTGCCCGGTCTGCACCATCGCGGCCGCGGTCCCGCTGCCGGCCGGCGGCACGAACTGCAGCGCCAGCGTCTGGTTCGGGCCGATGACCAGGCCGCTGCCGAGTCCGGCCAGCAGCAGCGGGACGAACAGCCGCGCCCAGACCGCGCCGCCGGTGTCGTGCTGGATGATCAGCGCCGCCGGGATCAGCCCGGCGAGCACGGCGGCCAGTCCGGCGACCACGAGGACCCGGCCGATGCGGTAGACGGCCCGGCCGCTGACCGCCGCGCTGATCGCGGACCCGACCGCGAACGGCATCCCCGCCGCGCCGGCCGCCAGTGCCGAGTAGGCGCGGCCCTGCTGGAGGTAGAGGGAGAGGATGAACAGCACGCCGGGATACCCCGCGAAGTAAGCGAGTCCGACGAGGCTGCTCGCGCCGAAGGACGGCGTCCGCAGCAGGCCGAGGTCGACCAGCGGGTCCAGGCCGCGCCGCTGCCACCACCGTTCCCAGAACACGAAGGCGACCAGCAGCACCGCCGCGAGGCCCAGCAGCGACCACTGCACCCCGCCGCCCTGCTCCTGCTCGATGAGCGGCAGCATGATCGAGGTGATGCCGCCGCCGAGCAGCGCCACCCCGACCAGGTCCAGCCCCCGGCCGCGCCGCCGTGCCGGGATGGAGGGCACCAGCAACACGCCGAGCACCAGGCCCACGGCGCCGATCGGCAGGTTCACCAGGAACATCCAGCGCCAGCCGCCGGCCTCGATGAGCAGGCCGCCGGCCAGCGGGCCGATCGCCGTGGCGATGGCGACGGTGCCGCCGTAGAGGCCGAAGGCCCGGCCGCGCTCGTCGCCGCGGAACAGCTGCTGGATCATCGCGATGATCTGCGGATTGAGCAGGCCGCCGGCCACGCCCTGAAGCAGGCGGGCGACGACGAGCCACTGGGCGGTCGGCGAGAGCGCGCACATCAGGCTGACCCCGGTGAACAGGAAGAGGCCGAGCAGGAACATGCGTTTGCGGCCGAGGGCGTCGCCGAGTTTCCCGGACGGCACCAGGACCAGCCCGAACGTCAGGGTGTAGCCGGCGCGCACCCAGGAGACGTCCGCCGGGGAGGCGTGCAGTCCGGCCTGCATCTGCGGCAGTCCGACGTTCACGATGCTGACGTCCAACAGGGTCATGAAGCTGGCGACCAGGCACACGGTCAGGGCGCGCCAGCGGTTCGGATCCGCGGGGCCGTCGGGTGACAGCGTGACGCGTTCGTAGCTCTGGGTCATGATTTACACTGTAAGCACCCGCGCTTACAATGTAAATCCACGCTAACGTTGTCCCCATGAGCACCGCAGACGGCGACGCAGCGGCGGCCGCGCCCTCGGTCTGGGAGCGGATGGCACTGTCGCCGCCGGCCCATCGACCGGTGCTGACGCACGCCATGATCGCCGAGGCGGCGCTGCGCATCGCCGACGCCGACGGCCTCGCGGCGGTGTCGATGCGGCGGCTCGCCACGGAGCTGGGGGTGTCCTCGATGACGTGCTATCGGTACGTGTCAGGGAAGGATGACGTCATAGAGCTGATGCTCGACATGGTGCGCGCGGGGATGTTGCTTGATGAGGGGGAACTCGCCGACGGGGAATCAGGCGACGGCTCCGACCGCTGGCGGCGCGTGCTGCGCGCCTCGGCCATGCGCTTTCGCAGCGTCATCCTGAAGCACCCCTGGATGACGGACCTGCCCGGCCGGATCCTGTTCGCCCCGACCCCGGCGTTCCTGGCCGTCGCCGAGCAGAACCTCGCCGCCCTGGACGGCCGCGGCCTGACCGTGGCGCAGATGACGGACATCACCGGCGCCGTCACCGCCTACACCCGCGCCGGCACCCACGACGAGATCACCCGCGGCCGGCTGCGCGCCCCGGAGGGATGGACGTCGCAGCGGGACGCCAAGGACGCGAACACCGACCGCCTGGCATGGCTCCTCGCGAACGGCGAGTACCCCCGGTACGAGCGCTCGCTGCGGGAAGGCGCACCGCGCCCCGACGAGCAGGCCCGGTTCGAGTTCGGCCTCGACTGTCTGCTCGACGGCATCGCGGCCCGCATTTTCGGCGGGTGAGACGGCGCGGCTGCGGCCAGCCGCCACATCCCAGTCCTCAGTTCCGTCGTCCCGCACGGCGGCGGAACAACGCGGGCAGGCTCGGTGCCGTGATGAAGCCCTCGGCGCGAGCGCTGGCGAATGCCGATC
>JABFWL010000528.1 GCA_013362315.1 Catenulispora sp. | reverse complement strand
CACGCACGTCGTGAACTTCCAGTGCCCGGAGGACGACAAGACCTACCTGCACCGCATCGGCCGCACCGCCCGGGCCGGCGCCTCCGGGACCGCGGTGACCTTCGTCGACTGGGACGAGGTGCCGCGCTGGAACCTCATCAACAAGAGCCTCGGCCTGGACCACCACGAGCCGCGCGAGACCTACTCGACCTCCGAGTGGTTCTTCGAGGAGCTCGTCATCCCGGCCGGCTCCAAGGGCCGGCTGCTCAAGGCCGACCAGACGCGCGCCGGCCTGGCCGCCGAGGAGGTCGAGGACCTCGGCGAGACCGGCCGCGGCGCCGGTGTGCGGGCGCGCGGTCCGCGCCCGGACCGCGGCGAGCGCTCCGACCGCACCGAACGACCGGCCCGCGCCAAGCGCGATCGGGTGCGGACGCGCAATGGACAGCGGCTCGGTGACGAGGCGGCGGGTGGATCGGCCGGCGCTGGTTCCGGCGTGACCGAGGCTCTGGCCGCTTCCGGCACCGCCGAGGCCGCCGAGAAGCCGAAGCGCACGCGGACCCGGACGCGCGGCGGAGCCAAGCCCGAGGTCGCGGTCGCCGAGAGCGCCGCCGTCGAACCCACGATCGTGGAGAGCGCGGTCGCGGCGAGCGCCGAAACCGTCGCCGAAAGCACGGAGCCGAAGCCGAAGCGCACGCGGACTCGTTCGCGCAGCGGCGCCAAGGTCGAGGCCGCGATCGTGGAGGCGGCGGTCGAGACCGCTGCCGAGGTCGCGCCCCAGGTCGCCGAGGTCGCCCAGGCGCCGAAGCGGGCCCGCGGCCGGTCGAGGGCGGTCGAGGCGACGCGCACCACCGCGGTGGAAGCGGTCGAAGCGATCGAGGCAGCCGAGGCGGTTCAGCCCGAGAAGCCGAAGCGCACCCGGTCGAAGGCCGTCACCGAGACTGTCACCGAGACTGTCACCGAGACTGTCACCGAGGCCGTGACCGTCGCAGCGGAAGCTCCGGCCGAGAAGCCGAAGCGCACCCGGACTCGCAAGGCCGCTGCCGCGCCGGCCGAGGCCCCGGCCGCCGACGCCGCCGAGAAGCCGAAGCGCGCCCGGCGCACCACCGCCGACGCCACGAGCCTGACCTCGACCGGTGTCGCCGCGACCGGAAACTACAACTCGTAGTCGCTCCCATCGATGGCCCGGGATCTCCCAGATCCCGGGCCATCGATGTGTCCCGGCCCCTGCGAGCACCGCTCCCCCGCAGCCCACTACCCTCATCCCCATGAGCACCCCGCCCTTCGTCGACCTGCCGCCGCACACCGAGGCGGTCCAGCTGCCGACCGCGAGCGGTGAGCTCGCGGGGTTGCGGGCGGTGCCGCCGGAAGGGGTGGAGCGGCGAGGCACGGCGGTGCTGGTGCCCGGCTACACCGGGTCGAAAGAGGACTTCATCGCGGTGCTCGCCCCGCTGGCCGAGGCCGGCTACGAGGTCGTCGCCGTCGACCAGCGCGGGCAGAACGAGTCCGCGGGCCCGCAGGACCCCGCCGCCTACACCCTCGCGCGCCTCGCCGACGACCTCGCCGACGTCGTCGAGGGCCTGAGCCCCGATCCGGTCCACGTCTTCGGGCACTCCTTCGGCGGCCTCGTGGCCCGGGAGTACGCCCTCTCCCATCCCGGCCGGGTGCGCAGCCTCGCGGTCTTCGACTCCGGGCCGGCGGCGGTGCCGGGGCGGTCGGCGGAGCAGGCCAAGCTGTTGGTGGCCGCCGCCGGCTTCATGACCGCCGAACAGATCTGGGCCGAGATGCAGAAGATGGCGGCCGCGCAGGGGGCGCCGCAGCATCCTGACGCCGCGGTCCGGGCGTTCCTGAAGCGCCGGTTCGAGGCGAACGACCTCGGGATGCTGATCGGGATGGGGACCGCGATCCTGCAGGCGCCGGACCGGACCGACGAGCTCGCCGCCGCCGGGCTGCCGCTGCTGGTGGCGGCCGGGGCCGGCGACGACGCGTGGCCGGTGGAGCTGCAGAAGGAGATGGCCACGCGGCTCGGTACCGAGCTGGTCCTGATCGAGGACGCCGCGCACTCCCCCGCCGCGGAGAACCCCGCAGCGACCGTGCGGGTGCTTACCGGTTTCTGGGCTCAGAACGGCTTCATGCCGGTGGAGCGGGCCACCAGCTCTTCGTAGACCTCGGGGTCGGTCGTCTCGGCACCCAGTCCCGTCAGCTTGCGCGAGCCGTGCCAGTCGGATGAGCCCGTGGTGAGCAGGCCCAGGTCCTTCGCCAGGGCCCGGATCCGGTCGCGCTCCTTCGGGCCGTGGTCGGGGTGGTTCATCTCGATGCCGGTCATGCCCGCCTCGGCGAACGCCGCGATGTCCTTGTCGTCCACCACCGGTCCGCGGCGCCAGGCCATCGGGTGCGCCATCACGGTCACGCCGCCGGCCGCCCGGATGAGTTCGATCGCGCGGAACGGGTCCATGTCGTTCTTGTCCACCCGGACGCGGCCGCCCTCGCCGAGCCAGTCCGGCCCGAACGCGTCGTCCACCGAGGCCACGACGCCCGCCTCCACCAGCGCGGTGGCGACATGCGGGCGTCCCACCACCCCACCGGCGGCGATCTCCTGCACCCGCTCCCACGTGATCGGCGCCCCCAGCTCGCGCGCCTTGCCCACCATCGCCTCAGCACGATGCGTGCGCGAATCGCGGATGTCGGCCAGGGCCGCCTCCAGCTCGGCGTTCCAGGGGTCGAACATATAGCCGAGCATGTGCATGCCGATGTCGTGAATCTTGCAGCTGATCTCGATGCCGGGCACCACGTTCTGGATGGTCGACCAGACGCCCGCCTCGTGCCCGTAGCGCAGTGCCCGGCGGGCTTCGGACCAGCCGGCCGTGCCGTCGTGGTCGGTGATGGCGACCACGGACAGGCCCGCCGCCTCGGCCATGCCCACCAGCTCGGCCGGCTCGTAGGTCCCGTCGGAGGCGGTGGTGTGGGCGTGCAGATCGATACGCATGCCTCTCACGGTAGCCGCCGTGTCAGCCCCGAAGTGTCGGCTAGCGCGTCACGGTTCCGCCGTCCACCACCATCGACTCGCCGTTGACGAACGACGCCGCCGGCGAGCAGAGCCAGACCGCCGCCGCCGCGATCTGCTCGGGTCGCCCGATGAACGACCCGCCGGACTCCGCCCCGGACTGCGCACCGGCTGCCGCCTGCGACTGCTTCGCGACCTCGGGCCGCTCGGCCGCCGAGGCCCGGATCATCGGAGTGTCGACGACACCGGGGCAGATCGCGTTAATGCGCAGCCCTGACTTCCGGTACTCCTTCGCCGCCGTCTTCGTCAGCCCCAGCACGCCGTGCTTCGCCGAGCAGTACGGCGACAGGTACGGCACCGGCACCAACCCGGCCGCCGAGGCGATGTTCACGATCGTCCCGGCGTGGTTCGGCAGCATGGCCCGGATCTCGTGCTTCAGGGACAGGAAGGTCCCGGTCAGGTCGATGGAGACGACCCGGTTCCACTCCTGGAGCTCCATATCGGCGATCTTGGCGCCGGAGCCGGCCACCCCGGCGCAGTTCACCGCTGCGTCCAGGCGCCCGAACTCGGCCAGCGCCGCCCCGATCGCCGCCTGCACCTGCGCCTCGACCGAGACGTCCGCGCGCACGAACAGCGCCCTGGCGCCGGCCTTGCGCACCAGCTCCACCGTCTGCGGCCCGGAGTTCTCCCCGGTGTCCGCCACGTCCACCACCACGACCGCCGCCGCGCCCTCGGCCGCGAACAGCTCGGCGGTGGCACGGCCGATGCCACTGCCGCCGCCGGTCACCACCACGATCTTTCCGCCCACCCGTCTCCCACCACCGCCCGTTAAGGAGGCGCTTCGCGCCGCAGTATCAGTGCCCAGCATGCGCGCACGGTAGGGCAGGGCGCACCAGCCGTCCATGCCCATCGACACTCCATGCTCATCGACACTCCATGGCCATCGACACGGGTAATAGGCTGGCGGCCGTGGACCAGGACCTCCCGACATGGGACGACACCCGAGCCGCCGGCGTCTTCAACGAGCATCGCAGGCTGCTGACCTCGGTCGCATACCGGGTGCTCGGGCGCTGGAGCGACGCCGAGGACGTGGTGCAGGACGCGTGGCTGCGCTGGAGCGGCTCGGACTACGCCAAAGTCGAGGACCCGAAGGCGTTCCTGGTCACGGTCACCACCCGGCTGGCCATCGACCAGCTGCGCAAGGTCCAGACCCGCAAGGAGTCCTACGTCGGCCCGTGGCTGCCCGAGCCGGTACTGACCCGCGACGGCGCCGACAGCGCCCCCGACGCCGCCGACCGCGTGGTCCTGGACGACACCGTCTCGCTGGCGATGCTGCTGGTGATGGAGACCCTGTCGCCGCTGGAGCGCGCGGTGTTCGTGCTGCGGGAGGCGTTCGACTACAGCTTCGCGGAGATCGCCGCGATGCTGGACCGCAGCGAGGCGGCGGTGCGGCAGCTGCTCGTGCGGGCCCGGACCCACGTACACGAGAAGCGTCCGCGCTACCCGCTGGACGACGCGCAGCGGCAGAGCATCGCCGACCGCTTCCTGTCCGCCTGCGTCGGCGGTGACATCCGGCCGCTGCTGGAGCTGCTGTCGCCGGACGTCACCCTGGTCGCCGACGGCGGCGGCGTGATCACCGCGGCCCGGCGGCCGGTGCTCGGCCAGGACCATGTCGCCCGCTTCCTGCTCGGCATCGTGGACAAGTACTCCAAGTACATGCAGCAGGGCATGGATCTGCGGATCGAGGTGGTCGACGGCGGGGTCAACGGCGCGCCGGCGATCGTGGCGTTCGCGGACGGCAAGGTGCTCTACGTCTACACCCTCGACCTGGACGAGGACGGCCGGATCCGCACGGTCTTCGGGATGGCCAACCCGGAGAAGCTGGACGGCGTGCGAGCCTTGGAGCAGATGTGACGTAGGTCACATAGAGTCGTGTCACAGGACTCCATGCAGCCCCGTCCTTGTGGGCAGAAGCGCGGATATACCGTCGCGGAACAGTCCATAAGGAGCAAATCATGCGCGTTCTCCTCGCGGGTGCCAGCGGCGTCTTCGGCCACGTCCTCACCCCGGCCCTGCTCGAAGCCGGCCACGAGGTCGTCGGCATCACCCGGTCGCCGGACGGCGTGCGGGCCATCGAGGCCATGGGCGCCTCGGCGGTCGTCGCCGACGTCATGAACCGCGAGCAGCTGCTCGCGGCCCTCGAAGGACAGCGCTTCGAGGCGGTGATCAGTCAGCTGACAGCCTTGAAGAAGGCGCCGATGCGCAACAAGGACATGCACGTCACGAACGTCCTGCGCACCGTCGGCACCGAGAACCTGATGGCGGCGGCCAAGGCGGTCGGGGCCACGCGGTTCCTCACCCAGTCGATGATCTTCGGGTACGGATACGGCGACCTCGGCCCCGAGCCGCTGACCGAGGACGCGTACTTCGGGCCGTCGCCGCGCAAGTCCTTCGCCGAGCACGGCGAGGCGATGCTGCGCAACGAGCAGATCGCCTTCTCCGAGCCCGGGATCGACGGGATCGCGCTGCGGTACGGCCTCTTCTACGGCGGCCCGGCGACCGCCGCCTACGTCGAATACCTCCAGGCCGGAAAGCTGCCGCTGGTCAAGGCCGGGACCGCCGCCTTCGTGCACCTGGCGGACGCGGCAAGCGCCACGGTCGCCGCCCTCGAGCGGGGCCGGGGCGGGCAGGCGTACAACATCGTCGACGACACCCCGGTGCCGTTCGCGACCATCACGCTGCAGATCGCCGAGGAGTTCCACACCAAGAAGCCGCGGACGGTCCCGGCCTGGATGACCAAGCCCATGCCCTACCTGAACGCCTTCATCACCGGCCGCTACCTGGTGAGCAACGCCAAGGCCAAGGAGGAACTGGGCTGGAAGCCGCAGTACCCGTCCTACCGCGAGGGCGTGCACGCCGACGCGCAGGGCTGAACCGGCTGAACCCTGATCCCGTGAGTAAAGACAAAACGGCCCCCTGACCCGATGAGGGAACGGATCAGGGGGCTGAGCGTGTACCGGTCTACCGTCCGGAATTACAGATCAATCCCAGTCAGCACCAGCACTCGCTCATAGGTGTAGTCCTCCATCGCGCTCCGGACGCCTTCGCGGCCGGTACCGGAACCCTTCACGCCACCGTACGGCATCTGGTCGGCGCGGAAACTGGGGACGTCCCCGATGATGACGCCGCCGACCTCCAGATCGCGGTGCGCGCGGAACGCGGTGCGCAGGTCGTGGGTGAACACCCCGGCCTGCAGGCCGAACTGCGAGTCGTTGACCAGGCGCACCGCCTCGTCGAAGCCGTCGAACGCGCGCAGCACCAGCACCGGGCCGAAGACCTCCTCGGACACCACCTTCGCGTGCTCCGGAGCCCCGACCAGGACCGTCGGCTCATAGCTGGCGCCGTCGCGGCCACCGCCGGTGAGCAGGGTCGCCCCGGCGGCCACGGCCTCCTCGACCCACGCCTCGACCCGCTCGGCCGCCGCGACGTTGATCATCGGGCCGACGTCGGTGCCGGGGTCCGTGGGGTCCCCGGTCCGCTGCGCCTCGACCGCGGCGACGACCTTCTCGACCAGCCGGTCGTAGACGGCGCGGTCGGCGAACACCCGCTGCACGGAGATGCAGGACTGGCCGGCCTGGTAGTTGGAGAAGGCCGCGATGCGCTGCGCGGCCCAGTCCAGGTCGGCCTCGGAGGCGTAGTCCGCGGCCACCACGGCCGCGGCGTTGCCGCCGAGCTCCAGCGTCACGTGCTTGTGCGGGACGGCCTGCTCGATCATGGCGCCGACCGGGCCGGAGCCGGTGAAGCTGACCACCGGCAGCCGCGGGTCGGCGGTCAGCGCGGCCATGCGGTCGTTCGGCACCGGAAGCACCGCCCAAGAACCCACCGGCAGTTCGGTCTCGGCGAGCAGCTCGCCGAGCAGCAGCGCGCTCAGCGGCGTGGCCGGCGCCGGCTTGACGATGATCGGCGCGCCGACCGCGATGGCCGGCGCCACCTTGTGCGCGACCAGGTTCAGCGGGAAATTGAACGGCGCGATGCCCAGCACCGGGCCGTGCGGGAAGCGGCGAATGACCGCAGTGCGGCCGGTGGCGTTCGCGTCGGTGTCCAGGCGCTGCAGCTCGCCGCCGAAGCGCCGGGCCTCCTCGGCGGCCCAGCGGAACACCGAGACGGCGCGGCCGACCTCGGCCCGGGCCCACTTCAGCGGCTTGCCGTTCTCGGCGGTGATCAGCGCGGCGATCTCCTCGGCCCGCTCGGCGATCCGGCGCGAGACGTGGTCCAGCGCGGCGGCGCGGACGTGGGCCGGCTGGTCGGCGGTCTGCTTGGCGACCGCGGCGGCCGCCGCCACGGCCTGCTCCACCTGATCGTCGGTGGGCACCGAGACTGTGCCGACACGCGCGCCGTCGTAGGGCGAGAAGATCTCGTAGCTGTCGATGCCGGTGGCCGGCTTGGACGCGATCCAGAACGGCGTTGCCTGCTCAGTCATGGCATCAGGGTAGGTGCGGGCGGCGCGGCCGCGCGGTGTACGCGATGGCCAGCCGGCAGCAGCGGGCATGCCGTTCGGGCCAGCTTGCACCGCGAAAGGTTGCCGGCAACCGGTGAGGAGTGCCTTACTGCGCTTCCTGCTGCACCCGAAGGGCCAACCACAGCTCCATCCGCGTGTCCGCCGAGTCCGCCGCGGTCAGGTCCTTGCCGATCAGCTCCCCGGCCCGCGCGATCCGCGCGCGCACGGTGTGCCGGTGCACCCCCAGTTCGGCCGCCGCCGCGTCCCACTGGCCGTTGTGCGCCAGCCAGGCGCGCAGTGTCGGCAGCAGCGTCGAGCGGTCGGCCTCCATCAGCGGCCGCAGCACCCCGACCGCGAAGTCGCGGACCGCCTGGTCGCCGAACAGCGCCGACAGGCCGGATCCGGCCTCGGCGAAGTACACCGGCGACCGGCCGGTCCGCCGGGCCGCGGCCAGCGCCTCCCCGGCCTGCCGGTAGGCACGGCCGAAGTCGGCGTAGCCGACGGCGTCGGACACCCCGCCGGTGAAGCCCTCGAAGTCGGCCGGGGCGAGCAGTACCCGCTCGCCCTCCTCCTCCAGCACGAACATCCGCTCCGGCACCGCTTGCTCCCGGACCGAGTCGCGCGCGACCCGCACCGGCTCCGGCGGCAGCGGCACGCGCAGCTCGCCGGCCGCCTCGTGCGCGGCGTCGACGTACCCGGCGAGCAGCAGCCGCACCACGGCCCGGCGCAGGGTCAGCTCGGCGACCGTGCCGTCCTTCGTCGGCTGCTCGACGCCTATGGTCAGCAGGGTCAGCGCGACGGCCAGGATCTGGCGGCCGGTGATGTCCGGGCCGGTGGTGCGACCGAGCAGGCCGACCGCCAGGAAGCCCATGACGCGCTTGCCCGCGCCCAGGGCGTGCACTTCGACGTGCCCGGCGTCGGTGAGGATCGAGGAGCTGCTGGGCAGCGTCCGGCCGCGCAGCCGGGCCAGTTCCGGCGCCAGGTCCACGTCCGGCGGCAGGGGGCCGGCGCTGTGCAGCACGGTGCCGTCCGGCGCGGCCAGCACCGCCCAGGCGGCCGGCCCCAGGCCGCGCACCAGCGAGCGGACCAGCGACCGCTGCGGCTCGGCGGCCAGCGCCGACTTCACCAGCTCCTGCTGGGTGCGGTAGCCCTCGGTGATGGCGCGGTACTCCTCGGCCGCCAGGGACTTGGAGACCGACTTGGCGATCGCGATGAACGGCGTCGCCTTCGGCACCTCCAGGACCGGCAGGCCGTGGTTCTCGGCGGCGGCGACGAAGCGCTCCGGCACCGTGGCGTTGTTCAGGCCGACGCCGAAGCCGAGGCCCGCCACTTCGGCGCGGACCAGACCGGACAGGAAGGCCTCCAGGTCGAACTCCGGATCGTCCAGGCGCAGCCCGGTGGTGAGCAGCAGCTCGCCGCCTTCCAGGAACGGCGCCGGGTCGTTGAGCTCCGTGGTGTGCACCCAGCGGATCTCCCGCGCGACGTCCCCGGCCGGGCCGCCGGAGGTGAGCAGCCGCAGGCCCAGCGGGCGATCGGCGAGCAGCGAGGCGATGGTCGGGGGCACGGTCCAAGCCTATGTCTCACCGCCTGTTCGACGTCCGCGCTGTTCAGCGCGTGAGCGGCTTCGAACACCGCAGCGTGGGGACCGTACGATGGAGCACGCCATGACGACGACCACAGCGACCACCGGACCGGCAGACGCCGCTCCCGCCGAGGCCCCGCTCCGCCTCACCACCGAGGCGCCGCGCAGCCTCTCCTTCAGCGACCAGGCAGCGTTCTGGGCGAACCTCGGCGTGAGCCTGATCGGGTTCGCCAGCGCCGCGGTGATCCTCACGCCCGCCGGCTTCGCGCCGCTGCCCGTCCCCGGCGCGCTGATCGCGCTGGCCCTGGGCACGGCGGCGGGCATGGTGATGACCGCGCTGGCCGGCGTGGTCGGCACCCGCACCGGCGCACCGGCGATGGCGGTGCTGCGCGGGCTGTTCGGCACCCGGCTGTCGTTCCTGCCGAGTGCGGCGAACATCTTCCAGCTGATCGGCTGGGGCGTGTACGAGCTGACCGTGATCGTGCAGGGCGTGGACGCCATGACCGGCCGGATACCGCGGCCGCTGGTCGTGGTGGCCGCCGGGGCGCTGTGCACGGCGATGGCGATCTGGCCCCTGTCGGTGCTGCGCATCCTGCGCAAGTACGTCACCGTCCTGGTCGGCATCTCCATGCTCTACTTCACCGTCCAGCTGCTGCGGAACCCGGTCCCGCACCAGAGCGGCACCTCCTGGAGCGGCTTCTTCCCGGCAGTCGACGCCGCCCTCGCGCTGTCGGTGTCGTTCCTGCCGATGGCCGCGGACTACATGCGGCACGCGCGCAGCACCCGGCAGGCCGGCGGCGCGGCCGTGCTCGGCTACAGCCTGACCCAGTTCTGGTGCTACGCCATCGGCATCGTCGCGCTGCTCCAGGCCGGTCCGGGCGGCGACATCTTCCAGACCATGCTGGGCGTCACCGCCGGCTGGGTCTTCTTCCTGGTGCTGGTGCTCCGGGAGTCGGACCAGTCGTTCGCGAACGTCTACTCCACCGCCATGTCGATCCAGAACCTGCTGCCGCGGGTCGACCGGCGGATCCTGGCCGGGACGGTCGGCGCGCTGGTCACCGGAATCGCGCTGTTCGTGCACGACCTCACCCAGTTCTCCAACTTCCTGCTGGTCATCGGCTCGGTGTTCGTGCCGCTGGCCGCGGTGGTCGGCGTCGACTACTTCCTGGGCCGGGGCCGCGGCGGCCGCTGGGACCTGTCCGAGCGCTCGCCGGCCCGGCCGGTCATGCTGCTGCCCTGGGCCCTGGGCTTCGCGGTCTACCAGGTGCTGAACCCGGGCTCGGTGAGCTGGTGGCGGCACGGCTGGATGCACGTGCAGGACTGGATCGGCGTGCACCCCGGCTGGTGGGCGTCGGCCTCGCTGTACTCGTTCGCGGCGGCCGCGCTGACCACCGGCGCCATCGTGGCCTGGGAGCGGCGGCGCCGGGGATGAGCGACGACGACCTCGTCTTCGGCATGGGGGCCGAGCCGGTCGCGCGCCGCGACTGGCCGAGCCTGACCACGGACGAGGTCGAGGCGGTGCTCGGCGACCCGGCTGCCGAGATCGAGTGGCGCAGTCCGCGGCCGTTGTCGACGACGGCGCGGATCCGGACCGCCGACGGTCGGCGGCTGATCGTGAAGCGGCTTCCGCGATCCTTGCGGACGCCGGAAGCGCTGGCTGAAGAGCACGGTTTCATGAACCACCTGCGGGAACGCGGTATCCCGGTACCGCGGGCATGGACCGCTGGAGCGCACGGCGATTTCGTATACGAGGCGCAGGAACTGGGAGCCGGCGAAGACCGGTACCAGCACGTGTTTTCCTGGACGCCTTACAGCCCTGCCTTCCATGCGGGACCCGCCGGCGCCATGTTGGGCCGCCTCCACACCGCCGCAGTCGGACACGACGCCCCGGCCCGGCCCTGGCGACCGCTGAAATCAGGCTTCTCCATCTTCGGAGCGGCGGATCCGATCGCGGCGATCGAGCGGATCGCGGCGGAACGGCCGCAACTCGGCGACTTCCTGGCGGCCCGCGACTGGCAGGCCGACTTCGAACAACTCATGCTGCCTTTTCACCAGCGGCTGGCACCCCTGCGCGACGACCTCGAGCCGCTGTGGACGCACAATGACTGGCACGGTACGAACCTGCTGTGGACCGACGACGGCCACGCCGTGAGCATCACCGTGGTCCTGGACTTCGGTCTCGCCGATCGCACCACCGCCGTCTACGACCTGGCCATCGCGGTCGAACGCTTCGCCGTCGACTGGGTCTCGCTGCGCGACGGCGGTCCGGCGAACATTCCGTGGCGCCAACTTCAGGCTTTCCTGGACGCCTACACGGCGGTCCGGCCGCTCAGCCGGGCTGAGTCCTCGGCGCTGCCGCTGCTGTTCCCGGTCGCCAACGCCGAGTACGAGCTCTCAGAGATCGACTACTTCCTCTCGGTCGTTCCCGGGGGCAACGAGAAGAACGCCGAGATCGCCTACCGCGACTGGTTTGTGGGCCACCTGAAATGGGCGCTGGGCTTCTCAAAAAGCGGAGCCGAGGAAGGGCAAGCCTTCCTCGGACTCCTGGGAGGGGAATCGCCGGTCTGACCGGCCGGGCTCAGTGCGCCTTAATGCCCCTCCGCCTCCTTGGTGTGCTTCGACATCGAGAAGGCCACGACCCAGGCGAGCACCAGCACCGCGGCGCTCAGTCCGAAGACCAAGGCGGCGGCGGCCGGGACGCTGGTCATCATGGTGCCGGCCTTGTCGAAGAACACGGTGCCCAGGGCCGCGACACCGAAGGCGCCGGCCAGCTGCTGGAACGCGTTCAGCAGACCGGAGGCCGAGCCGACCTCGTCGTCCTCCAGGTCGCCGAGCACCGTGCCGAAGATCGGGCCGAAGATCAGGCCCATGCCCAGGCCCGAGACCAGCAGCGGGGCGATCAGGGTCAGGCTGGTCGTGGTGGCGCCGTAGGCGTTCACCAGGACCGCGGAGATCACGGTGCCCAGCGCCATCACCAGCATGCCGGCCTGGAGCGTGCGGCGCGGACCGATCTTCGGCATCAGGGCCTGGCCGGCGCCCATGGAGACGATCATGCCGACCGACCAGGGCAACATGGTCAGCCCCGCGTGCAGCGCGCTGTAGTGCAGGCCGACCTGCAGGAACAGGGTGTAGACGAAGAACACGCCGCTCATCGCCGCGGCGAAGGCGAACAGCACGCCGATGCCGCTGTTGAAGGAGCGCTTGCGGAACACGGACGGCACCACGAACGGGTCGCGGCCGGCCGCGTTGCGGCGGCGCTGGTGCAGGGCGAAGACACCGAAGGCGGGCAGCGAGCCGGCCATCAGCACCCACATCCAGGCCGGCCAGCCGGCCTCGCGGCCCTGGACCAGCGGGTAGAGCAGCATCAGGATGCCCGCGGTGGCCAGCAGCATGCCGACCAGGTCGAGCTTGGGCTTGCGGGCGCCCTCGCCGGCGGCGGACCGCGGGTCGTCGTTCGGCAGCACCCGGGCGCCGAAGAACAGCGCCGCGATCCCGATCGGCACGTTGACCAGGAAGATCGCCCGCCAGCTCAGACCGAACAGGTCGGCGCCGACCAGCCAGCCGCCCAGGATCGGGCCGAGGGTGGCGCCCAGGCCCATGACCGGGCCGAAGATGCCGAACACGGCGTTCATCTTCTCCGGCGGGACCATGGACCGCAGGATGCCGAGGCCCTGCGGGATCATCACGGCGGCCAGGGCGCCCTGCAGCATGCGCGCGGCGATCAGCTCGCCGGAGGACTGCGCGAGCGAGCAGGCCAGCGAGCCGACGAGGAAGCCGCCGACGCCGATGAGGAACATCCGCTTGCGGCCGAAGATGTCGCCGAGGCGGCCGCCGGTGGTGAGCATGACCGCGAAGGTCAGGGTGTAGCCGGCGACGATCCACTGCAGCGCGGAGCTGGAGGCGCCCAGGTCCTGCTGGAGCACCGGGCCGGCGATGTTCATGATCGTGGCGTCGAGCAGGTCCATGATGTCGGCGCCGATCAGCGCGACCAGCGCCAGGAGCACGGCCTTGCCGAGCCTGGCCTTGGCCTTGCCTTCGGGTGCGGCGCCGGTCTGGGCGCCGGTGTCCGGTGGCGCGCCGTGGTTCTGGTCGAGGACTTGGACGGGCTGGTCGCTGGTGCTGTCGAGTGTGGCGGTCATGGTGGTCCCCCTCCGGGAAAGTGCGTGGAACACGGTTCGTGGCTGCGAACGTCGTTCGAGTCGTGCCGAGACTTACGATATATCTCGTTTCCGCGAAGTCAAGCTATATCGCGAACTCCGGATCACTCTCAGTCTTCCGGCGGCCGCTGAGCGATCGCTGACGGATCGCTGAGCGGTCGCTGACGATGAGACGACCGAGCTCTCCGGAACTCATCGCCACGAACGGCGTTCGTGGTTCGTCGAACACCGTTCTACACGCGAACGGCGTTCGAGTCAAACGCCGTTCGCACTTACGAACACCGTTCGATAGGCGTACAGTGTTCGGCAGGGGGTTCGGAGCGCGAGCAGAGCAAGGGCTCGGAAGAGAGCAGAGCAAGGGCTCGCCAGAGCCAGCAAAGTAAGGGAGAGTGCCGCGTGATGGCGAAGGCAACAGCCCGGAACGAGATCCCGGGCGGCGCGCCGGTCCCTCCGTGGGAGCGCGCCCGCAAGGCCAAGGCCCAAGCCCGCACCCCGCTGAGCCAGGAAGCCATCGTCGAGGCCGCGCTGCGCATCCTGGAGACCGACGGCTACGACCTGCTGTCCATGCGCCGCGTCGCCGCCGAGCTCGACACCGGCGCCGCGTCCCTGTACGCGCATGTCGCCAACAAGGACGAGCTGCTGAAGCTGGTCATCGACCGGGTCTTCGAGGGCGTGGAGTTCCCCGCGCCCGACCCCGAGCAGTGGGTGGAGCAGCTGCGCGAGATGATGCGCGGCACCCGCCGGATCCTCCAGGCGCATCCGGGCATCGCCCGGGCCATGCTCGGCCAGGTGCCGTTCGGGCCGAGCGGGCTGCGCATCGTCGAGGGCTTCATGGCCATCCTGCGCGCCGGCGAGCTGCCGGACCGGGCGGCGGCGTGGGCCGGGGACGTCATCTCGCTGTACGTGGTGGCGAGCGTCTTCGAGGACGACATCCGGTTCTCCCAGCACGGGGAAACCTCCCGGGAGGAGGTCGAGACCTGGGCCGAGCAGATGAAGTCCTACATCAAGTCCCTGCCGGTCGCCACGTTCCCCAACCTGGTGGCGCTGGCCGACCCGATGTTCGAGAGCGGCGGTCCGGAGGGCCGGTTCGAGTTCGGGCTGGACCTGATGCTGCGCGGGCTGGCCTCGTTCTCCCGGCGGAACCCGGATCCGGCCCGGCTCTGACGGCGGCCCGGCCCGACCCGGAGAAGATATGTGCGAAAATCGGGCGGGTAGGTGGCGAACCGCCGCGCACGGCGGCGAATCAGGTTTTTACCTTTTCTAGACAGACATCCGGCGGCCGGTTTCCTAGTCTCCATCTCACCCCACAGAGATTGGAGACACAGGATGTCTTCTGCCCGTCGCTGGGCCTCGGCCGCGTTGGCGCTCTCCGGAGCGATATCCGCGGCCGGCGTCGCGTCCCCGGCATCGGCGGCCGTCTTCAACGGCAGCGTGCAAGGCTTCTCGCACGTCTTCCACAGCACCTCGTCCAACTGGTCCGGGTACGCCGCGACCGGCTCGCGGTTCACCTCGGTCAGCGCGTCCTGGACCCAGCCGGCGGTGAGCTGCGGCTCGCAGACCACGTACTCCTCGTTCTGGGTGGGCCTGGACGGCGACGGCAGCAACTCGGTGGAGCAGACCGGCACCGAGGCCGACTGCTCCGGCGGGCGGGCGGTGTACTCGTCCTGGTACGAGATGTACCCGAAGTACCCGGTCAACTTCTCCAACGCCGTCTCGCCGGGCGACCACTTCACGGCCTCCGTCACCTACAACGGCAGCGGCAAGTTCACGCTGGTGCTCAGCGACACGACCAAGGGCTGGTCGCACACCATCCACTCCACGCTCAACAACCCGGCGCTGGCCTCGGCCGAGGTGATCGCCGAGGCCCCGTCCAGCAGCTCGGGCGTGCTGCCGCTGGCGAACTTCGGGACGGTGAACTTCAGCGGCTCCAAGGCGAACGGCTCCTCGCTGGCCGGCTTCTCCCCCGACAAGATCACCATGGCCTCCGGGAGCACGACGAAGGCGGTGCCGGGGTCGATCTCCTCCAGCGGCGGCTTCGGCGTGGCCTGGAAGCACAGCTGATGCGGCGCTAAGCGCTGCAGAGCAGAGCAGAACGGAACGGACCCGGTTCCATGGGATAGGCGGAACCGGGTCCGATCATGTCGAGCTCGACGGACTACTTCTGCGCGTCGTCGAGTGCCTTCTGCGCAACGGCCAGGGCGGCCTGCGCGGCGGCCAGCTTGTCGCTCGCGGCCTTCAGCGCCGCCGCGTTGTCCGTGGCGGCCTTGGTCACCGCGGCGTCGGCGGCCGTGACCGCGGTGTCCTTGGTCGCCTTGACCGCTGCGGCCAGCGTGTCGGCGGCCGTGGTCACGCCCTTGTCGGTGCTGGCGTCGATCACCGTCTCCAGGTTCCAGCGCGCGGTGGACTGCGCGTCGCCGGTGGCCGCCGCGTAGGCGGTGTAGGCGGCCTGGACCTTGGTGTCGGTGGAGACCTTCGCCGCGGCGAACAGGGCGGTGTCGGCGTCCTTCACCGCCTTGTCGGGCGAGGCCTGCGTCGCGCTGTCGAAGGCGACCAGCGTGGCACCCGGCACGGCGGCCGCGGCGTCGTACGTCTTCTGCGCGGCGGTCACGTCGGCCTGCGCCTTGGCGACGGCGTCCTTGAGCTGCTGGATGTAGACCGCGTAGCCGCCGGTCACCAGGGCCCTGATCTGCGTCTCGACACCCTGCGACACGGCCTTCAGGCCACCGAAGATGGTGAAGTGCTGCAGCGGGGTCGTGAACCCGACCAGCGCGGCGGCCGTGGTGGCCGGCAGGTAGTCCGGGTCGGTGAGCAGCAGCGCCCCCTGGTGGTAGGCCGCGTAGACACCGCCGACCAGCGGGTCGGCGAAGCTGGTCACGCCGTTGGCCACGACCGCGGACTTGGCGTCCTTCAGGATCGACTTGGTCGCGACCTGCGCGGCGGTGGCGTAGCGGTCGCCGCCGGCCAGTTCGGTGTCCTTGACGCCGAGCTTGTCCACCGCGTTCACGGCCGGCATGCCGACCGAGGTGACGGTGCCGGCGCCCTTGATGAACGCGGCGGTCGCGTCGTCGGTGACGGTGGAGCCGTTGGACAGCACGATCGCCGTGTCCGGCGCGGCGGCGGCCAGCGGGCCGGCCGCCAGCGCGTCGGCGTAGTTCATGCCGGTGGCCACGATCGCGTTCTTGGCGTGCAGCGTGCTGGAGCCGGCGATGTCGAGCGCGGTGGCGTAGCGGTCGAAGCCGCCGATCCGCTCCACGTCGTACCCCAGGGCCTTGAGCTGGTTCGCGACCGCCGGGGTGACGGCGACCTCGCCGCCGAGGATCGTGATCTTCTTGCCCTTGGCCGCGTCGCCGGTGCCCAGGACCCGCTTGATCTCGTCGGCCACGCCGGGGGTCAGCGACTTGGAGTCGGTCAGCAGCAGCGCCGAGCCGGACTTGGCGGCCAGCGGCGTGCCGGCGAGGGCGTCGACGTAGAGGTCGCCGCGGGCGATCACGACGCCCTTGGCGGAGCCGGCGACCTTGAAGGCGTCCTGAGAAGCGTTGATTGCGGTCTGGTATCGGTTCTCTCCACCTATGCGGTCCTGGACCGGCGCGGCGTTCGGGGTCGCGGTGTTCCCGGTGCCGGCGCCGGTGCCGCTGTCGGCGGCCATGGCCGGCGCGGCGGCGACGGCGCCGGCCGCGACCGCGGACGCGACCAGGGCGGAGACGGCCAACGGCCGGTACTGACGGCTCTGACGGTTCTTGCTCATAAGAAGATCCCCATCGTCTTTGGTTCCGGCCGACGCCCCGGTCGACCGATAAACACCTCATCACAACAGGGTTACGAACCTGAAATCGAACACTGAGAGCCATTGGTACGGTTACTGCCGGTCGCCGCCTTTGGGGCTGTCGTGAACGCACGTCCCCTTCGTCGCAAAAGCCTTATCCGCGCAGGTCGACGAGCACGGGCGGGGTCCGGAAGCCCTCGGCGGTGGCGAGGGAGACCAGCGCGTGCCCGGTCGGGATCTCGTTGATGATCTCCGACGGCGACCAGACGTAGCGCTCGACCGGCCGGGTCGAGACAGAGCGCTGCTGCGCGACCGAGGAGCCGCCGGTGAGCGCCAGCAGCGGCCCGGGCTTCTTGGTGTTCCGGCCCAGCGACTGCACGCTGCGCCGGCGCTCCGGCGGACCGGTGATGGTGCCCGAGCGGGTGGTGTTCTCCTGCCCGGTGGT
>JABFWL010000111.1 GCA_013362315.1 Catenulispora sp. | reverse complement strand
GACCTGGCGACTTCAAGGTGGGGCCAGCACCACCCCCGCGGTGAGGCCCGCCTCATGGACCCACCCCGACCAGCGCGAATACCGTGGAGCGCGTGCCGACGAGACGAGAGCTGCGCGGAGCCCGGTGGACGGAGGCCGGCTGGGACACCATGTTCCTGGTCAGCGGTCTGCCACTGTGGGCGGGCGCGATGTTGGTACTCAGCGTGTGGACCGCGCCGATCCGGCAGATCTACCGCGCCGACGACTACGACTCCGCGATCCGCTTCACGCTTTCGATCGTGATGGTGCTGCTCGCCCTCCTGGCCCTCGCGCCGGCCCTCACCGGCTGGCAGCGCCGCCGTTTCCACGGGTTTCGCGCCATCGAGATCCAGGAGATCGAGACGCCGCGGGTGTTCCGGCGGCAACTGCGGCAGGCCCTGCGCTCGGAGGCCCTCTGGCGCCAGGTGGCCTATCACCTGCTCGCCGGTCCGCTGATCGGCATCGCGTTCGTCGGGCTGGCCTTCCTGTCCGGTGTCGCGGTGTACGTGGCCGTAAAGCTCCCGGCGCACGCGCTGGGCCTGGGCCACTACCACGCGAGCGTCGACACCGACAAGTTCTGGGGCCAGGTCGCCTATCTTCTGCTGTCCGGCACCGCCGCGGTCTTCGCTCCGCGCCTGATCCGCACGCTGGCCCGCGCCGACGACTTCGCCGCCCGCCGCCTGCTCGGCCCCAGCGAGACGATCGTCCTCGCGCACCGCGTCCAGACCCTGTCCGACTCCCGCGCCGCCGCCGTCCAGGCCGCCGACGCCGAACGCCGCCGCATCGAGCGCGACCTGCACGACGGCGCCCAACAACGCCTGATGTCCCTCGCGGTCCACCTCGGCATCGCCCGCAAGACCCTGACAGACGTCCCCCCGGACGCCATGGCCGTCATCATCGACGCCCACGAACAAGTCCGCCTGGCCATGGCCGAGATCCGCAACCTGGTACGCGGACTGCACCCGGCCGTCCTCGACGACCGCGGCCTGGACGCCGCGCTCTCCGGCGTCGCCGCCCGCTCCGCGGTGCCGGTGCGCCTGGTCGTCGGCACCACCGGGGCGCTGAGCGCGTCGGTGGAGACCGTCGCCTACTTCGTCGTCTCCGAAGCCCTGGCCAACGTCGTCAAGCACTCACACGCCTCCCAGGCCACCGTCGAGGTGATCCGAGAAGAAAACCACCTCCTGGTCCGCGTCACCGACGACGGCGTGGGCGGCGCGGACGCTCAGAGCGGTACCGGCCTGACCGGCCTGGCGCACCGGGTCGCTTCAGTCGACGGCCGACTCCGGCTAACATCACCCAGCGGCGGCCCGACCGTGCTGACCGCCGAACTGCCCTGCGGGGTGTGACTCCACCCAGCGCCAGGACAGCCGCAGGACAGCGGCAGGACAGCCGCAAGACAGCAGCAGAGCAGCCACGGGACAGCGACAGGACAGGGGGACCCGTGCGCGTCGTGATCGCGGACGACTCCGTCCTGATCCGCGCCGGCGTGGTCCGGGTGCTGGAGATCGCCGGCCACGAGGTGGTCGCCGAGACCGGGGACGGCACCGCGCTGCTGGCCGCCGTGGCGGAGCACCGCCCGGACGCGGTGGTCGTCGACGTCCGGATGCCGCCGTCGTTCAAGGACGAGGGCATCGCCGCGGCCGTGGCGATCCGCGCGCGCTGGCCGCACACCGCGGTCCTGGTGCTCTCGCAGTTCGTCGAGGAGCGCTACGCCACCGACCTGCTGGCCCGGGACACCTCCCGGATCGGCTATCTGCTCAAGGACCGCGTGGCCGACCTCGACTCCTTCATCGAGGCGCTGGAGCGGGTGGCGGCCGGCGGCACCGCGCTGGATCCGGAGGTGGTGGCCCAGCTGCTGGTGCGCCGCCCCGCCGACCCGCTGGACCGGCTCACCCCGCGCGAGCGGGACGTGCTGGCGCTGATGGCCGAGGGCCGCGCCAACGCCGCGATCGGCGGCCTGCTGCAGATCAGCGAGAGCGCGGTGGGCAAGCACATCAACAACATCTTCATGAAGCTGGACCTGCAGCCCGACGACCTCGGACATCGGCGCGTGCTGGCCGTACTGCGATACCTGTCGGCATGACCGGCCGCTTCGGGGTTAGCCTCCGCGCATGGATCTCCAAACGATTGCGGCAACCGGCTGGGGCTATGTAGAGCACGGCTATATAGGGGAATGGGAACTGCGAGCCGCCGGCGGCCATACCTCGCGCGCCAACTGCGCACTGCCGTTGGGGGATTCCGGAATGCCGCTCCCCGAGACCCTGGAAGCGGTCCGGGAATGGTTCCTCCAGCGCGGGCTGGATCCCCGCGTCCAGACCGTCGACGGCAGTTCCCTGGACCAGGCGATCGCCGCGCTCGGACATACCGGATCGGACCGCCCGGCACTGCGCCAGAGCGCGCCGCTGCTTCCGGCATTGGAGATTCTTCGCGCCACCGCGGATCCGGGGCGCAAAGCAGAAATCACCGCGGAACTCCCCGCGGACTACTTCACCGTCTACCGCCGGGGACTGGGCATCCCGGAGTTCGCGGCCATCCTGACCACCGGCAGCGCCGAGATCGCCTTCGCGGTGGTCCGCGGCGACGACGGGGAGGCGCTCAGCGTCGGCCGGGTGGCCATCGACCCCGCGACCCGCCATGCCGGGATCGCCGCCCTCGCCACCGCGGAACACGCCCGCCGACAAGGCCTTGCCCGGATCGTGTTGCGCGACCTTTTAGCGTTCTCGGCAGGGCACAGCGCAGAGAACACATATCTGGAAGTAGAGGAGCAGAACGCCCCGGCACGCACACTCTACGAATCCCTCGGCTACACCACCGCGCACCGCTACCACAGTCGCCTTCTGTCGCTTCGGTAATCCGTCAAGGTGCTCCGCAAGGACAGGCGGCCATTGGAATCTGTGACCAGGCCCACCTAGCCAGGCTGGGCCGGGAGCGGGATAGTTACCACCGAGTAGCCCTCACTCCTCACCGCCCAGGGCCCGGCAGCCGTACTGCCCTCACAGCCGGCAAGCCACCGCCCTCGACACCGCCGACCCCCGGAGGTTGACGATGCAGCCAGAAACAGCCATGCGGCATGAAACGCCGATGCAGTATGAAACAACCCAGATCCTCGCGGCGATCCAGGCCGGGGACACCCCGGCTGCGGACTTCGCCCAGCTGAAGCTTCCCGAGTCCTACCGCGCCGTAACCGTGCACGCCGACGAGGCGGAGATGTTCGCGGGCCTGCCGAGCCGGGAGAAGGACCCGCGGCGCTCGCTGCACGTGGAGGACGTGGCGACGCCGGAGCTCGGCCCGGGCGAGGCGATCGTCGCGGTGATGGCCAGCGCCATCAACTACAACTCGGTGTGGACCTCGATCTTCGAGCCGGTCAGCACCTTCAGCTTCCTCAAGCGCTACGGCCGGGTCTCCGAGCTCACCCGGCGCCACGACCTGCCGTACCACGTGATCGGCTCGGACCTGGCCGGCGTGGTGCTGCGCACCGGCCCCGGCGTGAACAAGTGGAAGCCCGGCGACGAGGTGGTCGCGCACTGCCTGAGCGTCGAGCTGGAGGACGCCGAGGGCCACGACGACACTATGCTGGACCCGCAGCAGCGGATCTGGGGCTTCGAGACCAACTTCGGCGGCCTGGCGCACCTGGCGCTGGTGAAGGCGAACCAGCTGATGCCGAAGCCCGCGCACCTGACGTGGGAGGAGGCCGCCTCCCCGGGCCTGGTCAACTCCACCGCCTACCGGCAGCTGGTCTCCAAGAACGGCGCCGCGATGAAGCAGGGCGACGTGGTGCTGATCTGGGGCGCCTCCGGCGGCTTGGGCAGCTACGCGACGCAGATGGCGCTGAACGGCGGCTCGATCCCGGTCTGCGTGGTCTCCTCACCCGACAAGGCGGAGATCTGCCGGGCGATGGGCGCCGACCTCATCATCGACCGCGCGGCTGAGGGCTATCGGTTCTGGAAGAGCACTGGGCCCGATCTGGAACCGAGCGAGCAGGATCCCAAGGAGTGGCAGCGCTTCGGCGCCAAGATCAGGGAACTGACCGGCGGCGAGGACCCGGACATCGTCTTCGAGCACCCGGGCCGGGAGACCTTCGGCGCCAGCGTCTACGTCGCCAAGCGCGGCGGCCAGATCGTCACCTGCGCCTCCACCTCCGGCTTCAACCACAGCTACGACAACCGCTACCTGTGGATGAATCTCAAGCGGATCATCGGCTCGCACTTCGCCAACTACCGCGAGGCCTGGGAGGCGAACCGCCTCATCGACAAGGGGATGATCCACCCGACGCTGTCCAAGTCCTACTCGCTGGAACAGACCGGGCAGGCGGCCTACGACGTCCACAAGAACCTGCACCAGGGCAAGGTCGGCGTGCTGTGCCTGGCGCCGCGGGAGGGGCTGGGCGTGCGCGACGCCGCCAAGCGCGAGCGGTTGCTCCCCGCGATCAACCGGTTCCGGAACGTGTGAGCCATGTCACCTCCCCCGCGGACCGGGACGGCCGGCCCCGGTCCGCGGGCGACAAGGTTCTGATAAGCGGGCGCGCTGTGCCTGATCTGGAGCAGGAAGCCGACTTGAGCGCCGGTGCCCGCGGGCACCTGGTACGATCCGAAGCTGAAACTCATTCCCCGGCCCGACTAGGTGTCATCCGGCCGGAAATCTGACACGATTCACTGTCATGGGACCAGGGCGGCTCGACGAACGCAGCACCGATCGCTACGGCGATCGTGCCGGCGATCGCGGATCCCACGCCCGGCGCGGCGGATCCGGCGGCGGCGGGCCGCAGCCGAACGGCTACCCACCGCGCTCCCGCTCCGCCTACGGCGGCGACTCCTGGGACGACGAGCCCGCGGCCACCTACGACAAGCACGACGTCGAGGCCACCTTCGCCGAGATGGAGAAGGAGCTCGACAAGCTCCGCACCGCCCGCGACGAGGCCGTCACCGACACCGAGGACCTGCGCTACCAGATCGAGGTGCTGCGCTCCAAGCTGCACGAGCAGCGCCGGCTGGCCGCCCAGCCGCGCTTCGACAACATCTCGGTGCAGGTGGAGCAGATGCTCCGC
>JABFWL010000356.1 GCA_013362315.1 Catenulispora sp. | reverse complement strand
AGCCGGAGCCGGAGCCGACGTCGCCTCGGCACGGCCGACCGATGCCTACTTCTCTTTCTGGGCACTGGCGGCGGCGGCGCTTGACCGTCGTCCGGTCGCGCCCTGCGACCTGGCGTTCGTCTCCCACGGCGGGACGGCTGCGCCGCACCTGGCCGCGATGGGCGCGCTGGCCCGCGCCATCAGCGCCGAGACTCCGGTTCTGCGCTGCCGGACTGTGGACGTGGCGGGGACCGCCGACCCGGCGGCCGCGGTACTGGCCGAGCTCCGTGTCGAGCCGGTCGAGGCCGAGGTGCGCTATCGGTCCGAGCTGCGCCAGGTGCCCCGGTTCGCGCGCGCTGCCGTGCCCGGAGCCCTGCCCGGTGCTGTGCCTGGCGCCGTAGCCGGTGCCGTGCCTGATGCTGTGACCGGTGCTGTGCCTGGCGCCGCGCTCGCCGCCAGCCCGTTTCGACCGCGCGTCTCAGGGTCCTACCTGGTCACCGGCGGTGCCGGTGGCGTCGGCACCCTCATCGCCGACCGGCTCGCCGAGCTCGGGCCGGTTCGGCTGGTGCTTGTCGGCCGCCGCCCCGAACCTCGAGCCGTCACCGAGAAGATCGCGCGGTGGCGCGACGTCGGTGTGGACGCGATGTACCTCGCCGCCGACCTCGCCGAACCGGGCGAGGCGGCGCGCGTCGTGGCGCGGGCACGGGAGCGCCACGGCCGGCTGAACGGCGTGCTGCACGCCGCGGGTCTGGTGCGGGACGCGCTGTTCTTCCGTAAGCAGCCGCAGGACATGGCGGCCGTACTCGGGCCCAAGGTGATCGGCACGCTGGCCCTCGACGACGCGGTGGGCGCCGAGGATCTCGACTTCTTCGTGCTGTTCTCCTCCTTGACCGGTGTGCTGGCCAGCCCGGGCCAGTGCGACTACGCCTACGCGAACGCGTTCCTCGACGCGTTCGCCGGCCACCGGGCCGCGCGCTCTGACCGCCGCGGCGTCAGCCTCTCGCTCGGCTGGCCGTACTGGGCCGACGGCGGGATGCATCCGCCGGGGGGCGAGCGTCCTGACCCTCGGCGCTGGCCGATGCCGACGTCGATCGGTCTCGACTTCTTGCTCGGCTGTCTGGGCGGGAGCGGCGGGTCGGGCGGTGGCCACCTGCTGGCCGTGTACGGGGAGCCGGTCGCGTTCGAGGCCGTCACGCCGACCGCGCACGCGTCGGCTGAATCCGCGGCGAGGGTCGTGACCGTCGAGCCTGCCTCGCCCGTGCTGTCCGCGTCGCCTGTCTCGCCCGCGTCGCCGGTGTCACCGGTTCCGGCCACGCCGCGCACATCGCAGAACCTTGACTCTGATCCCGCGGCGACGCGGGCCCCGGACAGCGACCCGGATGCGGTCGCCGTCATCGGCATGGCCGGACGCTATCCGCAGGCGCCCGACCTCGCCGTGTTCTGGCGCAACCTGGCCGAGGGCCGCGACTGCGTCACCGAGGTGCCCGCCGATCGCTGGCGGCATGAGGCGATCTTCGATTCCCGCCCCGACCAGCCCGGGCGGACCTACGGCCGCTGGGGCGGTTTCGTCGACGGCTTCGACCGCTTCGACGCGCCGTTCTTCGGGATCTCCCGCCGCGAGGCCGAGCAGATGGACCCCCAGGAGCGGCTGTTCCTGACCACCTGCTGGCAGGCCCTGGAGGACGCCGGATACCCGCCCGCGGGCGGTGAGCGGAACATCGGGGTGTTCGCCGGGGTGATGACCCACTACTACCAGCTGGTGACCGACCCCGACGACGGCGTCGCGCCGCTCGCGCTGCACTCGGCCGTCGCCAACCGGGTCTCCTTCGCGTTCGACCTCACCGGTCCCAGCATCGCGCTGGACACCGCGTGCTCGTCCGCGCTCACCGGCGTGCACTTCGCCGTGCGCGCCCTGAAAGCCGGCGAATGCGCCATGGCGCTGGCCGGCGGCGTCAATCTGATGCCGCACCCGCAGAAATACCTCCAGCTGGCCAAGGGCCGCTGGCTCTCCACGGACGGGCGGTGCCGCAGCTTCGGCCGGGACGGCGACGGCTACGTGCCGGGGGAGGGGGTCGGCGTCCTGGTGCTCAAGCCGCTGGCGGCGGCTGTCGCCGACGGCGACCACGTGTACGCGGTGATCCGGTCGACCGTGATCAACCACAGCGGCCGCACGAGCGGCTTCACCGTGCCGAGCCCGGTCGGCCAGGGCACGCTCATCGCCTCCGCGCTGCGCTCCGCCGCTGTGCCGCCGGAGACGATCGGCTACGTCGAGGCCCACGGCACCGGCACCTCGCTCGGCGACCCGATCGAGGTCGAGGGGCTGCGCAAGGGCTTCGCCGCGGCGGGCCGGCTGGACGCGGACTGCGCGCTCGGCTCCGTCAAGTCGAACATCGGGCACCTTGAGAGCGCCGCCGGCGTCGCCGCCATAACGAAGGTGGTGCTGCAGTTGGCGCACCGCGAACTGGTGCCCTCGCTGCACGCCGCGGAGCTGAACCCGCACATCGACTTCGGCTCGGGACGGTTGCGGGTGCAGCGCGACCGGGCCGCGTGGCCGGCGCCGGTGTCGGGCGGCCCACGCCGTGCCGGGGTCAGTTCGTTCGGCGCGGGCGGTTCCAACGCGCACGTGGTGTTGGAGGAACCCGCGCCCGCGCCGGAGCCGGTCGGCGCCCCGGCGAGCGGACCGCACTTGTTCGTGCTCTCCGCACGGGACGACGACGCCCTGCGCCGCTACGCCGCCACGTTCCAGCAGCTGTTGACCACGCCGCGCGGCGCCGACCCGGTGACGGCGCGAACCCGGGACCCGCAGGACCCGACGTGGCTGGCCGACCTGGTGTACACGCTTCAGATCGGACGTTCCCCGATGGCCTACCGGCTCGCCGTCCTCGCCCTCCGCGCCGAGGAGATCGCCGACCGGCTCGGCGCGTTCCTGCGCGGCGGCGACCGCCTGTCCGTGGTCGCGGCCGACGCTCCCGAGCAAGCCGAGCTGGCCGCCGCCTGGGTCGGCGGCGCCGCGGTCGATTGGGCCGCCGCCTGGGCCGCGCGGGCGCGCCTCGGACGGCGCCGGATGCCGCTGCCCGGATATCCCTTCAACGAGCAGCGCTATTGGCCGGGCCTTTGGCGATCCGGCCAGAACGCAGAGGTCGAGGTCGCACGTGAAGTTGCCGCGCCACCGCAGGACAGCGCGACGATGCTGACGACATCAGCCGAAGCCATGGCCGGGCGGCCCGCTCAGCTCCTGGCGGAGCGCCGGGACGTGACCGTCGCGCTCGACGTCGCGACAGCCGCCGAAGCGGTGCGTGCCGCCGTCGGCGAACAGCTCTACCTCGCGCCGAGTGAGGTGGACCTCCAGCTCAGCTTCGGCGACATGGGGGTCGACTCGTTGGCCGCCGAACGGGTGCGCGCCGCCCTCAACGGCACGTTCGATATAGAGCTCGATTCGGTCGCCGTCTACGACCATCCCACCGTGTCGCAGCTCGCCGAGTACGTCGCCCGGCTGGTCGCCGAGCGCGACCCGGCGCCGGTCCCGGACTTCGCGCCCGCGCCGTCACCGGCAACCGTGCCCGGGCCCGCGCCCGCGCCGGAACCCGAGCCCGCCCCGCTCACCGCCACCATCGACGACCAGCCCGCTGCACCCCGTCGCGACGACATCGCGGTCATCGGTCTGTCCGTACGCTTGCCCGGAGCCCCCGACGCGGCCGCCTTCTGGGACGACCTGGCCGCCGGCCGGTGCCGCATCGCCCCGGTCCCGCCCGAGCGGTGGGACGTCGATCCGGTCTTCGCCGCCGGTGCCGCGCAGCCCGGCCGCACCTACAGCCGGTGGGCCGCGATGCTCGACAGGATCGACTGCTTCGACGCGGGGTTCTTCCACTTCTCCCCGCTGGAGGCCCAGCTCACCGATCCGCAGCAGCGCCTGTTCCTCCAGGACGCCTGGCGTGCCCTCGAGGACGCCGGATGCGCCGCGGACACGGCCGAGCGTCGCCGCTGCGGGGTGTTCGTAGGCTGCGAAACCCGGGACTACGGCCTGCTGCTGGCCGAGTCCGGGCAACAGGACTCCACCTACGGCGCGCTCGGCGGCGTGCCGTCGATCCTCGCCAGCCGGATCGCCTACGTGCTCGACCTCACCGGCCCGGCGGTGGCCGTGGACACCGCCTGCTCGTCCTCGCTCGTCGCCGTGCACCTGGCCGCGCAGGCCATCCGCTCCGGCGAGTGCGAGCTGGCGCTGGCCGGCGGCGTCTCGCTCATGTCCACCCCGCAGATGCTGGTGAGCACCAGCCAGGTCGGCATGCTCTCGCCGACCGGGACCTGCGCGCCGTTCGACGCCTCGGCGGACGGCACGGTACTCGGCGAGGGCGTCGGCGTCGTGGTGCTCAAGCGGCTCGACCGCGCGCTGGCCGACGCAGACCAGGTCTACGGCGTGATCCGGGCGAGCGGGATGAACAACGACGGCCGCACCAACGGCATCACCGCCCCCAGCGCCGCGTCGCAGGCGGACCTGCTGGCCCGGGTGCACCGGCTGGCCGGCGTGCGGCCCGCGGACATCGGCTACGTGGAGGCGCACGGCACCGCCACCCCGCTCGGCGACCCGATCGAGGTCAAAGCCTTGAACGAGGTCTTCGGCGGCCCGGACGCCCGGCCGGGCTCCTGCGGCCTCGGCTCGGTCAAGGGCAACATCGGGCACACGATGATGACCGCGGGCGTCGCCGGGCTCATCAAGGTACTGCTGGCGCTGCGCCATCGGGAGCTGCCACCGACGCCCGGCTACCGTTCGCCGAACCCTGAGATCGACTTCTCGGCCGGTCCCTTCACCGTCGTCACCGAACGCACCCCGTGGCGGCCGGGCGCGGCGGGTGTGCGTCTGGCGACCGTGAGCAGTTTCGGCTTCAGCGGCACCAACTGCCATCTCGTCGTCGCCGAGGCTCCGGCCGCCGCGACGGCCGAGGGAGCCGCGGCGGCCGGCACGCCCGGCCCGGTCGTGGTTCCGCTGTCCGCGCGGACGCGCGTCGCGCTGACCCGGCGCCTGACCGAGTTGGCGGACGCGCTGGAATCGCCGACCCAGGAGTTGTCGTTGCCGAACGTGGCGCGCACGCTCGCGCTCGGCCGCCGCCACTTCCCCCTGCGCGCCGCGGTCGTGGCGGACAGCGTCGCGGAGTTGCGCGGCGCCCTGCGCGCGTTGGCCGAGGGCCGCACCGGCCCGCGTGCCTTCCTGCACGGCACGCCGCCCGACCCGGTGGACGCGGCGTCGGCCGCCCTGTGCCGCATCGCGCGTGACTACGTGCTCGGCGACGATCTCGACTGGGCCGCCGTGGCGCCGTCCGGCCGACGGGTCTCGCTGCCGACGTATCCGTTCGCTGACGAGCGGCACTGGGTCACTCCGGCCGCGCCGCACACGGTCGGGCCGCGCCCGGCCGTGCGGGACTCGCGGTCGAGCGATCGGCTGGTGGCTGACCACGGAGTCGACGGCGTCCCGACCCTCGTGCGGGACCTGCGGCCGAGCGACCGGTTGGTGGCCGACCACCGAGTCAACGGCGTCCCGACGCTGCCGGGCGTTGCCAGCCTCGCGCTGGCCGCCGCCCTGAACGCCGAGCGTCCGGTGCGCGTCGCCGCGGTGCGATGGCTGCGCCCAGCGCTGGTCGAGGATGCCCGGCGCGTCGTGCTCGCACCCGAACCCGGCGACGGCGCGGGCCGCTTCGCGCTGACCAGCCCCGGCGAGCAGACGCCGTTCGCCACCGGACGCATCGCGTCCGAGTCGCCGCCGGACGAGCCGGACGTCGATCTCGCCGCCATCCGCGGGCGCTGCGCCCAGATCCGCACGGCCGACCGGCTCTACGCGGACATGGCTTCCGGTGGCATCGTCTACGGCGCGTCGTACCGGCTGCTCGGCGACGTGCGATTCAGCACTGACGAGGCCGTCGCGCCCATCGCCGCCCCCGGTGCCGACGATCTTGCCGGTGACCCGCACCCCGCCGCGCTCGACGCCGCGCTGCAAGCCGCCTCCGTGCTCATCCAGCCGGGCGCGGACCGGCCGTGGGTGCCGTTCGCCCTCGACGCCTTCGACCTGCTGCGCCCGCTGGACCTGCCCGGTTTCGTCCACGCGGAGCGCACCGGACCCGAGCGGTTCACCGTCCGGGTGACCGACGCGGCCGGGGCGGCCTGCGCGGTACTACGCGGCCTGGCCGTCCGCCAGATCGGCGACCCGCTCGACCGTTTGCTGTTCGTACCCGCCTGGCGCGACCAGGACGGGCCGCGCCCGGCCACGGCGTCCGATGCCGGCAGTGCCAGGCGCCGCATCGCGGTGCTGCACACCCCGGCGGGCAAGCGCCTGGCCGACTCGCTCGCGGCCGAGTATCCGGGCGACGAGGCGGTCACGTTCCCGCTCGCCGGTGCTGCCACCCGGATCGACACGTCCTATGACGTGCTGCACGTCGTAGCGTTCGCAGGCCCGGACGCCGGACCGCCGGAGCAGGACACGTCGCTGCTGGAGGTCTACCGGGTCGTGCGCGCCCTGCTGGCCCAAGGCGGTGCCGACCGGCGCCTCGGCCTGACGATCACGATGGACGGCGCGGTCGCGGCAGTGCCCGGCGAACCCGTCCGGCCGCATACCGCCGGCCTGACCGGGTTGGCCGGGGCGGTCGCCGGGGAGCAGCGCCGGTGGCGCGTCGCGTGTGTCGACGTCGGTGCCGGCGAGATCGCGGATCCGGCGGCGCTGGCTCGTCGGATCGTGGTGGAGGACGGGCAGACGCGGCTCGTCGCGCTCCGCGGTGCCCGGCGCTTGGTACGGACCGTGCTCCAGGCCGATCAGGCCGATCAGGCCGATCAGGCCGGCCCGGCCGGTTCAGCCGGCTCGGCTGATCCGACCAACCTGACCGGTCCGGGGCATCAGCTCGCACCGCAAGGCGTGCCGCCGCTGCGCGAAGGCGGGGTATATCTGCTGGCCGGCGGCTCCGGCGGCATCGGTTTCGAAGTCGGCAAGCATCTCGCGAGCACGTGGCGGGCCCGCCTGGTCTGGCTGGGCCGTCGCCCGGAGGATGCCGCGATCCGCGAACGGATCGCGCAGATCCGCGAGCTCGGCGGCGAGGCCGCCTACTTCTGCGCGGACCTGGCCGACGAACCCACCGTCGTGGCGGCGGTCCGCGCCGCGCGCGAGCGCTTCGGCCCCATCGAGGGCGCGTTCCACAGCGCGGCGGTGTTGCGAGACCGGATGCTGGCGAACCTGGACGAGGCCGATTTCACCGCGGTGCTCGCGCCGAAGGTGGCCGGTGCCGCGGCCCTGCACCGTGCGTTGGCCGGAGAGCCTCTGCGCTTTCTGCTGTACTTCTCCTCCGCCGCCTCGTTCATCGACAACCCGGGCCAGGCCCACTACGCGGCGGCCGGTACCTTCGAGGACTCCTACGCCCGGTACCTCGATCTCCGCTCCGCCTATCCGGTGTCCGTGGTGAACTGGGGCTACTGGGGTTCGGTGGGCATCGCAGCGAGTGAGGCGAACCGGGAACGCATGGCCGCGGCGGGCGTGGGTTCCGTCGAACCGGCCGAGGGCACGGCCGCGGTCGTCACGGCTTTGTCCCGGGGAATCCGGCAGTTGCTCGTGGTCAAGGCCGCACCGCACTGGCTCGCCGCCCTGCGGGGCCGGCCGGATGCGCCGCCGGCCGCCCCGATCGCCGTCGCGCCCGTTCCGGTGAGCTCGGACGGGTCCGTCTTGGCCTACGTGCGCCGCGTCTTCGCCGAGGTGCTCCACTACCCCGATGACGATCTGCCGGAGCGCGTCACCCTCGAGAGCTTCGGCGTGGACTCGCTGATCGGCACGACCATCGTGGCCCGGTTCGAGCGCGATCTCGGCGACCTGCCCTCGACCCTGCTGTTCGAGCATCCGACGATCGAGCAGTTGGCCGCATACCTGGCCGGTCGCCCGGACGCCGAATTCGCCGGGCGGCTCGCCGCTGTGGCCGGCGGACGCGGACCGGCATCGGCCGAACCGGCCGAACCGGCCCCGACCGACTCAGCACCCGCCGGCGCGACGATGGCCGACGCGATGCCGATCAACCCGACGCCGATCAACCCGACGCCGACCAACCGGACGCCGGCCAACGCCGCCCCGCCCGCCGAACCCGGCCCGCCGATCGCGATCGCGACCGCGGCCCCCGGGCCCGCGACCCCCGCCACCGACGACGACATCGCGGTCATCGGCGTGAGCGGCCGGTATCCCGGCGCCCGCGACGTGCGGGAGTTCTGGACGCTGCTGGCCGAGGGCCGCTCCGGCATCACCGAGGTCCCGGCCGACCGCTGGGACTGGCGCACCCACTTCGACTCGCGCCGGGGGCGCCCTCAGCACACGTACAGCCGCTGGGGCGGTTTCCTGGACGGGATCGCGGAGTTCGACGCCGGACTGTTCGGCATCCTCCCCAAGGACGCGGCGAGCATCGACCCGCAGGAGCGGCTGTTCTTGCAGACCGTGTGGAGCCTGCTCGAAGAGACCGGGTATCTGGGCGGGCAGGCCGGGCACACCGAGCACCCCGACCAGACGCGCACCGGTGTCTTCGTCGGCCTGATGTACGGCACCTACAGCGAACTCGGCGCGACCGCATGGCGTGAGGGCCGACTGACCGGAGTCGCGCACGCGCCGTACTGGTCGGTGGCCAACCGGGTCTCCTACACCTTCGACTTCCGCGGACCGAGCTTCGCCGTGGACTCGGCCTGCTCGTCCTCGCTGACCGCCGTGCACCTCGCCTGTGAGAGCATCCGCCGGGGCGAGTGCCGGATGGCGGTGGCCGGCGGGGTCAACCTGATCCTGCACCCCGCGCACTACGTCGCGCTCTGTTCGATGAACATGCTGTCCGCGGACGGGGAGTGCAAGGTCTTCGACGCCCGTGCCGACGGCTACGTGCCCGGCGAGGGCGTCGGGGCCGTGCTGCTCAAACCACTGCGTCAGGCCGAGGCCGACGGCGACGAGATCTGGGGCGTGATCAAGGGCGGCTCCATGAACGCCGGCGGCAAGACCAGCGGCTACACCGTGCCGAACCCCAACGCCCAGGCCGACCTGGTCGCCGACGCGCTGCGCCGGGCCGGGGTGGACCCGGCCTCGGTCGGCTACCTGGAGGCGCACGGCACCGGTACCGAACTCGGCGACCCCATCGAGATCGCCGCCCTGTCCCGGGTCTTCCGGCCGACTCCCGGCGCCGCCCCGGCCGTGATCGGCTCGGTGAAGGCCAACGTCGGCCATCTGGAGGCCACGGCCGGCGTCGCCGGGCTCACCCGGGTGCTGCTTCAGTTGCGGCACGGGCGCATCGCGCCGAGCGTGAACCTGGCCGAGATCAGCCCGAAGATCGACTTCGCGGCCTCGGCGTTCCGGCCGGTGCGCGCCCTGACCGAGTGGCCCAGGCCGGCCGTCGACGGGCGTCCGGTGCCGCGGCGGGCCGGGGTCAGCTCCTTCGGTGCCGGCGGCGCCAACACCCACCTGGTGGTGGAGGAGTACCTCGACACCCGGCCTCGGCCCGTCGCCGACAACGGCGACCAGCAGCTGTTCCTGCTGTCCGCTCGAGGCCGAGACGCTCTGCGCCGCCACGCCTCGGCCGTCGCCGACTTCCTGACCGAGGCGGTGCGGGATCCTCAGACCGCCCCGACCGCTGCCGCTCTCGCCTTCACGAGCCAGATCGGCCGCCCGCAGCTGCCCGACCGACTCGCCGTCACCGGCCGCACAGTTTCGGAACTGGCCGAGCGGCTGCGCACCTTCGCAGAGGGCGCGGACGCCACCGACGGCGCCGGCGGCGGACTTCCGGGGATCAGCGCCGGCACCGTCGGTTCGGGCGAGATGCAGCGCCTGCTGGTGGGCGAAGACGGCGCGGACTTCGTCGCCGCGTTGGTCGCCCGCCGCCGGCTCGACCGGCTGGGCGCGCTCTGGGTGAGCGGCGTGCCGGTGGACTGGCGCCCGCTGTGGCCCGCGCCGCACCCTCGCCGCGTCGCGTTGCCGACCTATCCGTTCGACCGTACGCGCTACTGGCCCGATCTCGATCTCGCCGCCCTCGGTCTTGGCTCGGCCGCACCCGCACCCGAACCCGCACCCGAACCCGCACCCGAACCCGAACCCGCGCCAGTGACCGCGCAAGCCGCGGCGCGCCGAACCGAACGACTGCTGGACGAGACCGCGGGCTACTTCGCCGAGCATCTGGTCAACGGCGTGCCCACTGCGCCAGGAGTTGTGCTTCTCGAGGCGATGCGTGCCGCCGCCGCCGAAGCGCTGAGCCCGACAGCGGGTCCGCTGGTCGTCCGCGATCTCGTGTGGCGGTCGCCGTGCGTACGCGCCGCCGCCGAGCCGGGACGGCGTATCGCGGTGCTGACCGATCGGGACGGCGATACGGTGACCTGCTCGGTGGCCGATCCGGACGCGCCCGCGGTGGTCTGGGCCCGTGCCTCGGTTTCCGTGGCCGAGCCGGGCGAGCCGGGCGAGCCGGAGCCGCTGGCACTCGACGAGATCCGGGAACGCTGCCCTCGGGTTCAGGACCCTGACGAGTTCTACGCCGGTCTCGCCGATGCCGGGTTGCGCCACGGTCCGCGCCTGCGCGTCGTGCGGGAGGTGCGCAGCGGCGACGGCGAGTGCCTCGCGCTGCTGGCGACCGAGTCGGCGCCCGCCGATCCGGCCGTGCTGACGCCCTCGCTCATGGACGGCGCCCTCCAGGCC
Organism: Catenulispora sp.; assembly: GCA_013362315.1. GTDB lineage: Bacteria > Actinomycetota > Actinomycetes > Streptomycetales > Catenulisporaceae > Catenulispora. The sequence continues at coordinate 6,779 of JABFWL010000356.1, read as the reverse complement.
CCCGCCGTGCTCTCGGGCGACCGCGATCTCAGCTACCTGCCAGTCGGCTTCGCCTCCGCGACCGCCTACGCCTCGTTGCCCCTGCGTTGTTGGGTGCATGCCGTCGAGCGGGAGCCCGTCGGGCTGCCGGACGGGCATCGTGCCGTCGACCTGAATCTCGCTGACGACTCCGGACGCGTCGTGCTCGCCGTGCGGGGACTGCGGGTCGCGCCGATCCGTGCCGTCCCCGGCCGAAACGATCCGGTTGTCGGCGAGTGCGAATACACGTGTTCGAAGTGGGTGCCGACACCCCTGCCAGGCGCGGGCGACCAGCCGTCGTACGTCCTGGCCGTCGGTGCCGCCGACGGGATGCGCGGGGCGTTGGCGGACAGTCTCGCGCGCCGTGGAATCGCTTGCGCGACCGTCGGCGTCCCCGCGTCGCGGGACGAGGCCGAACGCGTGCTCGCCGCCCTCGACCGGCGCCCCGACGCGGTGCTCTACTTCGCCGGACGGGACGCCTTCGATCCGGCGCGGCTCTCGGAACAGGTCACACGCGGCTTCCACGGCGCCTTCCTCCTGGCCGCCACGTTGCTGGCCGGCCGCGGTCCGGTCGCGCTGCGCCTGGTGTACGGCTACGCCGAGCACGAGGGGAACCCGCAACCGGCCTATGCCGCCATCGCGGGCACGCTCAGGACTCTGACCCTGGAGCACAGCAGGTTCTCCGGGGCACGCGTGGCTGTGGACGCGACCGAAACGGATGCGTCTGTGACCGCGCGACTGGTCGACGAATTGTGCTCGAGCGCCTCGGGCGAGATCCGCTACCGGGATGGCGAGCGACAGGCTCGGGAGTCGGTCGCCTTCACTCCGCCGTCCGAGCAGGACCTGCCCGTGGTGCGGCCCGACGGCGCCTACCTGATCACCGGTGGTGCCGGGACGCTGGGCCTGCTGTTCGCGGACCTGCTCATCCGGCGGGGAGCCCGAACCGTGGTGCTGGCCGGCCGTGGCGAGCTTGACGCCGAACGTCAGGCCCGCATCGGCGCCCTCGCCGCGACCGGTGCCCGCGTCGAGTATCTGCGGGCCGACCTCGGCGCGCCGGACGGCGCTCGCATCCTGGTCGAGCGGGTCAAGGAGCGGTTCGGTGCGGTCCGGGGAGTGCTGCACGCCGCAGGCGTCACGCGGGACGCGCGGGCGGTGGCCAAGTCGGATGCCGGGATCGCCGAGGTGCTGGCGCCGAAGGTGTTCGGCACGGTGGCGCTGGACGCGGCCTGCCGGAACGAACCGCTGGACTTCTTCGTCCTGTTCTCCTCGGCCACCGCCGAACTGGGCAATCTCGGCCAGGCCGACTACGCGTACGCCAACGGCTTCCTTGACGAGTACGCGGCGGTCCGGCGGCTGGCCGGGGCGCCGGGGAGGTCGCTCGCGATCCGCTGGCCGCTGTGGCGGTCCGGCGGCATGGCGGTGGACGCGGCCACCGAGGAGCTGTTCGCCCGGCGCTGGAACCTCGCGCCGTTGGACACCGACCACGGCTTCGCGGCGTTCTGCCGCGGGCTGGCGGCCGGGGTCGACAGTTTCATGGTCGCGCAGCTGGCCGGGCGGGACGCGCCTGCCGGGCAGCCGGCCCCGGTCGCCGCGCCGCAGCGCCAGTCGCACCAGGAACAGCAGCCGGAGCGCGATCTCGGGCCGCTGGTCGAGGACGCGATACGCGCGCTGGCCGTGGACTTCCTCCTGCTGCCCCCGCACGAGATCGACCTGGACGCCGAACTGATCGACCTGGGGTTCGACTCGGTCTCGCTGACCCAGCTGGTGAACCAGGTCAACGAGCGCTACGCCCTCGACCTGCTGCCGAGTGTCCTGTTCGAGTACCCGACCCTGCGAGCGTTCAGCGGCCATCTGGCCGAGCAGCACGGCCCGGCCTTCGACGCGCACCACCCGGCCCCGGCTTCGGACCCGGTCGCGTCCCCGGACCCGGTTGCGTCTGCGTCCCAGGACCCGGCCGCGTCTGCGCCCCCAGACCCGGTTGTGTCCCCGGACCCGGTCGCGTCTGCGGCCCCGGTCTTGGAGTCGCCGGTCGCCGTGCTCGCAGGCGCGCAGGCTTCCCAGGACTCTTGGACCGTCCCCGTCGTCCCCGCCGGCCCCGCCGGCCCCAGTACTGAAATCGCCGTGATCGGCATGGCGGGCATGCTTCCAGGTTGCACCGACCTCGACGACTTCTGGCGGTCTCTGCTGGACGGCGCCGAGGCGGTGGGGCCGGTCCCGGCCGACCGGATCGACCTGCTCGACGACCAGGACTCGCGCGACGTGCGCGGCGGCTTCCTGCGCCGGGTGGATCTGTTCGACCACGCGCACTTCGGCATCTCGCCGCGGGAGGCCGCCCTGATGGACCCGCAGCAGCGGCTGTTCCTGCAGACCGCCTGGGACGCGTTCGAGGACGCCGGGTACCGGCCCTGCGCCCTGGCCGGGACGGACACCGGGGTCTTCGTCGGTGTCTCAGCCCTCGATTACGACGAACTGCTGACCAGCAACGGCGTCGAGGTCCAGGGCCATTCGGCCACCGGGATCTCGCACTCGGTGCTGGCCAACCGGGTCTCGCACCTGCTCGACGCGCATGGGCCGAGCGAGGCGGTCGACACCGCGTGCTCCAGCGCGCTGGTGGCCCTGCACCGCGCGGTGCGGGCCGTGCGCGACGGCGAGTGCGGCATGGCGCTGGCCGGCGGGGTGAGCCTGGCCCTGGCCCCCGGCGTGTTCGCCGCGTTCACCAAGTCCGGCATGCTCAGCCCCGACGGCCGGTGCAAGACCTTCGACGAGGCCGCGGACGGCTATGTGCGCGGCGAGGGCGTCGGCGCGATCGTGCTCAAGCCGCTGGACCGGGCGCTCGCCGACGGCGACCACGTGTACGCGGTGGTCCGGGGCAGCGCGGTCGGGCACTGCGGCCGCACCCCGTCGCTGACCGCGCCGAACCCGCAGGCCCAGGCGCGGGTGCTGGTGCGCGCCTACCGGGAATCAGGGCTCGATCCGGCGAGCATCGGGTATCTGGAGACGCACGGCACCGGCACGAGCCTCGGCGACTCGGTCGAGGTGGACGGTCTGCGCAAGGCGTTCACCGAGCTGTACGCCGACCGCGGCCTGCCGCTGCCGACCGGGCCGGTGACCGGGATCGGTTCGGTGAAGACCAACATCGGGCACCTGGAGGCGGCGGCCGGCATCGCCGGGATCATCAAGGGACTGCTGTGCCTGCGGCACGGCGAGCTGCCGCCGACCCTCAACTTCCACCGGCCCAACCCGCACCTGCGGCTGGAGACCACGCCGTTCTTCGTGGTCGACGGCCGGGTGCCGTTCCCGGACCGGACCGATGAGCACGGCGCCCCGGTCCGCCGCTGTGGCGTGAGCTCGTTCGGCTTCGGCGGCACCAACGCGCACGTGGTGCTGGAGGGGGTCGCGCGCCGGCCCGCCGCGCCCGACCCCGACCGGGGCGGAGCGCTGCTGGTATCGGCGGCGAACCGCGAACTGCTGGCGCGGTACGCCGCGCGGCTTGCCGACGTGGTGACTGAGAACCCTGATCTGACGCTGCACGCTGTCCTCTACACGCTCCAGAACGGCCGCGAACCGCGGGCGGAGCGGCGCGCGGTGGCGGTCGCCGACCGGGTGGGGCTGGTCCGCGCGCTGCGTGCGCTGGCCGACGGCACCGAGCCGCCCGGCATGCTCGCGGGCCGGGTCACCCGGTCCAGCGGTCCGAGCGCGGCGCAGTCGGTGCCGGAGGCGATGGCGGACTGGGTCGCCGGGGCCGTGGTCGACTGGACCCGGTTCGGCACGGCTCCGGCGGCGCGGGTCTCGCTCCCGCTGCCCGGCTACGCGGGGGTGCGGCACTGGTTCGAGCGCAAGCGGCTGACGCCTGCGGAGCCGGTGGTCGAAGCGGCGGCGGCGACGCAAGCAGCGCCAGCGGCAGTGCCGTGGCCGGTGAACGGAGGCGATGCGGGAGGCCACAGCACCGGCTTCGGCGGCGCGAACGGAAACGGCAAGATCCGCCTCGTCCCGACGGCCGGGTCTGCCGCGGGCCGGTCGGTCGAGCTCCGCCCGGCGGGGTCGGCTCTGGCGACGCTGGAACCTCTGGGCGCGCCGAAGGATTTCACGCTGGTTGCCTCGCCTGCGCGGGTCGCCGCTGTCCCGGACCGCCCGCCCGAGAAGGCCCCCGCTGCCGTACCCACGGCCACGGCGATCACCACCGTGGTACACGAACTGCTGGCCGACGTCCTGGGCATCCCGGCCGATCAGATCCCGCCCGACGGCGACTTCGCCGCTCTCGGGCTCGACTCGATCTTCCGGATGGAGTTGGCCCGACTGCTCAACGACGCGTACGGGCTCCAGCTGAGCGCGGCCGAGATCTATGAGGCGGACACCGTCGACGCGCTGACCAGGATCGTCTCCGCCGCCGTCTCCGCCGCCCTCCCCGCCGCACCGGCACCCGTGCCGGTCCCCGAATCGCCGACCGAGTCCACCCCGGCCGACCCCTCAGCCCATGAAGGTGTCATGGACACTCGATCAGACCTCGAAGCCACCCCCGCCGCCGACGACCTCGAAACCGCGCTGGCCGACCTGCTCGGCGATGTCGTCGCCCGTCCGCTCGATCGCGGCCGCAGCTTCGCCGACAACGGATTCACCTCCTTCGACATGCTCCGCGCCGTCAACACGCTGGAGAAGCGGCTCGGCGCGCTGCCCAAGACCCTGCTGTTCGACCAGCCCACCGTGCCCGAGCTGACCCGCCACCTCGTCGGCTCCTTCGGCCCCGACGCCGTCGCCGCTGCCGGCGTTGCGACGAACGGCACCGCCCCTGCTCCCGACAGCGCCGCACCCGACAACGCCGAACCCGACAACGCCGAACCCGACAACGCCGAACCCGACGCCACCGGTGTCGTCGTCGTGTCCCGCGCCCGCCTGGCCCAGTCCGCCGACCTCGACGCGCAGGTGGCCGCGATCACCGCGCGCTGGGGCCGGGAGAGCGGGCTCGCCGGAAGGGACATCGCGCCACTGGTCTTCCTCGGTGCCGCGCGCGAGGGCTACTTCACCTTCTCCCGGCGCGGGGACACCATCTTCGCCTGGAGCTACACCGGCTCGAACGACTACTTCCCCGAACTCGTCGCCGACTGGCTGCGCTACGCCGAGGCGCACAGCCTCAAGGCCAACTTCCTGTCCCTCGACCCGCTGACCGAGGCTGCCGGCCGTCCCATGCTGGCCACCCCCTTCGGAGCCGTGCAACGCCTGGAGAACCTGGCCGAGTTCAGCCTCGACGGTGGCAAGATGAGCCGGCTGCGGTACATGGTGCAGCGCTTCGGTCGTACCGACGGGGCGCGCACCGAGGAGTACCGGTCCGGTAGCGATCCGGCCGTCGACGCCGCTGTGGCCGACCTGGTCCTCAGGTGGGGCGAGGGCAAGCAGATGGTGAACCCCTACGTGCGGCGGGTGCACGCGGAGATCAGGGGCGGAATGCTGCCCGAGCGGCATCGCATGTTCCTGACATACAGCGCCGGGGAGTTGTGCTGCGCGGTGGTCGTCACCGGCATCCCCTCGGAGCCCGGATACCTCCTGGACGTCGAGTTCTACCCGCAGGACATGCCGCTCGGCGGCCTGGAGTACACCACCGTCCGCATCATCGAGACGCTGGTCGCCGAGGGCTGCGAGGTGTTCAGCTTCGGCGGCACCTTCGGCGTGAAGATCAGCCAGGCGCCCAACGCGGCGCCGGACGTGGCCCAGGGCCTGGACGAACTGCGCTCCGTCGGCATCCTGGGCGCCGGGAACTTCCAGTTCAAGAACAAGTTCCGGCCCCGCAACATCCCGCTGTACCTGTGCCAGGCCGCGGACACCCCGCACTCCTCGGTCACCGACATCATCCTGATGATGTCCGACCCCGATGTCGCGCTGGAGCCGGGACCGGCGGCCGAGGACGGCACCACGCGCGCTGTGGCCGTGGCGGCGACGGACCACAGCAGTGGCCCCGCTCCCGACCCGCTGGCGGCAGGTGGCTACAACCCCGCCCTGCTCCCACACCACGTGATCGGGCTCGACCTGATCACCGACTCGTGGGCCGAACGCGCCGACTCCTTCGTCGCCGCCCGCACCGCCGAACTCGCCGCAGCCGGTGGCGATCAGCCGATCACCGCGCCATGGCTGCCGTTCGACACGGTCCTGGCTACTGGCTCTGGCCGCTCGGCCGAGGAACGCCTGTGCCAAGCGTGGCCAGGTCCGCGCGGCACCGTCCTGCACAACGGCGCGTTCCCGACGTGGCTGTTCAACCTGGCGGACCACGGCTTCGACCCGGTTGCCCTCCCGGTCGCGGCGCCCTGCGACGCCGCCGCGCCCTGGGCCGACATCGACCCGGACGCCCTCGACCACGCGCTGGCCGAGCGCGCGGGCCGAATCTCCTTTGTCCTGCTCGAACTCGGCGCCAACGCCCACGGCGGGCGACCGCTGTCCCTGGACGCAGTACGCGCGGTGCGCGACCGAGCGGCGGCACACGGCGTGCCGCTGGTGCTCGACGCCACCCGCATGGTGGCCAACGCCCAGGCGATCGCAGACCACAGCGACGGCGGCGGCGCAGACCACGACGGTGGCGGTGACGGCGGCAACAGTGGCGCCCACCGAGACGAGTGGGCGGTACTGCGCGAGCTGCTCGGCCTCGCCGACGCCGTCGAGCTCAGCCTGTCCAAGGAGTTCGGCCTCGACGCCGGCGGCCTGCTGGCGGCCCGCCCCGGCGCGCTGGCCGACCGGCTGCGCGAGCGCGACGACGCCCGCGGACCGGCGCTGAGCCT
>JABFWL010000491.1 GCA_013362315.1 Catenulispora sp. | reverse complement strand
TCCGGGTGTCGCTCCGGGTGTCGGTCCAGGCGTCAGCCCGCGCCTCGGTCCCGGATTCGACCGCGCCTCCGCCAACGCCATCCGGCATCGGCTTGCTCGTCCCCGGCACCCACTTCGAACCGTCCCAATACCGGATGTATCCGGGCACTGATGGATCGGGGTAGTAACCGGGACGGGGTGCAGTCTCCACGATCAGCGAGCCTAGAACACCTGCGCCGAAAGCTGCACAGGTGCCGGGATTCCTTACGCAAGCTTGGGGAAACCCGACACCTCAGCTATGACCACCGAGTAGTACCCCGATCTACGACAAGTGCTGGATCACAGGTTGCCGCGGCGCTCCTGCTCCCGCTCAATGGCCTCGAACAGCGCCTTGAAGTTGCCCTTGCCGAAGCCCTGGCTGCCGTGCCGCTCGATCAGCTCGAAGAAGACCGTCGGGCGGTCCTGCACCGGCTTGGTGAAGATCTGGAGCAGGTAGCCCTCCTCGTCGCGGTCGACCAGGATCTTGCGCTTCTGCAGCTCCTCGACCGGCACGCGCACGGTCCCGATGCGGGCCCGCAGCTCCTCGTCCTGGTAGTAGGAGTCCGGGGTGTCCAGGAACTCCACCCCGGCGGCGCGCATGGCGTCGACGGTGGCCAGGATGTCGCCGGTGTTCAGCGCGATGTGCTGCACGCCGGGGCCGCCGTAGAACTCCAGGTACTCGTCGATCTGCGACTTCTTCTTCGCGACCGCCGGCTCGTTCAGCGGGAACTTCACCTTGCGGGTGCCGTCGGCGACCACCTTCGACATCAGCGCCGAGTAGTCGGTGGCGATGTCGTCGCCGATGAACTCGGCCATGTTCGTGAAGCCCATGACCTTGTGGTAGAACTCGACCCATTCGTCCATCTTGCCGAGCTCGACGTTGCCCACGCAGTGGTCGATCGCTTGGAAGATGCGTCCGTTCGGCTCGACGATCGGCGCGCGCTCGACGTAGCCGGGGGCGTAGACGCCGGTGTAGCGGGACCGGTCGACCAGGGTGTGGCGGGTCTCGCCGTAGGTGGCGATGGCGGCGCGGACCAACACGCCGTGCTCGTCTTCCAGCTCGATCGGCTTCTCCAGGCCGACGGCGCCGTGCGCGACGGCGTACTCATAGGCGGCGTAGACGTCCGGGACGGCGATCGCCAGGTCGATCACGCCGTCGCCGTGCTCGGCGACGTGGCGGGCGATGTCGGTGCCCGGGCGGACCGAACCCTGGAGCACGAAGCGGGCGCTGCCGGACTCCAGGACGTAGGCCACGCGGTCGGCGCGACCGGTCTCCGGCCCGGAGTAGGCCACCACCTTCATGCCGAAGGCGGTGGAGTAATAGTGGGCGGCCTGCTTGGCGTTGCCCACGGCGAAGACGACGGCGTCCATGCCCTTGACCGGGAACGGGTCTGCGGCGGTCGGGGCGGTGCCGGTGGCGGCGGCGGCGATATCGGTCATACCCTCAGCTTCGATCTACCGGTCAAAGTGCGCAACGGCAGACTCAGCAGCTATACAATCTGCCCAGCCGTATGGGCCACAGGCCGGTATCTCTGTACAGTGTGACTACCGACACAGGCGATCAAGACCGACATCGTAGGGAATCCGCCGCTATGCCCTCGTCCGAGACGTCCATCGACAACCTCGACGCCCGGCTGCTCGCGCTGCTCACCGAGGAGCCGCGGATCGGCATCCTGGAGGCGTCGCGGCGCTTGGGGGTGGCGCGCGGCACGGTGCAGGCCCGGCTGGACCGGCTCCAGGCGCGCGGCGTGGTGCGGGGCTTCGGGCCGGAGATCGACCCGGCGGCGCTGGGTTACGCGGTGACCGCGTTCGCCACGCTGGAGATCGCGCAGGGCAAGGGGCCGCAGGTCCGCGAGCACCTGGCGGCGATCCCGGAGCTGCTGGAGATGCACACCATCACCGGCGCCGGCGACATGCTCTGCCGGATCGTCGCCCGCTCCAACGCCGACCTGCAGCGGGTGATCGACGCCCTGGTGTCGTTCGAGGGCATCACCCGGACCTCGACCGTGGTCGCGATGGCGAACCCGGTGCCGTATCGGGTACTCCCTCTGACGGCGGCTTGCGCTGCCGGGCAGTGAGCGGTAAAGGGACTTTCTCAGCAGTCTCATGAGACGACGGCCGTCACGGCTGGCCAAAACGGCGGTACCGGCGCCTTCGGCGATCCGCTACCTTGGCTGCGTGGCCGAGCCGACCGAGGAAACCGCCCCGCCCGCGACCCCTCCGGATCCGCCCCGGCCGTGGTGGTCGCGCCTGGTGCTGGCGGTATCAGTGCTCGCCATCGCAGGCACCGCTCTGTACCATCTGGCCATCACGTTCCTGACCAATTCGCCGGAGAACACGGTCAGCACGAGGTTCGCTCAGCCGATCGGCAAATGGGTCTATCCGTGGTTCGAGCAGAACTGGCGGCTGTTCGCGCCGAACCCGATGTCGCAGAACTTCACCATCGAGACCCGGGTCGCGACCGACTGCTACACGGGCGTCACGCCCTGGTACAACCTCTCGCAGATGGACTACGACACCATCCGGCACAACCCGTTCCCCGGCCACACCGAGCAGAACGAGCTGCGCCGAGCCTGGACGGACGGCTACTCGGCCACCCATGACGAGTCCGATGTCGGCACCAGCGGGCGGGCGGAGATGATGCGCCAGTACCTGGTGAACATCGCCCTGGAGCGAGTGCGGCCGCTCAGTGCCAAGGACGGCGTTCCCTCCGGCGCCATAACGAACATCGAGTTCCGGGTGACGACCACTGACATCCCGCCGGCCGCCAAGCCGCACCAGGCTCAGGAGCCCGCCGTGCACATCATCCCCTGGCGGCAGATCTCGCCGGACGCCCTGTCCTACGGCTGCCCGAACGGGAGTGTGGCGCCGTGACCCAGGAAAGCGGGGGAAGCGGCGGTGCGGGGGCGCCGGCCGACGCCGCAGTGGACCGCCCGAAGTTCCGCGACCAGCCGCTCACGCGGAGCGTCGACTGGGGGCGCCGCACCTTCCGCCAGCTGACGAGCCGCACGGTCGCGCCCTACGGCACCGCCGTGCTGCGCATGGGCTATGGGACGGTCTACCTGATCTTCCTGCTGCGCGAATACCCGCAGCACGACGCTCTGTGGGGACCGAACGCCCCGTGGACGCCCGCGCTGAACCAGCAGTTCGCCTACGACCCGAACCTGGACTGGTTCTCCGTGGACCGGTGGTGGTACACGTTCCTGGGGCACGGTGGGCACACCTGGTTCGAGGTCTGGTACCACGTGGCGCTGCTGGTCTGCCTGCTGACGGCGCTGGGGTGGCGGACCCGGTTCACGTCGGTCTGCTTCGCCCTCACGATCATGGCGTTCACCGGCCGCAACGTCTTCCTCACCGACGGCGGCGACAACCTCATGGGGCTGATGGCAATCTACCTGGCGTTCACGCGGTGCGGCGCGCGGTGGTCCTTGGACGCGCGGCGTCGGCGGCGACAGGCGGAGGCGCGGGCGGCGCAGGGCAGGCCGGAGTTCGCGTGGCCGGACACGCCCGGCGGGCGGGTCTGGGCCGAGTTGGACCGGACCCGCGAGGAGGTCGTCACCTTCCTGCACAACACCGCGACGCTGGTGATCGCGGCACAGATCTGCGTGGTCTACGCGGCGGCGGGGCTCTACAAGTCGCAGGGCTCTTACTGGCAGAACGGCACAGCGCTGTACTACACGCTGCACCTGGACTGGTTCCGTCCCTGGCCCGGCCTGTCGAACTTCATGGCGAGCCAGAGCGTGATGATCGCGATCGTCGCGTATTTGACGGTGTTCGTGCAGATCGCCTTCCCGTTCGCGGTGTTCAGCCGGTGGCTCAAGTACCCGTGTCTGGTGGCGCTGCTGGGGATGCACTTCATGATCGCGGTGCTGATGGGGCTGCCGCTGTTCTCCGCCGCGATGATGGTGGGGGACGCGGTGTTCCTGCCGGACAACGTGTGGCTGTGGATCGGCCGGCAGGTCAGGGGTGTGGTCCGGCGGGTGGTGAGCGGCGTGGGGGTGCGGATTCCCAGGCCGCGGCCGTCTACGCCGACTTCTGCTGATTCCGATCCAGCCACTCCGCAAAATCCGGAAGAGTCCGTACTCCCCCGTCAAGCACAGCCTCATAAATCACCGTCCCATTGATGGTGCGGCCGTACTCCGGCCGCGGCGTCCACTCCTCCTTGATCCGGAGCACGGCCGCCCGCGTCTCGTCGGTGAGCCTCGGCAGCAGCGTCCGCAGATGCGCCAGATCCGGCTGCCGCTGCGGCTCGTCCACGAACCACAGGTCCAACCCCCAGTCCCGGGGACGCGCCGACCGGTAGCGGACTTGGAGGAACAGCCCGTCGGGATACTGGTCGGGCTCAGCGTTCCAAGCGCCACTGTCGTCGCGGAAGGTCACCTGCCACACCCGCTCGTGCCGCATCAGCTTCGTGGCAAGGTGGGTCACCGCGTCGAAGGCCGCCAGGTCGAGGGCAGCGCAGGCAGTCGTGAGATCGATGTCCGGCTTCACCATCAGGCCCAGCGCCGAGCTGCCGGTCCGGATCGGATCCCCGACCGTCTCCAGGGCCGCGATCAGGTCGAGGTCGTCGAGGACCGCCTCGGCCTCCCGCTGAAGCAACCGCTCGCGATGAAAGAGATCAGCGTCCGTGGTCATTCTCCGATTATGGCTGGCGGGGCAGTGAGACGGCGGGTCGGCGGGTCGGCAGGTCGGCGGGGCAGGTTGCGGTTGGGCTGTGGGTTACAGGCGATGTTTACGAAGCGCGGGTGGATGCGGCCTCGTGGTTCGTGGCGTGGGTCGGTTCTTCGGCTGGCGGTCGTGGTGTGCACGGTCCCGGCACCGGTGGGTCCTCGTTTGGCGGCGGTCGGAGAGGTGGCTGAGTCTCAGTCAAAGTCAAAAGACAGTCAAGAGCTTGATGAAGAGCCGGCGCCTCCGGCGGGGGCCTCAGTTCCCTCGGGGAACTGGCGCAAGTCCATAGGGCGGTCGTTTCAGTCTCTGCGCCTGCGGTTCGTGAGGTGGGCGGTTCGGTCCCCTCGGTCCCGACGGCAGCCGCAAGCGGTACAGCACCGGCCCTGGGGTG
>JABFWL010000701.1 GCA_013362315.1 Catenulispora sp. | reverse complement strand
AACGAGAAGCTGGGCACGATCGACATCGGCGGGCACAACATGGCGGCCAGCCGGAAGTTCAAGAACGTGGCGGCCAACGGCCGCGCGGCGCTCGTCCTGGACGACGTGCCGTCGGTCAACCCGTGGACGGTCCGCTGCCTGGAGGTGCGGGGGACGGCTGAGGCGCTGCTGGACCCGGAGGACTCCGCGGCGCGGACCCCGGGCCCGATCATCCGGCTGCACCCGAAGCGGATCATCAGCTTCGGGGTAGATCCGGGAAATCCGGCCGCCGGGAAGCGGAACGTCGGCTGACTGTCGGCGGGTCAGCGCGCGGTGCGCCCGAACTCGGTCGCGGTGTGGTTCAGGAAGGCGGCCGTCGCGGGTTCGGCGGTGAGATTCGCGTTGTCCATGAACGCGAAGCCGAACAGCCCGTCCGCGACGACGCCACGCAGGTAGTCCGGAGTGAAGACGGTATGGATGTCGGCGTCGAACGTGGCCTGTGACCGGTTGTCCGGCTTGTAGTAGGCCAGGAGTACCGGACCGTACTGGCCGAGGATCCGGGTCATGTCGCGGATGTCGTTGACGTTGGTGTCGGACTGCATGGCCTGGAAGCTCTCGAAGTCAGAGGTCTTCAACACCGCGGCGAGGTGCGGGAACATCGAGCGCCCGCCTCCCTTGCCCGGCTCGTCGGAGCGGGCCTGCCAGCCGCCCCAGCACAGCGCCACCTTGGCATTCGGCGCGTAGCGGTGGAAGATCGCCTCCGCGGCCTGGTACTGATCCATGAGCGCCTCGTAGTAGGCGGTCGTGGTCGGATCCGCAGACCAGCCGCCGCGCACGCAGGGATAAGTCTGGAACTCGGCGAACATCGACACGTACAGGGGCGGGCCACTGGCCTGGCCGGCGAAGGTCTGCGCCAGTGTCGTCATGTCGGACAGGAACCTCGACGACAGCGGATAGGGACGGCCGCAGGCGGGGCCGTACTTGGTGGCGACTTGGGTCGGCGCGTCGTTGGTGAAGACGACCAGCTGCATCGCGTAGCCGGCGGCGTATGCGTGCGGCACGGTGCCGCCCCGCCAACCGGACATCCAGCCGAGGTTGGACGGGCCGTTGTACCAGCTGGTCAGCAACCGTACAGAGGGCTGGCTGCCGTAGGCGGTCTTCTGTGCGTTATCCGCTTCGGGCCCGATTCCCAGCAGCAGCTTCGGGACCGCTCCGCCCGCAGCTGTCGATGATGGTGCCGGTGGCGGCGTCGACTGTGTCTGAGGCGGAGTCGGCGTCTGAGGCGGAGTCGGCGTCTGAGGCGGAGTCGGCGTCTGAGGCGGCGTCCGCCCGGACGAATCGGCCGAGGGTTTCGGCGCCGTCTTCGGAGCGCTCGACGCGTTGCCGCTTCCCGATATCGACGAGCCCGGCGCCGGCAGCGCGCCGAGGGCGGACGTCGACTGTCCGGTAGCCGGCACAGACGGTACCGAGAGCCGCGTCGCCGGCTTCGTTGTGGAAGCCGATGACGAGCAACCCGCGACGACGAGAGTGGCTGCCAGCAACCCGACGGCCGCCGTACCTCGATGCCCGGACACCCGCCGGACTATATCAGCGCTCTGTGGATCAACGGTTTCAATCGTGTCAAACTCGTCGACCGGCGCCCGCGTGTTAACACAGTTAACACAGGAGTCCGGCTGGAAGCGGATACTCAGTCGAGCTTGAGGACAGACGGTTGCGGCACAAGGGCCCGTCCAGCCGGAATGCGGCGCCGCGATTCAGCTGGGGCGCTGCTTGACCGGCCGGGAGATGAAGAACATGATCACGCTGAAGATCAGACCGAACGCGCACACCAGGAGGCCGATTCCCAGGAACAGGTAACCGGAGTCGCTGACGTTGTAGGTCTGGGTCTCGGTGACGCTCCCGTTGGCGTCGGTCACGTCCTGCACGCTGCTCGAGTTGGTGATCGTCGTCAGCATCCAGATGCCGGCGGCGAGGAACGCCGCCGCAAAGGCCAGCCACCACGCTCCCAGGCGGCGCATACCGTTCAGGCCGTCGGTGATCCACACGAAGCCGCCACAGACACCGAGCAGATCGCGGCCGCCCGGTGAATCAGGAGTCTGTTAGATAGGCCCGGCTGTGGCAGCCTGTTGTTCTGTGGCGCCCAGGTCCGGCCAGGTCATTGACAGGGTGAAGCAGTTTGCTACCGTCCCAGTGGTCAGCGCCGGATGTGTGGTTCCCACCCGACCGCCAGGAGTTCGCATGCGCGCACGGAAACTCCCCACAGCCCTGGTCACCGTTGCCGTCGGCGTCGCGACGACCGCAGCCACCGGACTGCTCACCGCCTCCCCCGCAATGGCCGGCACCGGCACCGTAGACTGCGAGACGACCTACCCGGTGCCCGGGACACAGCTGTTCCATTACGAATGCTTCCTCAGCGACTTCAACCCCGCGAACGAGGTGTGGCGCGCACCGGCACTGGACGCCGGATCCAACGGCAGTGACACCGCCACCGGCGTCTGCCGCACGGTCACGATCCAGTACGCGTACTACCCGACGGTCAACTACACCGTCAACGGCACCCCGCAGACCGCCTCGACTCGTTTCCTCTGCAGCTTCATGCACTAGAAGGCCGATGAAGGTCCAGGCGCTCCTTCGTTCTCGGCATCTCTGTTCCAGTGGCCAGCCGGTATCCTCCCTGCGATCAGACGATCGTTTTCCAGGAACGGGGCCACGGTGGAGCTACGGGACATCGAGATATTCCTGATGCTGGCCGAGGAGTTGCACTTCGGTCGGACCGCCGAGCGGCTTTACGTCTCTCCAGCCAGGATCAGCCAGGTCATCAAGGCGCAGGAACGGTTCATCGGTGCCCCGTTGTTCGAGCGGACCAGCCGCGCTGTGCGGCTGACCGAGGTGGGGCGCCGGCTCCGGGACGATCTGCGGCCGATCCACGCGGGATTCCAGGAGTCTCTGGAGCGCGCGCGGATGGCCTCCCGGGGCGTGAGCGCCCGGTTGCGGGTCGGGCTGATGCCCTTCAACTTCAGCGGCCTGTGGCCGTTGTGGAAGGCTTTTCAGCGGCAGCACCCGCAGTGGGAGGTGCAGGTCCGGCTGGCCCACTTCCAGGAGCCGTTCGGCCAGCTGCGCCGCGGCGAGTTCGATGTCTTCCTCGCTTGGCTGCCGGTGGAGGAGCCCGATCTGACCGTCGGTCCGACGCTGTTCACCGACCCCCGGGTGCTGACCGTCGCCGAGGATCACCCGCTCGCGGTCCGGACCAGCGCCACCGTGGAGGTCCTCGGGGATTTCCCGGTCAGCGCGGGCGAGCTCAAGCTGGACTACTGGGAGGAGGGCTACCTTCCGTTCCAGACCCGGCGGGGCCGGACGATCGAAAGAGGTCTGCGGGCGAGACACGCGGACGAGATGATCACGGCGGTCGGTATGGGGGAGATCGTCATGCCGTTTCCCAGCCACGTCGCCGAGTACTGGAACCTGCCCGGTATCCGGTACCTGCCCATGCCCGATCTGGCACCGCTGAGCTACGCCCTGATCTGGCGTACCGAGTCGGAGAACGATCTCATCCGGGCCCTCGCGGCGACGGCCCGCGATCTCGGCACTCTGAATCTCCAGACCTGACAGGCTGCCACGACCGAGCCAACCGGCCGCGTGATCGTGAAGCCGGTACTTAACGGCCGTTGAGAACTCTCCCGTTGTTCACCGCTTGAGCTGCGAGGACGCTGGAGAGCGTGAACACAACACCTTCACCTGCGGCACCGGCGGTCACTGATCCGCCCGCCGTCTCCTCCAGATTCTCCACCCCCGCCCCGATCTCCGCCCTTCTCTTGGTCCCGGCCGGCCGTATCGAAGTCCTCGCCTCCGACCGCGCCGACACCACCGTCGAGGTCCGGGCCGTGGACCGCGTCAAGAAGCGCGATGTGAAGGCCGCACAGCAGACCGTCGTCGAGTACACCGACGGTGTCCTGCGCATCGAGGTCCCGACGGGTGTCCAGCTCATGGGGCCCTCCGGATCGGTGATGGTCTCGATCCGGCTGCCGTCCGGATCGCACGTCGACGCCAAGGTGGACAGCACGGACCTGCGGTGTGCCGGCCGGCTGCAGACAGTCACCTTCGACGGCGCGCTCGGCACCATCGAGCTGGAGGAAGCCGCCGGCGCGCGCGTCACCTCAGCCGTCGGCGACGTCACGGTCGGGCGCCTCGCCGGCGACGCGCACGTCAGCACGGCCCAGGGCGACATCCGCATCGATGAGGCCGTGCGCGGGCGGCTCATCCTGCGCACCCAGGTCGGCTCCGTCTCGGTGGCGGCCCCCGCCGGAGTCTCGGTCTCCCTGGACGCCGGCACCACGGTCGGCCGGATCCGCAACGCCCTTGAGAACACCGGCGGCACGCCTGCCGTGATCATCCGCGCCACCACCGTCAAGGGTGACATCACCGCGCGCAGCATCAGGAAGGAGCGCTCCGGCTCATGACCGACTCGGCCGTGACGGCACACGAACTGCGGAAGTCCGACGGCGACACGGTGATCAAGTTCCGGCCTGCCCCTGTCGTCGACGAGACCGTGCGACTGCTGACCAAGCATTACGTGTTCCCTGAGATAGCCCAGCAGCTCGCCGACCTACTGCAGCGACGCCTCGCCGAGGGCGCCTACGACGCCGACGGCACCGAGGAACTCGCCGACCTGGTCACCGCAGATCTGCAGTCCGTCAACGACGACAAGCACCTGAGGCTGAAACACCACGCCGACCCGGTATCCCCGGAGCAGGGTGCGGCAACCATGGCGGCCATCCGTTGGGACTTCGACACCTCGTTGGGCGGCGCGCCACGGGTGGAACTGCTCGACGGAGGGATCGCCGTGGTGGAGCTGACGCCGATGTTGTTTCCGCTAGGTTGGGCCGCCGGACCACTGAGCGCCGCGCTCACCCTGGCCTCCCAGGCCCAAGCTCTGATCGTGGACCTTCGCACCAACCGGGGCGGCGACCCGGACACCGTCGCCTTCGTCTGCAGCTACCTGCTGGACGAACGCACCCACCTCAACACCATGTATTGGCGCCGCGGTGAGCGCGTCGAGCAGTCTTGGAGCCTGCCGCACGTCCCCGGCACACCCTTCGGCGGCGACAAGCCGCTGTATGTGTTGACCAGCGAAAGCACCTTCTCCGCCGCCGAGGAGCTGGCATACGACCTGCAGCAGCTCGGCCGTGCCGTCGTCGTCGGCGAGCGCACCCGCAGCGGCGCACATCCGTGCAAGGGCTGGACCGTGCACCCCCACCTGGAAGTGACCGTCCCCACCGGCCGCGCCATCAACCCCGGCTCGGGCACGTACTGGGAGGGCACCGGCGTGCGCCCGGACATCCCTTGTGCCGCGGCCGAGGCCCTCAGCCGGGCGCACGCACTGGCACTGGCCCGACTGTCAGACTGACGCAGCTCCAGCCCGTGACGGTCAACGGCGCGCGTCGAGACGTACGGGTGGCGCATCATCACGTCCAGGCTCACCGCGCGGAAGGTACGGATCTCGGCGACCGCGGTGGGGCGGCAGTAGTGCCTCGGCTCTCCGCGCGGTGCCCGAGCGCGGCGACCAGGAAGCATGCCGTGCCGGCAGCGCTGAGGAGTGCAGGGACCCCCGGTGCGTCGATGCCATAACGGGGCGGCCGGCGAGTAGTCGGTACAGCTCGGTCATTCGGCTGCTCGGACATGGCGTGGTCCTTTCTGCGGAGCGTGTCATACGAGGGCGGACTGGGGCACGTCAACGGGCTGTTCCTGCGCGGGCGGTTCGATGGCCAGGTGGGGCAGACGGCGGTCCAGCCAGCGCGGCAGCCACCAGTTGGCCCGGCCGCACAGGTGCATCACGGCCGGCACGAGCACCGTGCGCAGCACGAAGGCGTCCAGTGCCACGCCGGCCGCCAGGCCGACGCCGAACTCGGCGACGCTGCGCTGTCCGGTGAGCACGAAGGCGGTGAACACCGCAATCATGATCATCGCCGCGGCGGTGATGACTCGTGCGGTGTCCGTCACGCCGGCCAGCACCGAGCGGGCGTTGTCCCGGGTGCGCGCCCATTCCTCAGCCATCCTGCTGACGAGGAACACCTGATAATCCATGGACAGCCCGAACAGGACCGCGAGCACCAGTTCGGGCAGATACCCCTCGACCGGACTGGGTGCGCCGAGACCGAACGCCCGGGTTCCCCAGCCCCACGGGAAGAACGCGGTGAGCACGCCGAACGAGGCCGCCGCCGCCAGCAAGTTGAGCAGCGCCGTGAGCGCGGGGATCAGCAGGCTGCGGAAGGCGAGCATGAGGAGCAGGAAGCTGAAACCCACGATGGTGGCCAAGAGCCAGGGCAGTTTGGCGCTGGTCATCGCCGCGAGGTCGTTGAACGTGGCAGTAAGACCACCGACGTAGACGTGCAGGGTCGTGCCGTGTGTGTAGTGCGGTATGACGGTGCCTCGCAGGCGATCGATCAGGGTGGAAGTAGCCGGATCCTCCGGTGCTGTGGCTGGCAGGAGCTGGGTCACTTCGATCGCCGGCTCCGCATCCGGGCCGGGCTGCGGGGGCATGCGCTCCACAGCGGCCACCCCGGGTACGGCAGACAACGCACGGTCCAGCTCGTCCAGGACGGCGCGGTCGGCTGCGGACTGAATCTCGGCGACGAGGAACAGCGGGCCGTTGAAGCCGGGCCCGAATCCCTCGGCGAGCATTTCGTAGGACTTGTGGGTGTGGCTTGACGCGGGGTCGTTAGAGGCGTCGGCGAAACCCAGCCGCAGGTGCAGAACGGGCGTGGAAACCACGGCCGTGGTCACAACCCCCAAGGCGGTGAGGGCGGCGGCGAAGCGCGGTACCGTCCGCGACCAGCGTCCCCACAGGCCGCCGCGGTCCTCGGAGTCCAGCTCGCCGTCCCGCAACGCGCGGCGCTGTCGCCGACTCAACACCCGCAGACCGAACACGCCGAGCAGCGCCGGCAGCAGCGTGATGGACGCGACCACCGTGCACACGACTGTGATCGCCGCCGGGACAGCCAGCCCGTCGATGAACCGCACGCCGACGGTCAGCAGCCCGAGCAGCGCTATGCACACGGTGCCGCCGGCGAACAGGACCGCACGGCCGGAGCTGTTGAGGGCCTGCACTGCCGACTGCTCCGGATCGAGCCCGGATCGCAGTCCGCGGCGGTGCCGGGTCACGATGAACAAGGCGTAGTCGACTCCGACACCGAGGCCGATCAGCGCGCCCAGGATCGGCGCGATGCCGTTGACGGGAATCAGGTGGCTGAGCGGTGCCGTGAGCAGCAGCCCACCGCCGACCCCGGCCACGGCGGTCACGATCGGAATCACCATCGCGATCAGGGATCCGAAGGCGATGAGCAGGATGACGGCCGCCGCGACGACACCGATCAATGACGCGTTCGACGCCGGGGTCTGCTCGGCGCTGGATATCGCCTGGCCCCCAAGCTCGACCGCCAGGCCCGGTTCGGCGGCGGCGGTCGCCGTCGTGACGACCTCGGCGACATCGGCGCGGTCCAGGTCGTCCGCGGCCTTGGTGAAGGTCACAGTCGCGTACGCGGTTCGCCGGTCCGGGCTCACCTGAACCTCACCGCCCTGCCGGTAGGGGGCTACGACCGAGGCCACCTCGGGCAGGTGCGACACCCGGTCGAGCATCGCCGCCATGCGCTGCTCGACGGCAGGATCGGTGACACTGCCGCGGTCCACCCGCCACACGATCTGGTCGGAGTCGCCGGCCTGACCCGGAGCCGACCGCAGCAGGAGTTCCTGGGCGTCGCCGGAACCCGTCCCCTCCAGTACCAGAGCGTTGTCGTAGGTCGTCTTCAGCGCCTGGGACATCACGGCCAGGCCGATCACGAGCGCCACCCAGGCGCCGATCACAACGAAGCGGTGCCGATAACACCAGCGAGCAAGAGCCGACATGATCCTCCGTTCCTTCTCATTCGGCTCCTCATCGTCCGGTTGCCGAGCCCTCGCGTCGTCGCCCTGACGCAGCGATCATCCGGCCCGGCACCGCGCTATCCGGCGCGCCTCATGGCCGACGCCTACTGCGTCGGCAGTAGATCCGTTGCGCACCGCTCGCGCGGTTGCCTACAGTCCAGCTCATGGGGGTGAATGCCTGGAACAGACTGATGGCCCGACAGGAGTTGCTGCTTCTGTCAGCGGTCACGGCGATGGTGCTGTTCGCCGCGGTCACGTTCCCCACCGATGTCCGGCACGCCCTGCACTCCCACCAGCCGCTGAGCTGGCTGGTGTCCGGCGTGGTCTACGCGGCTCTGCCGGCGCTTCGGCGACAGCTGATCGGCGGCGTGGCGATCGCCGCCACTGGGACCGTGGTCCTGATGGCCGACGGGACGGCCTACCCTCTGACCTTGCCAGCGGTCTTCTATACGCTCTACGCGGTCGCCCTCCGCTGCGGTCCGGGTCGAACGCTCGCGGTAGGCGTGACCGTCAAGGCCGCCCTGCTGGCCGCCTCGCTCATCACCCATCCCGGCATCACCGGCTACGTCATCCTGCTGGGGACCGCGCTGGCGGTGACCAGCGGCAGCGCCTCCCAAAGCCACCGGCGTTACATCGCCGAGGCCGAGAACCGCGCCCAGCGAGCCGAGCAGGACCGGGAGCGCGAGGCGCAGCGCCGGGTCGCCCAGGAACGGTTGCGGATCGCCCGAGACCTGCACGACGCCGTCGGGCACCACGTCGCCTTGATAACGGTGCAGGCCGGTGCCCTGGCGTGTCTGCTCGACGACGAAGACCTCGTCCAAGCCAGAGAATCACTCACGCACATTCAGCGAGCCGGAGAGGAAGCCCTCGAAGAACTGCGGCTGACCGTCGGGCTGTTGCGCGAGCCCGGCACGGCGGGGCAACTCGGGTCGGCAGAACCGGCCGAGCAGACCGAACCGCAAGAGCCGGTACCGGGACTGGATCGACTCCAGGAGCTGATCTGCTCGTTCGCCGACGTCGGCCTGCAGGTCAAACAAGAAATCATCGGCCGGGCCAGACGGTTGCCCGACGCGGTGGAACTGACCGCCTACCGAGTCATCCAGGAATCACTGACCAACACCCGCAAGCACGCAGGCTGTGATAGCGCCTCGATACGCATCGAATACACACCCGCCGCGCTCAGCGTGGCTGTTGAGGACGAGGGCAAGGCCACCGGATATCCCCAGCACATGCCTGGCGGATACGGCGTTGTGGGCATGCAGGAACGCGTGGCGGCCCTGGGCGGACGCCTGACGGCGGGCCCACGGTCCGAAGGCGGCTACCGCGTCTTCGCCGAGCTTCCGCTACGAGCGGCCCGGATCGAAGCGTGACGACGAACGCGCCCTTGTCACCGCTGACCGCCCAGGACGAGCCGACCCGCGTGGTCGTGGCCGACGACCAGGACATCGTCCGCGCGGGCCTGCGGCTCATGATCGACCGCGCCCCTGGGCTGACCGTAGTGGGCGAGGCAGCCAACGGCCACGACGCGGTCCGCATCGCCCGCACCGCACGCGCCGACGTCGTCGTGATGGACATCCGGATGCCGGGACTGGACGGTCTGGCGGCCACCCGGCGCATCGCCGCTGACGACAGCCTCGCCGGCGTACGGATACTGGTCCTGACCACCTTCGAGATCGACGACTACGTCTTCGAGGCACTGCGGGCGGGCGCCAGCGGCTTCCTCGGCAAGGGCGCACGCCCGGACACTCTGATCGACGCGATCCGCACGGTGGCCAGGGGCGATGCATTGCTCTCCCCGTCCGCCACCCGCGGCCTGATAGCAAGGTTCCTCAGATCGCACGACGACGAGCCCATCCACACATCCCCGCTCCTGGCCACCCTCACCGACCGCGAGCGCGAAGTGACGACCCTGGTCGCCGACGGAATGTCGAACACCGACATCGCCCGCCAGCTCACCCTCAGCCCACTCACCGTCAAGACACACGTCAACCACGCCATGACCAAACTCGGCGCCCGCGACCGCGCACAACTGGTCGTCCTCGCCTACCAGACGGGGTTGGCCCGGCCACCACGTGCCCGGCCCTGAGCCTGCGCTACGACCGAAATCAAACCCGTTGGCTGACCGGCACATGGCCGGCTCGGTATGGCGGTCACGGCTCCCTGCGAGTTATGCGACTCTTATCAGCCTTTCAGGTGACTATCAGCAGAAAGCAGTGGATAACAACACTTGAAGGGCATACAGACCGAATGGAGAACCGCGGCGTCGCCAGCCTGAACGAAGAGGTTCACGCTGCCTACCTGGAGGAGCTCAGCCCCGCCGAACGGTCGGCGCTGATGTCGTGGACTGGGTTCTCCACGACCTTCGCCGCCGTGCGGGCGATCACGTACAGCATCCGCAGCGGCAAGGGCCCATTCCATAACGTCTCCGCCGGTAGCACCCATTTGCATCACTACCTGTGGGGAATCGCGATGCTGGGCGGGGTAGGCGCAGTCGCGGTGCATGGTACGGATAAGAACCGCAGACATCCGGCTGTCGCCCTCGGTTACGGCACCGGGCTCGCTCTGATCGTGGACGAGTTCGCGCTACTGCTGGATCTGAAGGACGTGTACTGGGCCAAGCAGGGGCGGATATCGGTGGACGTCGGCATCGGGATCGTCGCAGCCGGCGGTACCGTCTTCGCTGCCTTGCCGATTCTGCGGCGGCTTGTCCGCAACCACTGGTCTCGTGCCTTCTGACGAGCAGGTCGGAAGCTGCGTGGCGCTCAGGTGCCGAAGCGGTCGATCCAGCCGAGTGCCTGCGATCGCAGGCGGGCGGCGTCGAGTTCGTAGACGCGCTCGCGACCGTGCAGCACGGCACGCACCAGTCCGGCCTCTTCCAGGACACGCAGGTGCCTGGTGGTGGTCGGCCAGGAACAGTCGAAGCGGGAGGCGATGGCGCCGGAGGTCATCTGTCCGCCGTTGGCGTGCAGGACCAGCAGGATCGCCCGCCGGGTCTGATGGCCCAGCGCACTGAAGACCCGGTCCAGTTCTTCGAGTTCGGCGACGCCGCGCAGCTTGTCGGTCATCGCCCGGCCGGCTCAGAGTGCTGAGACAGTTCGAGTCGGTGGTAGAAGGGGAAGCTCATGCCGGGCACGTTGTGGTGCTCCTCGCGTTCTTCGACCAGGGTCTTCATCCGTTCCCAGATCGGGATGACATCCGGGTGCTCATGGGCCGGGCGCATCCCCCCGGCCTCCCACGTCATGATCTCGACGTACACCGGCGGCTCGGAGCTGCTGCGCAACACCACGGGCGGTTCGTCGGTGACGAACTCCAGCCGGCGCAGCACCGGCCAATGACCGGCCAGCAGGGCCTTGAACTCTTCCTCGGCATCCGGGCGCACCTGGTACGTCCACACGCAGATTTCGCGCTGCTCGTTGTTGTTAGTCACGTTGCTAAGTCTTAGCAATTTCGCTAAGTTTGTCAACGCCGGGTGTCGGCCGCATCAGCGCACCGGAACGGGTTCCGCACCCCGGTCGGCCGCCCCGTCCCCGCGCGGCCCGCTCGTCACCAGCTGGGACGACCAGCTCAAGGCGGTCAGTACCGGCGCCGCCGCCATCGCCACGGTCGCCGAGGCCGCCCACTTCTACCCGTGGCCGAACCTCGTCTTCATCCCGATCCGCGACGCGCCTGCAGTGGAGTGGGCGCTCGCCTGGCGCACCGCCACCGAGAGCCCGCTGATCCGGGCGTTCGCAGCGGCGGTGACGCAACCGAGGCCCCGCGAGGCTTGAGGAAGGCATGGGAAAAGGGGCCGCCAGGTCCGGACAGCCCCTCATAACCAGCTCCGGATCAGCGCGGTGACCCGCGTCAAGACTTCAAAAGCTGGCTCTCACAGCGGGCGGGTGAACATCTTCCGGTTGGCGAAGTTGCGGTATCCCGCGCGCTGGAACGCTTTGGACATGCCGATGTTGCCGGCGTCGCAGTCGCCGCGGATCTCGTCGGCCCCGGCTTCGACGAGCAGCTGGGTGCCTCGGGCAACGACGCTGGTGGCGTAGCCCCGACCGCGGCCGATGCGCGCGACGGCGACTAGGCCGATCACCGCAGAGGTGGGCGTACGCGCCGGCATGCTGATCGCCACTGGCGTGTCCGCCGCGTCGTAGCCGATCTCGTACCAGCCGGGCTGGTGGTCCATCTCGAGCATGTCGGCGACGTTGCGTTCAGCCGCGCCGCGCAGGCCGTGCTGGGCGATCTCGGCCTGGAAGATCGAGTCTTCGGTGTCGGTGAAGGTGTCGGCGAGCAGTTCCACGAACCGCGCCTCACCGAGGTCGGCCAGGGATCGCCAGCGCAGCCGTTCGTCGTGGACCGGCATCGGGTCGCCTGCGGTCCACAGGAACCGGCAGCCGTCGCGGGTGAGGGTGAACCCGGCGTCGGCAAGCAGCTTTTCGCGGAGCTGCGGATCCCGCTGGAACTGGGGAGCCTGGGCCGGGCTGTCCAGGACGTGTCCCTGGGTCTTCGCGCCCAGCTCGCGGGCTTGTTCGGCGGCGTACGCCAGCAGCGCCTCGCCGGTGTCCGGGTCGCCGGGTTCCAGCAGCACGATGTCCATCGGCACCGTGCGGCCGGGAATAGTCCACAGCACCACGTTGCCGGTCAGCCGGCCATCGCGCTCGGCGACCAGGCACCACTCCGGTCGAGTGCAGCCGCTCTCCAGTAGGCCGGACAGGTAGGCGGCGGTCGCCGCGTTGCGTTCGTCGTCGTCCGGACAGGTCGCCAGCGCGGGTAGCTCGTGGGGGCGGGCGGTACGGATTGTCAGCACGGTCAGATTCTTTCTGTTCGGTCACCTTCAAGGCGGCCGGAGCTTCACTCGCCGATCGCGGTTACGCTCCGGGCTCGGCCTGCTGGCTGAGTGTTGCGACTTCGCGTACGGCTGCGGCGACGGCGGGGGCGTCCTTCTTCAGGATGGCTCCGTGGCTGCTGGGCACCTTGGCGCTGATCTTGATGTGCGGATTGCGCTCGACAACGCTGGCAAGGCCGGCCCGAATTCGCTCCTGTTCGTCGCCTTGCTGCCGAACGACGAGCCCGACGCCAGCACGTACCGCGTCGGCACGATCATGGTATCCCACACCGGGCCCAACTCGCGGGCGCGCGCGATCCGGCCAACGTCGATGTTGCATTCGGCCTGCTGCGCGGCGCTCATCCGCGGGGCCAGACCGAACGGCCGCAGCAGCGGTCTGATCCACGCCAGTCGCTTGAACAGCTTGCGAATACGCTGCTCCATGGCCTCGTCGAGCCAGTCGTACGGCTGCGCCCCGTCGACCAGGACCGCACCCAGCACCCGGCCGGGGTTGCGGCTCGCCCAGTACGCCGCAACGCCTCGAAGGAATAGTCGCGCGACGTGTCCGACTTGCCCCGAGCGCGCTCGTCGAACGTGATGTGCCGGAATCTGGCACCGAGCCCTGTTCGAGCGGACCAGCCGCAGCCTCCGGCCGGGGCCAAGCGGAGGTGCGACTGGGCGAAGCGATCAGGATCCTGCAGGCACCCGGCCCGGTGCGGCCCAAGCCGTCGGCAACGAGGCCCCGGTCTGTCAACTGGCAGATTCCGGACACGCTCTAGTCATAGCAGCCCTGCGATATCGCGAACGTGCCGGTGGCCAGGAGCGAGATCACCACCTGCCGGGGAATACTTCCCACGAAGCCTCGTGGGCCCACGAAGGGAATCGTTCCGTCCGGGACGAGCATCGCAGAGTCCCGATGCTGCGCCAGCAGACGCTTCCAGTCCGCGGCGTGCGGCGGCGGGACCGTGGCGAGGAACGCGGTGCGCGCGTCGTCGCCGTCCAGGAACGTCAGCTTGTGGCCGTCCAGGCGATGCACCGCGCTGTCGGAGAACGCGAGCGCCTCGCTGACGCTCGTGGCCGCCGAGGCGCCGACGGCCGCGCGGTAGCCGGCGGTCGGGTCGGAAGCCAGCGCCGTCACCGTGTTCAGTTCCGGCGGCAGGTCCATGTACTGACCCACCTTGTCGTCGGAACCCACACGCTCCGAGAGGATCAGCACCCGGATGTCCGGCAGCGCGGAAGCCGGAGCCGTCGGCGGCGGGTTCAGCAGCACAGCCAGCGGACCGGGGACGCGGCGCAGCGGCCCGACCTTCTTCAGCAGGTCCTGCGGCGGTTTCTTGCCCCAGTCGGCGGCCAGTGGGGCGAGCGCGCCCTGGTCGGTGACGAGGTCGTCGAGGACGGCGGCCGAGCAGATCACCCCCGGCTCGACCGCGATCGTGATCAGCGGCGCACATCGCCTGCCGCGTCTCGGCGGCGAACGCCGCGGACGTCCGATCGCCGTCCGGCTGGCCCTGCGCGCCGAGCGGCACGCCGGCCAGCCGCCGCCCTGACCCGCGCCCGCCTGCCCGGATCCGGAGTCGCCGCCGGGCGCGGACGGCGAACCGGGCGCCGATGGCGGCGTCGGCGGCGCCGCGGTCGCGGTCAACGCCGGCGTCGCGGCGGCGACACCGCTGGTCGACGCCGTGGAGGGCTCGATCTGGTGCTCCGGCGGGGCGGCGGTGTTGTGCCACAGGTCGAACAGCGTCTGCAGCAGGGAGCTCATGAGCGCCCTCCGAACGGGCCTTGTCGGTACGGGCCTGGTTGCTGGTAGGCGACCGGCTGGTGGTGGGGAACCACTACCGCCCCGCCCCCACCGAGCTGCAACTCCGCCAGCTGCTTCGCACGCCGACCGGCCTCGGCAGCCACGAGCCACAGCCAGCGCGGCACGGCGGTCGGCTTTCCTTGCTGCGGATGCGGTCGCTGCCGACCCAGCCGCTGCCCCCCGTTCAAGAAAGCCTGCACCGCCGTCGCGGGAACAGCCGAATGCCCCACCGGTTCCAGCCGCGCCTGCGTGGCCCGCCGCCACTCGTACCACACCAGCGCCCCGACCCCGCCGACCAGCAGCACCGAGGACAGCCGCCCGGCGAGCGTCACCCCCGCCAGCAGCCCGACCTAGGACGGCGCCGCGTCCCCGGTCATCGCCTTGCCGTTCCACGAAGCGTGCTCGGCGAAGGCCACGAAGTACCCGGCGGGCACCGCGAGCCACGCGAAGCGCCACCGCCGGCGGTACAGCACGCCGACTCCGAGCCCCAGCCCCACGACCCCCGTGTACAGCAGGTGTCCGGCACCGACCTGGGACAGGCCGCCGGCCTTGCTCTCCATCGGGAAGAGGACCGAGAACCGCGCGGCGTCGCCGAAGTGCGTGTCCCCGCGCCCGAACATCGCGTCCTCGTAGAGCCCGAAGCCGGCGCCGATCCACATTCCGAGCAGCCCGATGTCCACCGCCGACGGCCGTACCTCGCGTCGGCGCGCGGCCAGCCACACGATCAGCACCAGCAGCAGCGACATGAAGACCTCTTCGATCGCCGGGCTGATCGCTGCGCCCTCCAGCACGCTGTCCGCGCCGAAATGGTTGTAGAGCGGGACGTTCACCATCCGCACCAACGCGCTGACGGCCAGCATCCCGGTCAGCCCCGCGCCGAGGTACACGCGCCAGGTGAACGTGCGCACCGTCCCGGCCGCGGCGCGCTCGAGGACTCGCCCCCGGTCGGCGCGTCGCCCTGCCCGTCGGCCGACCCCGAAGCCGTGTCCGGCGCGCTCGCGTCGTCACCGGTGTCAGTGCTCGAACCGTCACCGTCGCCCGGGCTCCGGGCCGACCCGGCCGACCCCGACCCCCCAGACGTCGGGGCCGGCGCGGAAGCCGAAGACGGCGCGGCGGCCGACCCGGCGGCGGCTGCGGCCGGCGACGAGGCCGAGGACGCGGCCCGGCGGGCCGCCGCCCCCAACGCTCCCGCCCCGACCGCCTGCCCGTGGGAGGAACAAGCCGCCAACCCCCGCGGCAGCAACAGAACCGCGCCCCCCAGCGCGATGTTTTGCCTGATCGGCATGTGCGTCTCCTAGCTGTCGAACGAACACGAACGACGCTAGGGATTTCGTTCTCTCATTTAACCCGTGGAACTACGCGTATCCCGCGACTACTGGTTGAACGGCACCCCGCGACTACTGCTTGAACCGCGCCGCCAACTCCGTCCGCGACCGCACCTGCAGCTTGCGGAACACCGAGGCCACATGGCTTTCCACGGTCCGCACGCTCATCGACAGCCGAGCGGCCACCTCCCGGTTGGTGAAGCCGTCGGCGACCAGATCGGCGACCCGCTGCTCGGAGGCGGTGAGCACCGAGCCGGCCCCGGCCCGCTGCCCGCGCGCCAGCTCGGCCTCGGCGAGCCGGGCGAGGGGCCGGTGACCGTGCGCGGTGAAGCAGTCCAGCGCCTCCTGCAACGTCCGCCGCGCCTCGGTCTTGGCCTTGCGGCGGCGCTGGACCTGGCCCAGCGCCAGCAGGCTGCGGCCGCGCTCGACCGGCATCGGCGAGGCGGCATGCGCCTGGGCTGCGGCGCCCAGCAGCTTCTCCGCCTCGTCCAGCTCGCCGCGCGCGGTGGCGATCAGCCCCCGCACCCGCAGCGCGATGCCGGTCAGCGTCGGACGCTCCAGCCGGGCCCCGATCTCGGCCAGTTCGTCGGCGACCCCGGCCGCCTCGGTCAGCCGGCCGGCGGTCACCAGCGCCTGCCCCAGATCGCCCTCGGGCCGGCCGCGCACCGACGGCTCGTTCACGTGCACCGCCCGCGCCTGCTCCAGAACTCCGGCCAACAGCGTGATCGCCCGCTCGACGTCCCCGCGCAGCAGCGCGATCGCGCCGAGCGGGGTGTCCATGACCACCCGGACGATCGGGATCGGCGGCAGCCGTTCCAGCGCGGCCAGCAGGATCGCCTCGGCCCGGTCCAGATCGTCGTCCATGATCGCGAGCAGGGCGCGCGAGACGGTCAGCGACCCGGGTTCCCCGATGCCGGGCCCGGCCTCCCGGGCCGCCGCGTCGAAGGCGGCCAGCGCCGCCCGCGCCGCCTCGGGCCGGCCGGACAGCAGTTCGGTGTAGGCGAGGTGGGCTTGCAGGATCAGCATCGCCGAGCTCTCCCCGACGTCCTGCGCCTGGCGCAGCGTCCGCGTCAGGATCGCCTGGGAAGTACCCAGGTCGTCCACGTGCTTGGCGCTGAGCCCGAGGTGGACCTCGGCCCGGTCGATGAACGGGATCCAGCTCTGCCCGGACTGCGCGGCCCGTGCCCGCTCGATCAGCGAGCGGTCCAGCCCCCGGCCGCCGAACATGTCGATCTCGGCCAGCGCCATCGGCGCCACCGCCGCCGCGATCGGGTCCGCCCGATCCCCCAGCTCGTCGCAGATCTTGATTGCCTCCACCGCGATGCGCCGCGCGTAGGGGCGGTCGCCGGCGGAGTTGAAGTCGGCGGCGAAGGCCAGCGCCAGCGAGCGTAGCCACGGATCGTCGGCGGCCTGGGCGAGCGTGTCGTCCACCAGTTTCTGGGCGGCGGCCGGGCCCTGCGTGTAGAGCAGCGTGTGCGTATACAGCGCCAGGGCGCGGCGGCGGACCGGCGGCTCGGCGCCGGCCGGCTCCGGCCAGGCCGCCGCCGCCAGTTCGCAGGCCTTTTCCACGTCTCCCCGGATGTAGTACAGCTCGGCGGTGTCCACCTGCCGCCGGGTCAGGGCCCTGAGAGCGTCCGGCGGCGTGCACCGGATGGCC
>JABFWL010000144.1 GCA_013362315.1 Catenulispora sp. | reverse complement strand
CGACACATCCCCGGGCTCCTTCGCCGAAGCCACCAACCCCTCCGCCGACGGCGGCAGATTCGGCGTCGAAGCATGCGCCACCCCGGCCGGGCCCCCGGCGAACGCGGTCAGGATGTTGTCCGTCATCTGCGTTATCACCTGCCGCGACTCCGGCGGCGTGGCCGCCAGGTGCAGGCAGTCGCCGGCGATGACACACGGCCAGTACGTCGTACCCGCGTCGAAGATCCCCGCCTGGGACGTCGCCACGTAGTACGTGGTCGTCGCCATCCCGGCGTGCCCGTTCTTGAACCTTATGGGCATCGCCGCCAGCACATCTATGTCGCGCGGCGTCGTCGGCTTGTTCACCTCGACCTGGTCGTACTCACCGCCGACAGTGTTCGGCAGCACCTGACCGAGCGTGACCCCGGTGCCGGCGAAGATCCACGACGACGGATGCAGCACCCGCAGCGACCCGTTCGCCCCCAGATAGCCGTACCCCTGCCCGATCAGCGTCGACTCCGGACGGTTCAGCGGCGCCTCCGCCCAGTTCACCGTGGCCTGCGACGGATCAGCGGCGGCCACACTGTCCCCGGCCGCGGTGCGCCGGATCACCACCCGCCGGTCCGGCCCGAGCGGCGAACCGGTCAGCCGCGCCGCGGTGTAGACGCCGTTCGCGCCGAAGAACGCCAGATTCACCCCGGCCTGCCGCGCCGCCGCCGCGCCGTCGTACATCCGCTTGGTCCAGTACTCCGAATGGCCGCCGGTCACGATGCCCTTGTGCAGCTTCAACTGGCCCGGATCGGCATCCACGTCCAAGTCGGTGAAGTAGTCCACATCGATGCCGAGCTTCTCCATCTCCCGGATCAGCGGCAGCTCGTACTGGTACGGCGAGTAGTAGCCGCCGTCCTCATACGGCCGGTCGAAGCTCACCTCGGTGCTGGGCGCCGCCTTCCGTGCCGGGTCGGCGTAGGCCGAGTGGCCGCCGAACGTGTTGTAGGCCTGATACGTCAGCACGCTGGCCTGGAAGCCCAACGGCGCGCTGTCCCCGTCGGCCCGGACCACCAGCGGGATCGACGACGGCGTCTGCCCCGGCGCGCGCAGCACCAGCAGGTAGTACCCCGGCGTCCACTGCCCGGTGACGTGGAACGTCAGCGTCGCCTTCCACGGCGCCTCGGTCAGCAGGTCCGAGCCGGTGACGGTGGCCTGCGCCTGCGCGTCGAGGCTCAGGTGCTTGGTCTGCCACACCAGCCGCCCGCCGGCGCCGCCGTAGTACCCCATCCGGTACGCCGCCAGCGACGCCCCGGACACCGGCACCGGCGAGCTCAGATACGCGGTCACCGTGTCTCCGCACTGCACGCTGGCCCGGTTCAGGTACCCGTTCACCGACCCGGCGCGCGTGTGCTTCGCATCCTGCCACGCCGCCGTGCCGGGAATCTGGTTCTCCTCGCGCAGCCACCCCGCCGGATGCGTCGGCGAGCAGTCCGGCTCCCCGGCCTTGATCCCCCCGGAGGGCAGGATCTCGCCGCTGGCCCGCCCCGGCTTCCCCGAGTCGACGGCCGGCGGCGCGCCGTGGTGCGGCCGCTCCGGGCTGCTCACCGTCAGCTGATCGCCGACCACCGGCGCCGACCGCGGACCCGGCAGGTCCGCCGCACAGGCGATGACGACGGCCGCGGCGAGCCCGAGCCGCGTGGCCCGGCCGGCGCGGGAGACGCCGCGCCAGAGGCTGAGGCCGTCGAGCGGGGCGCTGGCAGCCTGGTTGACGATGCGGGGGCGGGAGCCGTCCTCAGGCTCCCCGCCCATCGCCTCGGCCATCGCCAAAACAGCCTCGGCAACGCTCGGCAGGCCAGCCTCACCGCTGCCTGCCGCCGCGGCCTCACCACCGCTCAGTCCGGCGGCCGCCTCGGCAACGCTCGGCAGCCTCTCGCCACCGACCGCGGCACCAACCTCGCCACCAACCTCGCCACCGACCGCGGCCCCAACCTCGGCATCCCCGCCGCGCACCCCGTCCGCCCCCGAGCCGTCCACCGGCCCGGGAACCAAAGCGTCCGCGGTCATACCGCCCGCACCCGAGGCGCCCCGATCCGCGCCAGCAAGCGTGCCCGCACTCCCCAACTCCTGTTCCGTTGTTCCCGGCGGCCGCCGAAGCTCCCGTCGCGACCCGCCCACCCGTTTGACGCATTCAGCACGCTGCCAGGTTGCCTGCTCCCGGCGACCGACCTCGGGCGCGCCCGGTGCGGCGCGCGCAGGCGCGCAGCACCGGACCGTGCGAAAGAGTCGATCGACAGCCTCAGCCTGCTGACAAGCGGTTCCGTGATGTTACCGGGCCGGAGCCGGCGGACCGATCCCGACATCGCTCTGCGACGCCGCCGACGAGATCAGCGCCCGCGCGCTCGGCGCCGGCCGATGCGCCGAAGGATGCCGCTGCCCCGCCGGGCCCTGCGCGAAGTCTCGCAACACGTTGTCGGTCATGGTTGTCAGCAGCTTCGCCGTGGACGGATTCACCTCATGGTTCTTGCACTGCTGGACCAGCTGGCAGTCCCAGTACGTCATGCCGCCCGCGAACACCCCGGCCCCCGACGGCGCCGAATAGTACGACATCGTCGCCATCGCCGGCTGTCCGCTGAACAGGATCGGGGCCGCGGCGATCACGTCGATGTCCGGCGGGGTCGCGTAGTCGTTCTTCACCGTGTCGTACTCGCCGCCGAGCGAGTCCTTCAGCACCTGTTCCTTCACCGCGCCGGTGCCGGCCAGGATCCACGAGTCCGGCTGCAGCACCCGGAACGCGCCGCCGGTCGCGCCGAGTTCGCCGTAGGCGGGGCCGACCAGCGTCGCTTCCGGGCGCTGCAGCTGAGGGGAGTCCCACAGCACCGTCGCCTGCGCCGGGTCGGACTTGGCCAGCGGGTCCTCGGCCGCCTGCCGGTACACCACCATCCGCCGGTCCGGCCCGGCGGGCGAGGGCTCCAGGCGCGCATGCCAGTACACCTCGTTCGCGCCGAAGAACGCGATGTTGGTCCCGTTGTCGCGGGCGTAGACCGCCGCGTCGTACATCCGCCGGGTCCAGTACTCCGAGTGCCCGCCGATCAGCAGCGCCTTGTGTGCCGCGACCTGGCTGGGCCGCCGGTCCACGTCGACGTCCGTGGTGTAGTCGATGTCCAGGCCCAGCTTCTCGGCCTCCCCGATCAGCGGGATGTCATACAGGAACGGCGCCTGGTAGCCGTCGCCGTTGGACGGCCGGTCGAACGACGCCACCCGCGAGCGGTCCGTGCGCTTGCTCGACTGGTCCTTCGGGCCGTAGTACAGGCTGTACCGTCCGTAGTTGTTATACGCCTGGTAGGTCAGCACCGAAGCCTGCAGCAGCAGCGGCGAGCTGCCGCTGCCCGGCGCGCCGTTGCCGTCGCTGTCGTCGCGCACCACCAGCGGGATCGCGTCGCCCGCGTCGTGCGGCCGCGCCCGCACCACCAGCAGGTAGAACCCGGGCGTCCACGCCTGAGTGATCGATATCCGCGCCGCGACCGGCCACGACGCTTCGACCGTGTAGGTCGGCGCCCCGGAGTTCTTCACCTGGCTCGCGGCCACCGGCACCTTCGCCTCGCTCCACACCACACGCCCGCCCGCGCCGCCGTACCAGCCGATCCGGTAGGCGGTCACTGACGCCGAGGACACATAGCCCGACAGGTGCAGCCCCACCGTGTCCCCGCACGCCGCGCTGACCTGGTCCAGATAGCCGGCGACTATGTCCGACGAGGGATCGGTGTCGTAGCTGGCCCGCCATGACGCGTCACCGTGCTGGGCGTTCTCGGTCTTGGCCCAGCCGGCCGGCCGCCGCTTGGTCGCACACGCCGCCGTCGACGGCTGCGTCCGGTCCGCCGGCAGGCTCCCGCCCTTGGTCTGCGGCTCGGGCGTCTGGCTCGTCACCGTCACCGGCGGCCCCGGCCTGGCCGCCGCCGGCGCCGAGCCGCCGGTGCAGCCGTAGCCGATGGCGAACACCCCGACCGCCAGCACCGCCGACCCCGCGACCGCCTTCCAGCGCGCCGGCCGGCTCTGCCGGTTCGCGACACGCCCCCGCTCGTGCGCAGCCCGCTCCTGCCGGTTCGCGGCGCGCGCCGATGGCCCGTCAGCGGCGGGCGGGGGCGGCGTGTCCGTCGGCATCCGTGGGAATCCGTTCCAGGCAGGTGGTGTGACCCACGTCGAGACCGTGAGCGCACGGCAACGTTAGCCTTCTGAAGACGGTGACCGCGAAACGAACGGAGCTTCATGAACGGCGCAGACGATTCACACAGCTCACCCGGCTCGCTCAACGCGACGGACGCGTCCGGCCCGAGCCGCCCGGCCACCCTCAACGTCGGCCTCACCGGCGGCATCGGCTCCGGCAAGAGCGAAGTCCTCAAACGCCTCGCCGCGCGCGGCGCCACTGTCGTCGACGCCGACCTCGCCGCCCGCGCCGTGGTCGAGCCCGGCACCGAGGGATTTGAAGAAGTCGTGAAGGAGTTCGGGCCCGAGGTGGTCGGCCCGGACGGCGCCCTCGACCGCGCCCGCCTCGGCGCCATCGTGTTCGCCGACCCCGAGCGCCGCACCGCCCTCAACGCGATCGTGCACCCCCGGGTGGGCGCGCTGATGGCCGAATGGGCCGCTTCGGCCCCGCGCGGCGGCATCGTCGTCTACGATATTCCGCTGTTGGTCGAGGGCGGAGCGGACCGCGGATACGCGGCGGTGATCGTGGTCGACGCCGACGACGAGGTCCGGTTCGCGCGACTGCTCGCCGACCGCGGCATGTCCCGAGCGGACGCCGCCGCGCGGATGGCGGCGCAGGCCTCGCGCTCGGACCGGCTGGCCGCGGCGGATTTCGTCATCGTGAACAACGGCTCGCTGGCCGACCTCGACCGGGAAACGGACCGCGTTTGGTCCGAACTGGTGACGCTCCGCGATTCGACGATCCGATAGGTTTACCCGGTGACATCCCTCCCCACGCAGTCCGCCGAGCAGCAGGCGCCGAATCCGGAGCCCCCCGCCGCCGCGAGTCCCGCGGACCTTCCCGCCGATCTGCGTCGGCGTCCGTCGCTTCCGGTGGCTTTGGTGCTTGCGGCCAGGCCTCGGCAGTGGGTGAAGAACGTGCTGGTG
>JABFWL010000188.1 GCA_013362315.1 Catenulispora sp. | reverse complement strand
AACCGCCGGCGCTGCGCCTAACAGCACCCTCCTATGGACTCGCGCATGTTCCCCGAGGGAATCGAGGCCCGCCGGAGGCACCGGCCTTTCACGGCCTTTGATCTTCGCTTGAAAGGTGACCACCTCCCCGATCGCCAGCCCCAGCAGCCACACCGCCAGCCCCAGCAGCCACACAAGAGCGCCCTGCCCCGCCCCGCCACGTCCCCGCCCCGCCCCCTCAATCCTCCGCAGCAATCAACGCATCAAACATCCGCTGCACCGCCCCCGTCATCTCCACCCGCACCACCGCCACATCCTCCCCAGCCGCGAGCTTCTGCCGGATCTCCGCCACCACCGCGCGGAACGTCCCCGCCAGCGCGCCGGCGAGCAGCCGCGGCAGCGGATCGTCGGGCGGCGCCTCCTCGGCCAGCGCGGCGGCCAGAGCCGCCTCGGCGCGTTCGCTGCTCTCCCGGGAGCGGGCCCGCAGCGCGGGGCTCGCGTCGATGGTGCGCCAGTAAGCCTCCGCCTCGGGCGACAGCCCGATGCTCGGATCGCCTTCGGCCAGTGCCCGCAGCACGCCGTCGCGTACGGCCTGGCTCGGGGAGCGTCCCCGCGTCCGCTCCCGCACCCAGCTCGCGAGCTGGGCCTCCACCTCGCCCTGCCGGTCGAAGAACAGGTCCTCCTTGGCCGGGAAGTAGTTGAACGCGGTGTTCACCGACACCCCTGCCGCGGCGGCCACCTCGGCGACCGTCACCTGCTCGAACCCGCGTTCCAGGAACAACGCCAGGGCGGCGTGCCTCAGCGCGGCGCGGGTTCGCCGTTTCTTCTCTTCGCGCAGGCCCACGCTGGAATTATCGCTATGAGGCCCCCCACAGCGCACGCACGCTCCAGCCGGACCTGTGCGACCATGGGGGTGGAATAGCTTCCGGCGGCGCGTGGTTGCCCTGGTTGTGCAGGCGCGCTCCACGGGGCGCCGGTGTCCAGATGAAGGAGTACGCATATGACCGTGCAGACGGAGACCTCGCAGGAGGCGACTGTCGGGCAGGGCATCATCCTGACCGCGGAAGCCGCGGGCAAGGTGAAGTCGCTGCTGGAGCAGGAAGGCCGGGACGACCTGGCGCTGCGGGTCGCCGTGCAGCCCGGCGGCTGCTCGGGTCTGCGCTACCAGCTCTACTTCGACGACCGGTCCCTCGACGGTGACGTCGTCGCGGAGTTCGACGGTGTGAACGTGGTCACCGACCGCATGTCGGCGCCGTACCTGGCCGGTGCGACGGTGGACTTCGTGGACACCATCGAGAAGCAGGGCTTCACGATCGACAACCCGAACGCGGGCTCGTCGTGCGCCTGTGGCGACAGCTTCAGCTAAGAGCTCAGCTCCAGCTAAGCCCTCGGGACGAAAATCTAAGAAAACGCCTTCCTTCCGGCGGCGCTTAAGCCATCGTCGAAGGAACCGCAGTACGTTTTGGGTGAGCCCGCAAGCCGGGCTCACCCATTCGTCATGCCCGCGAACCCCGCCGATCCGCCCCCGATCCGCCCCCGTACTGATCCGCCGCTGATCCGCCTGATCCGCCACCGATCCGCCACCTCATCCGCCAGCTCCTCCCACAGATAGCGAGTCCCCCGTGCGCGTAGCAGTCGCCGGTTCCATCGCGACCGACCACCTGATGAGCTTTCCCGGCCGCTTCGCCGAGCAGCTGGTCGCCGAGCAGCTGCACACCGTGTCGTTGTCCTTCCTGGTCGACTCCCTGGAGATCCGCCGCGGCGGGGTCGCCCCGAACATCTGCTTCGGCATGGGCAAGCTGGGCCTGCGCCCGATCCTGGTCGGCAGCGCCGGCGAGGACTTCGCCGAGTACCGCTCCTGGCTGGAGCGGCACAACGTGGACTGCGATTCGGTGCGGATAAGCGAACTGCTGCACACTGCGCGCTTCGTGTGCACCACCGACGCCGACCACAACCAGATCGCCTCCTTCTACACCGGCGCCATGGCCGAGGCCCGGCTGATCGAGCTGCAGCCGATCGCCGACCGGGTCGGCGGCCTGGACCTGGTGCTGGTCGGCGCCGACGACCCGGAGGCGATGGTCCGGCACACCGACGAGTGCCGGGACCGCGGCATCCCGTTCGCCGCCGACCCCTCCCAGCAGCTGGCCCGGATGTCCGGCGAGGACATCAGGCGCCTGGTGGACGGCGCGCGCTACCTGTTCACCAACGAGTACGAGGCCGCGCTGATCGAGCAGAAGACCGGCTGGGGCGCCGCCGAGATCCTGCACCGAGTCGGCGCCCGGGTGACCACCCTGGGCCCGCAGGGCGTCCGCATCTCCCGGCCGGCCCCGGACGGCGGCGTGCAGGTGCTGGAGGTCCCGGCCCCCAAGGAGGAGCTGAAGGCGGACCCGACCGGCGTCGGCGACGCCTTCCGCGCCGGCTTCATCGCCGGCCTGTCCTGGGGCGCCGGCGAGGAGCGCGCGGCGCAGGTCGGCTGCATGCTGGCCACGCTTGTGATCGAGACGGTCGGCCCGCAGGAGTACGACCTGCAGCGCGGCCACTTCCTGGAGCGGTTCGCGGTGGCCTACGGCGACGACGCGGCGGCGGAGGTCGCCACCCACCTGACCGACTGAGAGCCCGCCGGCTGAAAGCCTGTCGGGGGAGTAGGGGAAGACACGGTGCTCCGCGTCTTCCCCGTCTTCCCCGACCCCTCACCGCTCCGACCGCAACGTCCCCACCAGCGTCATCGGCCGCCGCAGCGCCGCCTCGAGGAACACCGCCAGCAGCGCCACGCCCGGCACCGCGATCGCGGCCGCGACCACCACCGCGACGTCGACCCGGACGGTCAGCCGCGACGACGCGAGCCCGGCCAGCGACGTCAGGTCGACCGAGCCGGCCAGCAGCGGCACCGTCGCCAGCCCGGTCGCCACGCCGCCGGCCGTGACCACCAGCAGCACCGGCAGCGCCTCCAGGACCGCGATGCGCCGCAGCCGCCCGCGCCCGAAGCCCATCGTGGCCAGGAACGCCGCCGCCTTGCGCCGCGCCGTCGAGCCGGCGGCGAGCGTCAGCAGCACCGCCAGCGCGCACAGCAGGCCCTCCAGCACCGTCTCCCCGGCGTAGACGCGCTCGGTGAGCCGGTCGAGTTCCCGGCTGCCGCCGGAGTCGGCCAGGCCCGCCTGCACGGCGACCTGGTCGCCGGCGTCCGACAGCAGTCCGGCGACGGACAGCGCGGCCAGCGCGCTGCGGCTGCCGGCCACCCACGCCTCGGACCGGGTCGGCTCGACGCCGAGCGACGCCTTGAGTACCTGGTAGTCCACGACCAGCACCGGCTCCTTGGTCGTGACGACGCCCCTCGGCAGGACCGGAGTGCCGCCCACGATCGACACCGGCATCCCGGCGTACTGCACCGCGCCCTGCACCTGGCCCACGCTGCCGAGTGCCGCCCCGGAGGTCAGCAGCGCCGGCAGCGGCAGCCGCGGCGTGTTCGCCTGGCTGTAGTCCGCGACCGGCCGCGCGGCCGAGGCCTGGGCCAGAGCGCTGAGCGCCCGGTGCAGGGACGGCGTGTCCAGCGGTGTGCCCTTGATGACGTCCAGGTACGCGGCGACGTCCAGCGCCACGAAGCTGATCGGCATCCCCGGATCGGTCGAGCCCATCACGGTCGTGAAGGTGGCGCTGTCGTCCAGGACGCCCCCGGCCACCGCGGTGACCCCCGGCTGCGCCTTGAGCTTGTCCAGGTCGGCGTTGCTGATCCGGGAGCTGCCGAAGCCCGCGAACGGGTCGGTGACGTGCGCGCCGGCGCCGACCGCCGACCACTGGCTCTCGGAGCGGGCCTCGGACAGCGAGCGGGTGAACGTCGCGCCGAACACCGAGCCGGACAGCGTCGCCAGGATCACCACCGCGGCCAGCCCGCCGATCACCGCGTCGCGCCGGGCCGAGGAGGTGGCCACGAATCCGGTCGCCCCGCGCCCGGCGCCCAGCAGGAACGCCAGCGTGCGCGGCACCAGCGGGGCCACCCGCAGCAGCACCACCCCGGCCGCCAGCGCCACCGTGACCGGCAGCGTGGCCACCACCGGATCGATGCCGGTGGTCGCCGACCCGATGCCGTGCGAACGCAGGGTCATGATCTGCGCGCCCAGCAGGGCCAGCACGAGGAGCTCCAGGCCGGCGCGCACGGCGGCGTCGGTCCGGCTGCCGAGCCTGCGGGTCAGGAAGCCCAGCGCACCGGTGCTGCCGCGCAGCGCCGCCGCGGTCTGCACACCGGCCAGCCCGAATGAGCCGGCCACCACACCCAGGGCCAGCAGCACACTGCCGGCGTCGATCCGCGCGTACCCGGCGGCCCGGGCCGCGGCCAGCGCGACCGCCACCGCCGGGGCCGTGGCCGCCGCCACCTGGAAGCCGACGCTGCACGCCAGCTCCCGCAGCGAGGCGCCGCGGGCGCGCGCCACCACCAGGTCGGCGCGCTGCCGGTGGATGAGCAGCCGGACCGCCAGCGCCAGCACCCCGACCGCGATCGCGGCCAGCGTCGCCAGCCCGAGCGACATGACGACCATGGAGGTGCCGGCGTACCCCAGGTAGCCGGCCAGGACCTGGCCCAGCTGCGAGGTGATTCCGGGGGAGCGCAGGATGTCGAAGGACTCACCGGTGAAGCGGTCGTCGATCTTCGGCAGGGCGGGCAGGCCGGCGCCGGTCTTCACCCGGTTCAGGTCGTCGACCACACGCCCGGCGTTCGCGGTGGTGATCGCGTCCGGCTTGAGCGGGAAGCTCCAGCTGACGCCCATCCCCGTGGCCAGGCCGGCGAGCTGCGCGCCGTCGTTGTTCAGCAGCAGGTCGGCGTGCCAGAACTTCTTCTCCTCCTTCTCCACCGGATCGAAGACCAGGTCGACCCGCGCCGTGGCCAAGGTGGTGGGCGCCTGGGTGTCCGGCTGCACCCACCAGGGGTCGGCCGGGTCGACCGGGGCGAAGATCCCGGCGATCGTCACCGCCACCGGCCGGGACCACACGTCCGACTTCAGGACGAACCCGTCGCCGACGGAGACGTGGACCTTGTCGGCCGCGGACTGCGAGATCCAGGCCCAGACCGGGCTGCGGCTGTCGGTCGGGACGGTGGCGCCGCCGGTGCCGCCGCCCGCGCCGGGCGCGGACCCGGGT
>JABFWL010000006.1 GCA_013362315.1 Catenulispora sp. | reverse complement strand
GCATGCGGGCGGCGGCCACGGCGAGCACCGCCGGTTTCCCGTGCCGGGAACCCACCTTCACCGCGGTCTCGACGTCTACGGACAGGTGCACGGCGTGGCGGTTCATCGGCAGCAACCCGTCGCGCCGGATCAGGGCGACGGAGCTCTGCCCGGTGCCGTGATAGAGCACGTCGGGCGGCTCGGCCGGCTCGTATCCCAGCTCCACCGGCACCGAATGCCCCTGCCGGGCCCGGATCAGCGTCCCGGAGTCGTCGAACTCGAACCGCTTCTTGTTGTTCTCGGCCACGACCTGGTCCAGCTGCTCGCGGCTGAACGCCCGGCCGTGCGCGGCGGCCTGCGCGAGGAGATCGTCGACGAGCACCCAGCCGGCCTCATCCATCGTCAGGCCGATCGCTTCGGGGTTGTGGCGCAGCCAGTTCGACATCCGCTTCGACAAGCGGACTACATCTTTCTCGTT
Organism: Catenulispora sp.; assembly: GCA_013362315.1. Classification (GTDB taxonomy): domain Bacteria; phylum Actinomycetota; class Actinomycetes; order Streptomycetales; family Catenulisporaceae; genus Catenulispora. Next base: position 4,669 of record JABFWL010000006.1, on the reverse strand, counting down.
CATCTCGTTCATCGTGCGACCAAGCTCCCGCAACCAGGCAGTGATCGCAACGCATAAAAGCATTCGGCTCCGGATCCCGCCGGGAATGGGCGACGGGTTCCGGAGCCGAACGCTGTACGAGATGCCACCTTCTCGCCGACATATAGGCGTCACAGGTTCTGCTGGCGTTACACCCCTGGCCGCACGCTGCTAAAGAGGGCTCTGACCTGCGGCCGGGGCGTTGAAGCTGCCATGCCGCTGCATCCGCTGCCAGCGCAGGCGGGTGCCGACGACCGCCGTCACCAGTGAGTGGATTACCACTAGGTACATCAACTGCCGGTAGACCACCTGCTGGAGCGGCAGCGTCCACAGCGCGGTCGGACGCTCGCCGTCCAGCCGGAACGCGTACAGCGCCATCAGCGCCTGCACCGCCAGGAACGCCAGCCACACCGCGCCGACCTTCGCCGCGTCGTCGAATACGAGCCCGTAGACGGCCAGAACGTCGACCACGGGAGCCAACAACGGCATCAGCACCTGGAACAGCAGCATGTAGGTCAGGCCGCGCCGGCCGAGCTTGCCTTCGGCACCGCGCCGCAGCACGCTGCGGCGGTGCTTCCACATGGCCTGCAGCGTGCCGTAGCACCACCGGTAGCGCTGCCGCCAGAACTGCCGCAGCGACGTCGGCGCCTCGGTCCAGGCCACGGCCCGCTCCTCGTACACCGCGCGCCAGCCGTCCCGGATCACGGCCATGGTGAGGTCGGTGTCCTCGGCCAGGGTGTCGTCGCTGACGCCGCCGACTCGGGCCAGCGCCTCGCGCCGGAAGGCGCCGACCGCGCCGGGCACCGTCGGCATGCAGCCGGCCAGGTCGTACATGCGCCGCTCCAGGTTGAAGCCGACCACGTACTCGATGTGCTGCCAGCGGCCCAGGATGCCCTTGCGGTTGCCGACCTTGGCGTTGCCGGAAACCGCGCCGACCGAGGGGTCGGCGAACGGCTGCACCAGCCAGGCGATCGTCTCCGGTTCGAAGACGGTGTCGCCGTCCATCATCACCAGCAGGTCGCCGCGCGCGGCGGCGGCACCGGTGTTCAGCGCCGCCGGCTTGCCGCCGTTGGCCTGGCGGATCAGGCGCAGCGGCGGCAGCCCGGGACGCCGGTGCGCGATGAGGTCACCGACCACCGCGGCGGTGCCGTCGGTGGAGCCGTCGTCGACCACGATGATCTCGATCGGGTGCCGGCTCGCCGACAGCGACTCCACGGTCGCGCGGATGCCGGCCTCCTCGTTGTAGGCCGGCACGATCACCGACACCGGGCGCCGCACCGGCGGACCCCACGACGCGGCCCGCCGCTTCTTGTGCCGCCGGGCCGCGACCAGCAGGATCAGGATCCGCACCCCGGCCACGACGCCGGCGGCGAACACGGCCCAGCCGAGCCAGTGCACGACGAACCCGGAGACCCCGACCGCGGCGATCAGCGCCTCGCCCTTCCAGCGGGCGGCCGTGTCGGCCGGCGCCATCGGCGAGGGCGCCCCGATGGCCCCGCCGACGGTGTCGAAGGTGTAGCCGCGGGCTTGCAGCGCCGGGATGAGCTGGTCCAGGGCCGCGACGGTCTGCGACCGGTCGCCGCCGCCGTCGTGCAGCATCAGGACGAAGCCGGGCGGCGGAGCCGGGGCGGCCGGAGCCCCGGCCTTCGGGTTCTTGGGGTCGTTCCCGTTTTTAGCTCCGGAAGCCGGCGGCGGAGCGGGCGCAGCCGCCCCGGCCTGCGACGCAGCAGCGGGAGGCAGGGCGTTGTCGACGATCTTCTGCACGCCGTCACGGCGCCAGTCCTCGGTGTCGCGGTCGGCGAGCACCACCAGGTAGCCGTGCCGGCCGGCATCCTGCAGCGCGGCCCAGTCCAAGCGGTCCAGCGAATCGGGCTCGGAGGAGTACGGCGGCCGCAGCAGCAGGGTCGACACGCCAGCGGCTCCGGCGATCACCGACTGGGTCCGCGAGAACTCCAGGTTCCGGCGCCAGGCCGGCGCGGTGGCCAGGTCGGCGTGGGTGAAGGTGTGCACGCCGACCTCGTCACCGGCGGCCACTTCCTGGCGCACCAGCCCGGGATGCTGCGCGACGTGCGCGCCGATCACGAAGAACGTCGCCGGCACATGGTGCTTGGCCAGGACCGCCAGCACCTGCGGCGTCCATCGCGGGTCGGGGCCGTCGTCGAAGGTCAGCGCCACCTTGCCGGGCTGCGCGGCCAGCGAACGCTCGCTGCCCGCGCGGGTGTCGACCACCGGTCCGCCGCCGGCGATCGCCGCCGGCACCCCCGCCCCGCCCAGCGGCTCGTGCGGCCCGCCCGCACCCTCGCCTCCGACCTGGTGGTTCAGGATGCCGCCGAGCAGCAGCATGCAGGCCAGGGCCAAGGTCATCGCCGCCATCAGCAGCCAGTGGCTCCGCGGGGTGTTGCGGGTCTTGACGCCGCGATGCCGCACCGGCGGCTGCCGCGGCGGACGGCTCGGCCCGCGCGGCGGCCGCCCGGGATTGCGCGGCGCCGGAATGGTGCCGGGATGGGAGCGCGGCGGCGTGGGGCGGTCACCGCGGTCGGGATCAGGGCGAGGAGGTGGGGTCGGCATCTCGATGGGGGCTGTCGGGGCCGGTGGGTGGCGAGGTCAGCGGCCGGTGGGCGGTCGGGCTGGTTCCAGACCGGTTCCAGAGCTGAGGAACGGAACCGGTCATGGAACTCGATACGGAAACTCGATACGGGACTCGATACGGATCTGACTCCGGTCTGGAACCGGTGGGAATCCGGTCTGGAACCGGCTGTCGCAGCCTCAGCCGGTCGGTCCCGGCGACGACTTGCGCTGGTGCCCCGGCGGCGTCGGATTGCCGTGGGCGGTCGAGGACACCGAGACCGGGATGCCGGTCGGCGGCATGGTCGGCGTCGGTGTCGGCGGCGCCGCGGAGCTCGTCGTCGTGGGCTGCGGCACGGACGGTGTCCCCACTCCGGGCTTCCCGGCGGTCGTGCCGGGGTGGGTCTCCGGCCGGTGCTCGGAGGTGCTGCCGACGGGCCTGCCGGCCGCCGGATGTTCGGTGCCGCCCGCCTTCGCGGTGGTCGAGGCGCCGTTCTCCGCCACCGACGTCGAAGCCGGCGCCTGAGCCTTCTCCGACGGCATGCCCGGCACCGGAAGCAGCGTATTCGGCGGGATCGGACCGCCGGCGAAGCTCACGGCCAGTAGCCCGGCGTATCCAGCGACCACCGCGAGCGCCGCCAAGGACGCGCGCCGGGCCAGCTTGCGCCGCCGCCCGGAGGCGTCCACGAAGATCGGTCCGGCGGGCGCGGCCTCTGCGGGTGCAGCTTCGGCGGGGAAGTCGTCGTCGGCTGCGAAGTCAGAGTCGGCGTGCCGGGCACCTGAGAGTCCGGTACCGGCGTATCCACTGCCCGAGTGGCCGGAGTCGGCGTATCCGTTCTCCGCGTATCCGGCAGCGGTGTATCCGCTCCCCACGTGCCCGGCGGCGGCGTATCCGTTCTCCGGGTACCCGGCACCGGTGTATCGGCTCTGCGCGTGCCCGGCGGCGGCGAATCCGCTGTGCGCGTATCCGGCCTCAGCGCCCAAACCCAGCCCGCTGACCTGCGCCGGGCTGTAAATCCCCGTTTCTGGCTCCGGTGCTTGGGAACGGTCGTGCACCTCCGCGAGGTAATCGAGATCCTCGGCGAGGACTCCCAGATCGGCCGGACCGTGCGGACGCGGGCGCGGTATCGGATGCGTCGGCCGCTGCCGCCCGGTCGGATTCTGCACTGTTCCTGGTCGTCCTTCGCCGTGAGCTGTCGGTCGGGCCCCGCCGCCGAAGCGGCGGGGCCCGATCCGGAGGACCGGCCGGCAGGGATGGGTACGGCCGGGCTCGCATGCCGCGATCCCTCTTGCCGGAAGAGGCGCCGCGAGCCCCGCTACCGTTACCGCCGCAGGTCAGGACTTGCTCAGATGCGGAGTGTGGGACGGGCTCGGCGGCGCGCTCGTGTTGTGGCCGTGCCCGTTGCCGCCCCCAGGGCTGCTGGTGGACGACGGCAGCTCCGAGCTCTCGGTGCCGGTGGGCTTGTGGTCCTTGGACGGGCTCGGCACACTGCTCGGCCCGGGACCGTCCGACCGCTGCGAACCGGGCGTCGACGGCGCGGCCGCGAGCACCCGGGCGCAGAAGTCGGGGATCTTGTCCTCGCCGCCGGCCAGCGTCGCGAGGCGGCGCCGATCGTGCCCGCTCAATGGCTCGCCGGAGCCGGCCCGCTGCGCGGCGTAGCTCCGGCACAGCGTCGTGACGTCGGCCTCGGCGGTCGAACCGCTCGCCCCCGGCGTGCTCGGGTTCACCGTCCCGGTCGGCGTGCCGGGCAGCGGGACACCACCACCCGAGGTGGTTCCGGCCGCCGGGGAACCGGTCGGACGCGGCGTCCCCGGCCGGGCCGACGAACTCGACGATCCGTTCGGGACCGCCCCGGAGGCGGTGGTGTCGGGCTCCGGGTCGGGCACCCCGACCCCGCCGAGCACCTGGTGCGCGACCCGCTGGATCGGCGAGGGCAGCACATCGGCCTCCGCCGCCACCGCCACGCCGGTCACCGTCAGCGCTCCGGCGACGGCGGCGACCTTCACGCCGATCATCCGCCGCAGTGGCAGCGGCAGCGCCGCGCCCCGGCGCACCGGCGCCGCCCCGGCCCGCTCGAAGGCCCGG
>JABFWL010000244.1 GCA_013362315.1 Catenulispora sp. | reverse complement strand
CCTGCCCCTACCCCCGCCCCCGAGCCGAAGCCCGAATCCGCCCCTCCCGCCCAGCCACCCCCGGCACCACCTGCCGCCCAGCAGCAAAACGCATCAACACACAGACCCAGGTCCGCCACGGCTTGTAGACCTCCGTCAGACGCTCGATATCGGCGGCGCTCGGCTGATCGCCGAGCCCGTGCAGCGCACCGAGAACCGCATCGGACATCGGTTCAGTAGGCCAGACATCAGTAACGCTGCACGTCCGCATATAGATCCCCTGCGACCAGAACGCTCCGATCCCCGGAATCGCGCGTGCAGCCGGGGTGGCCTCCTCGCCGAGCGAGAGCAAGTGCTCCACATCCAGCAGCTGCGTAGTGAACGCCGTCTCAGCCATGCCGCGCAGCCGATCCACCTTGACAGCCGCGACACCAGCAATGCTCTCCAGCGTCCGCATCTTCGCCGGCCCCGGAATGGCGCCGACAGTCACACCGCCGATCTCGAAGATCGACCCATGCGCAGCCATCAGCCGCCCCTTCAGGGCCGCAACAGTGTTCTGATTCACCCGCTGACTCATGATGGCCCAGTAGCAGAGCTCGTACGGTGACGGAAAATTCACCGGCCGCAGCCCCGGCAGCGCAGCCATGAGCTTGCCCACCTCAGGATCACGCTCGCCAACCTCCGGGTACGTGGTGGCGTCGTGGTCCAGGGAGAAGATGCGTGCCACCTGCCCCGCCACCCGCGCGATGTCCGGCTCGGCCTCGCCCCAGCCGGCGAGCTGCCCGTGGACCTCGCCGTCGCGGTAATGCAGGTGTACGGCGGCCGGCGTGTACGTCTTGTCCGCGATAAACGCCATCGCCACACCACCGTCAGCGGTACGCGCGGACTGATTTCGCATCGAGGGCCAGCTGGTCGCGAAGTCCGAGCACAGGTCCCAGGAGAACGGACCCTGCGGCACGATGCGGAACGCGGTCGGGGATTCGATGCTGATGGACATGGGAGCCTTTCGGTGGTCGGCGGTACGAAGCGCACAGCGCGAAAGTGCGCTCCGGCCGGGGGAGGGGTACCCGGCCGGAGGGTCTGACGACCCGCGCCACACCCAGCGTGAGTCGCTGAGCACCGCGGGAGAGGGTGGGGCGGATATGCCCCGATTCATTACTACTCAGTCCTGAAGCTTCAGTCCTGGAACTCCGGAATCACCTTCTCAGCGAACAGCTCCAGACTCCGCAGCACCTCATCAATCGGCAGTCCACCCTGCTGCCCCGTCATGAACAGCGCGATCCACTCCAGATCCGGAATGTTGTTCACGACCTTCTCCAGCCCCCGCTTGATGTCGTCGGGGTTCCCCAACAGCGCCACCGGCCCCAACCCCGAATGATCATCCGGATCCGGCACAGCATTCGGATCCTCGTCGTGGTCCAGGAACCCGAACGAACCGAAGAACGTGGCGAAATCCGTAAACATACTCGGCCCGAACGTCTCCACCGCCTTCTCCCGCGTATCCGCACACCCGATGATCTTCAACAGCCCGGTGTGCTCCCCGACCTTGTACTGCCGCCCATGCCGCGCCGCCTCCGCCTGGTACAGCTCCGCCTTAGCCCGATGGTCAGCCGGATCCGGCGTGAACATCCAGGGCACCATGTCCTCCGCCGCGCACCGCACGATCGACCGATCCGACAACGTGAACGGCTGCCACATCTCCGGATACGGATCCTGATACGGCCGGGGAATCACACACACCCGCTTGACCACGTCATTCTCGTCCAGCTCGTCCACCGCGCCGAAGTCCCGAGTCCACTCCACAGCCGGCCAGTTCTCGATCCCGTCGAACGGGAACGGAATCGAGTACCCGCCCAGAATCTCGCTCTTGTACCGCACCGTCGTCTCGGTCCAGCACATCTTCATGATCTTCAGAATCTCCCCGAAGACCTCGAAGTTCCGATCATCGATGCTGCCGCCGTCGCCGTTGGTAGCCCCGGCATGCCAGCGCTGCCCCAGCACGTTCGCCCACCGGTTCTGGTAGCCGCGGGCCAAGCCGAGCCGCAGCCGCCCGCGCGTGAACTGGTCCAGCAGCGCCACGTCCTCGGCGGCCCGCACCGGGTCCCAGGCCGGCAGCACCAGGCCGAGCGGGGCCAGCAGGATCCGCTCGGTGCGCGCCGCCAGGTCCGTCAGGATCATCAGCGGGTTGACGGACGCCTCGTAGCCCTCGGAGTGGAAGTGGTGCTCGCTGAACATGATCGCGTCGAAGCCGGTCTGGTCGGCCTGCACCGCTATCCGCCGGATCTCGTCCAGCATCGCCTGGTAGGACTCGGTGTCCCGGCCGATCGGCCGTTTCGCCTTGGCGTTGTCCTCGTCCATGCAGCCCGAGCCGGGGATCTGCGGGTTGAGGAAGAGCGAGAACTTCATGACATCCCCTGTCAGTCGGAGTCGAGCCGCCAGCCGGCAGCTGGATGGATATGCGTCCGCGCTGCGACAGTAAGTGCCGCGCAAGCCCGGCACAGGTACCTCGACCTGGCGAGGGGTCGCCATGTCCGGTGTGCGCCGCAGCTGTGCCACTCGCAAACCTGAACCGCCCGCAAAACCCGTACCGCCCGCAAAACCCGTACCGCCCCCGATCCGTCCTCCCCATCCCTCCCCGGCGAGATGCCGCCATGGCGCCCCCGCGCCACCGCAATCCGTTGAAGGCCGCCGCGACCTGCCCGAACCATGGTGGGTGTCCGTGCGGATCCGCCCAGGAGACAGGAGAAGGGAGAACCCTGCGATGCGCACCCAGGAGTTCGACGCGGCGCCCGAGATCGTGCAGGCCGAGGTGATGCTGTTCGGGATAGTCAAGTACTCCCTGTGGCAGTTCCTGCGGGTCATGCGGCCGGCCGCCAAGCTCACCGGCAAGAACCTGAAGAACGCCCCGGGCTTCATCCAGATCAAGTCCTGGATGCCCAAGCCGCTGACCGTGATCTCGATCAGCTTCTGGCACAGCGCCGAGGCGCTGCAGGCCTACGCCTCCTGCGAGGAGCACCGGGCGATCCAGGCCTGGGCCCGCGCCGGGAACGTCAGGGCGGCCTCCTTCCGGGTCTTCGACGCCCAGAGCCACGGCTACACGCTCGGCGAGTGGCTGACCCGGCAAGCCGCCGAGGTCCCGGCCGCGGCAGCGCGGTCCTGACCCGCGCCCCCGACACCCGAAACAGGACCACGAAACAGGACCGCGAAACAGAAAGCACGAAACAGAAAGGCAGTACGTTGACGACTCCTGACTCGTACGCCGTGCAGGTCGAGGACCTGCGCAAGAGCTACGACGACGACACCGAGGTGCTGCGGGGCCTGTCGCTCCAGGTGGAACGCGGAGAGATCTACGGCTTCCTGGGCCCCAACGGCGCCGGCAAGTCCACCTCCCTGCGCATCATGTGCGCGCTGCTCAAGCCCACCTCCGGCCGCGTCCTGGTGGCCGGGCACGACGTGGTGGCGCACCCGTTCCAGGTGCGCGCCCGGATCGGCGCCTCGCTGCAGAACTCCTCGCTGGACCCGCTGCTGACGCCGGTGGAGTTCCTCACCCTGCAGGCCCGGCTGTACGGGCTGTCCAAGGCCGAGGCCGCGCGCCGGGTGGAGGAGGTCGAGGACATCCTGGACCTCGGCCAGGCCGCCGGCCGCCGGATCGGCACCTACTCCGGCGGCATGATGCGCCGGGTCGACATCGCCGCGGCCCTGATCGCCCGGCCCGAGGTGGTGTTCCTGGACGAGCCCACCACCGGCCTGGACCCGGACAGCCGGTCCCGGGTCTGGCGCAAGGTCCGCGAGCTGAACCGCGAGCACGGCATCACGTTCTTCCTCACCACCCAGTACCTGGAGGAGGCCGACCAGCTCGCGCAGCGCGTCGGCATCCTCAACGAGGGCCGGCTGGCCGCCGAGGACACCCCGAGCGCGCTGAAGAGCTCGCTGGGCACCGACATCATCATCGTCCGCACCCACGGCCCGGCCGAGGAGTCGGCGAGCGCCGCACTGCGGACCCTGGCCGGGGTCACCGGCGTGGCCGCCGCCGGCGACCGGATCAGCGTGCAGGTCGACTCCGGCGCGGAGTGGATCGGCCCGGTGGCGGTCGCGCTGGCCCAGCACGGCACCGCCGTCGCCGACATCGCGCTGCGCACCCCGACCCTTGACGACGTCTTCTTCCGGGTCACCGGAAGCCGCTTCGAACAGGAGGCACTCACCTCATGACCACTCTGGTCTCCGCCACTGACGCCCCCGGCACCGCCGGCGCCACCGCGGTGTCGGCCGCGTCCCGCGCCCTGCGCCCCACCCTGGGCGCCGAACTGTGGCTGGTCGCCTCCCGCGCGATCAAGGTCGCGCTGCGCAACCCCGAGGCGGTCATCCCGAACCTGTTCATCGGCCTGTTCTTCTTCGCGGTGAACGTCGGCTCGATGCAGCACACCATCGCCAAGACCGCGCACATCGACGCCAAGGCGTTCGAGCTGCCGGTGGCGATCATGTTCGCGGTCACCGGCACCTCCCGGGCCACCCAGGCCGTGGTGGACATCGCCGGCGGCTACTTCGACCGGCTGCTGATGACCCCGATCCGCCGCACCTCGCTGCTGTTCGGCATGCTGCTGGCCGACTTCCTGATCGCCCTGGGCCTTGCGGTCTGCGTGAGCGGCCTCGCGGTGGCGCTCGGCGTGCGCTTCGCCTCCGGGATCGGCGGCTTCCTGCTGTTCCTGGTGCTGGCCTCGGCGTGGTCCACGGCGTACTCCGGCTTCGTCTACGCGCTGGCCTTCGCCAGCGGCAGCCCGGAGACGGTGAACTCGGCGGGCTTCATGATCTTCTTCCCGTTCGCGTTCCTGACCACCGCGTTCCTGCCGCGCAACCTGCTGGCCGGCTGGATGTCGGCGATCGCCGAGTACAACCCGGTCACCTACTTCCTGTCGGCGCTGCGCTCGCTGATCGTCGAGGGCTGGCACACCAGCACCCTGCTGGGCGGACTGGCCTCGATCGCCGGCGTCGGCGTGGTCGGCTTCCTGCTGGCGCTGAAGACGCTGGCCGGCCGGATCAACAAGGGCTGAGGGGACGGCGGCGGTCATGGATCTGGAGCTCAAAGGACGCCGGGCCCTGGTCACCGGCGGCACCCGCGGCATCGGCGGCGCCGTCACCCTGGCGCTGGCCGCGGCCGGCGCCCGGGTCGC
>JABFWL010000766.1 GCA_013362315.1 Catenulispora sp. | reverse complement strand
CCGGGCCCGGTAGGCGGCCGGGCTCGGGTCCGCGACGTCGGGCAGCAGCCGCCCCGGCGCGCCGAGCCAGCCGAGCGGGGTGTGCAGCCGGACCTGCGGGAAGGTCCGGAACACCGTTCCGGCGCGGAAGGGCTCGCAGGAGGCGACGATCATGCGGTGCAGCTGTGCCGTGTCTGCCGGGGCGGTTGCCGGGAGCAGGGCCGGCTCCTTGCCCCAGGCGCGGGCGACCAGTTCCGGCCAGTCGGTCGCGATCATGCCTGCACCCCTTTCTTCTCAGGCGCCGGATATGTGCGGGCCAGCAGGGCGGCGTAGTCGGCGAGCGGGCCGAGGCCGACATCTGCGCGGCGCTCGTCCACGCGGTCCTCGTCCTCGATCGGGCACGGCTTCAGTTCGCCGTCCGCGGCCCGTTCGAACTTCGTGCCGTACAGCTGCGGGCGGCCCTCGGCCCGGCGCAGCGCGTCGGTGAGGTAGGCGACGTCGCGCCGAAGCATGTCGCCGTTCTCGGCCGCCGCCTCGACCAGCGCCAGGCACTCGCGGTGGAACGCGAGGTCGCCGGTGTGGTGCTGGAGCAGCACGGTCGCGGCCGTGGCGGCTTGCGCACCGACCAGGGCGCGGCCGGGCCAACCGTGCTCGGCGACCACTCCGCGCAGCCAGGCGACCCCGGCGCTGGTCAGCCGATCAAGCCGCGCCTGAAGCCCGGAGTCGGCGAAGCCACCGGCCGCCCAGGGGGTGCGCAACGACGCGTCGATCCGGCCCAGGCGCTCCAGCCGTTCGCGGATCTCGGCGGCAGTCCGAGCAGCCGGGACGGCCGCGCCGCTCAGGGGGCTCAGGGGGTCGACGCGCAGCCGCAACGTCGTCTCGTCCCAGACATAGGTCAGGCGACGAGCCGCCTGCGGCCAGTCGAACGACGCCTCGCCCTCGCGCCGGCCGCGCAGGCTGAGCCGCACGCCGCGCTCGGGGTCGTGGAGGTCGCCGTACTGTGGCTCCAGGTCGCCGTATACGTGCTCGACCGCGTCGCGCAGGGCGATGCCGAGTCCGGCGAGGTCCAGCTTCCCACCTTCGCGGACGGCGGCGACCGGCGGCCACTGCCGGTCCTCGTTCCACACCGGGGCATCGGTCGGGTACGTGCGCAGCTCACGGCCGGGCGGCGTCCGCACCGCGAGCAGCGGACCGCCGTCGACCGCGCGGAAGAAGTACGGGACGTCGCCGCGGGCAAGCTGCTCCGACTCACCGTCGGTGAACGGGACTTCGCCGCCGTACGGGTACTCGGCCGTCGGCCTGGCGATCACGCGCACCACGTGCCCGGCGGCCTGTTCCCCGATGAACTCGGCGATCCGGGCACGGTTCCGGCACATCAGCGTCCAGGCGTCGAACATGCCGCGCAGCATCGCCGTCAGGTAGGGGCCGTAGGCGACGCGGCCCTCGGTGTCCCCGACGATCGTGCGGGTCTCGGTCCGGGTCAGGGGCAGGGTCCGCCGTTCCATCCGCAGCGAGCCGTCCGGCTGCGGGCGCCAGCAGGTCGCGGGACCGTCCGGCGCGCCGCACCAGCGCGCGACGTTCTCCAAGCCGACGTGGTGGTGCCCGCCGACCGCGGGATCGAACAGCAGGCCGGTCTCGAACAGCCGCTGGAGATCGCCGAAGTACGTCTCCAGGTCGACCGGGTACGGCAGCGGCTCGCCGTCCCCCGGGCGCTGTCCGATCAGCACGTTGCCGCCGATCAGGTCGGCGATCCCGAACGCGAACGCGGCGGCGGCCAGCGACCCGACGCGGTGCCAGTAGCGGGCCGCCGCACGGGGTTCGAGACTGATACCGCGCAGCTTCAGCTCGCCGGCGGAGCGCATGACGCCCCACGCGCCCGGCGGCTCGATCCACTCCTGCCAGGAGTAGCACGCCGAGTCCGGGCCGCTGCCCCGCCAACTCCGCAACGTCGGCAGCCGGATCGGACCGGCCGCCTCGGGCAGTGCGTTGAGGAGGGCGAACACCGAGTTCTCGGTGTCCAGGAACAGGATCTCGCCCGTCGCCGGGCGCGGCTTGTACGCGAGCCGGGTGCCGTCGGCGAACTCGACGCGCAGCACCCGCTGGCCGCCGTTGTGGGTCTCATCGCCGTTGGCCCACAGACCGGTGAGCCGTCGGTCGCAGGGCTGGTCGCGGGCCATCCGCTCAAGGAACAGGGTCAGGAAGTCCAGGAACTGCTCGGCCCGCCGGGCGGCGAAGCCGTCGTCGCGGTCGGGCGGCCTGTCCACGCAGGACTCCAGCGTCTCGGTGAGCAGCGGCCCGAACAGGTCCGCGTTCTCCAGCCGCAGCACCTGCGGATCGACCCGCGGGCCGCGGCCGGCGCTGGCGTCGTTGTCGTTGTCGGCGCCAGCCCGTGCGCACCAAGCGTCGATCAGCAAAAGCACCTCGTGCAGCGGCGCGAAGCGGGCATCAGCCAGCGCATGCTCCAGGGCCCGTGCATCGGAGGGACCGCCCAGAGGGCGTGCGACGGCGAGCGTGCCATCCGGCCCGGGGACGACCACGGGCGGGAACGCGCGGCCCACCCTGCCCTCGGCCAGCGCCCTCAGCAACCGGCGTGTCGCTGACGGGAGTTCGGGCGCAGGGACCGTGCCACCCACGTCGCGCAGTTCCATTCAGCCCCCGTCGGGTGGTCAAGGCACGGCCGCGCGGCCGATCCTGAGCGAAGAATCCTGAGGGAAGCAAGCGGCATGACAACAGTCGGGTGCCGCTGATTTCGGCGGCACCACGACGTTGTTCGGCAGAGCTCTTCCAGGTAGTGCGCTTCAGAAGCGCTTACTACAGAGCGCTACAGAGCGCAGTAGATGTGGTTGATGGCACAGGTCGAGGGGTTCTCCGAGTGTTCCGGAGCATCCAGCTCCAGCTCGCCGAGCATGAGGTCGAACTCCTCATCGGTGATGAGGGTCTCGCTCTGCGGTGCCTGCAGGGTGAGAGCTTCCATGAGAGTCCTCCTGACAAGAGTGCACGACAGGCCACAGCGATCTCCGTGGCCAGACGCCGTGCGGTTGACCGAACTGTGCTGGCCGCGGCCGACACAAGCACTCACAATGCCTCAGATGCCTGTGCGGAATCCCGAATCCTGTACAAGTCCGTACACGCGGACGCCCCGGACGTCGTTGTCAGGGCCCTGTCGGGGACCGCTGGCAACGGCAACGGCGACGGCGAGCGCACCAGCAACCGACCGCCGGGCTGCGGCCCGGCGGTCGGAGTGTGGCGCTATGTCGGTGCTATGAGTTGCGAATCGGGTAGACATGCAGCCCTGGCTGCGTGCTGTTCGTGGACGTCGTCACCAGGCTGCCCGGCGCGCCGTCCAGGAACGAGCCCGATACCCGGGACCCGGGCACCTCCAGGAAGGTTCCCGGCGTGCCCGTTCCGTTCGTGTACCCCACCGCGGCCGATGTGCCGCCGAGGCCGCCGGTGCCGCCGCTGGCGTCGCCGGTCTCCCATTGCAGTTGGGAGTAGTGGAGCACGATGTCGAACGCGCCGGGGGCCACGTCGTTGCGGTCGACGATGAACATTTCCAGGGAGTTCAGCTTGTCGTCGTGGCCGCTGTAGTAGCCGATGTGGTCGTAGTCGACGCACACCGCCTGGCGGCCGCCGACGTTGCCGAGTCCGTAGCGCGCCGGCATGGACAGTGCGCCCCGGGTGTCCACGTCGGCCCACCACGCCGCGATCGTCGGGCGGGTGAACGTCGCCAGATTCTCCGGCGTGTAGTTGGACATCGGGCCGTCGAAGGTCACGTTGCCGTTGTTGTTGACCCACATCGACTGGAGCTGCTTGCCGTAGAAGTCGAGGGCGAACGGCAGCGGGATCGGCGGCGAGGAACCGTCGTCGTTCGGGGCCACCTGGCTCGCGTCGCAGGTCGTGCCCAGTGCGTCGCGGTCGAGGCGGAGCTGGTAGGCGCCGGTGAAGCCGCCGGTGTCGTTGACGCGGAGCTGGTACTGGCCGGTTTCGGTCAGGCCGGTCACCGCGAACGTCCCGCAGCCGGGGCCGCCGTTGGTGGTGATCGTCCGGCCGCTGGGGGCGATGAACGTCACCGTGAACGTGCTCTGGTTCGGGCCCTGGTTCGTGCACGGGCCGGGCGTCGACAGGTGCACGGCGTCGTTCGTGCCGAGGTTCACCGTGAAGACGTCGACCGCGCCGGATGCGTCCAGCGAACCGTTCGCCGTCTCGCCCAGCTGCAGTGCCGAGGTGGTTTCGACGTGGTTGGTCAGGGCGCCCAGGTCCTGGCTGCCGCGGAGCCGGTCGCCCTCGTGCGCGGCGTCGTCCGCGAACTGCGAGTAGCCGGTCAGGGCGATGTCCAGGATGCACTGGTTGAGCGCCGGGCCGTCGGTCAGGCCGTGTGCTCGGCAGATCGCCTCCGCCGAGGCGCGTTGCTCGGCGGTGAGATCGGCGAGGGTGGCGGGGGCGGGCGGATACGGAGGCAGTTCGCCGCCCGCGGGGATGGGTGTCCGGAAGAAGTCGGCGGCGCCGGTGCGCTGCCAGCTCGGGGCGAAGGTGGTGTACTCAGTCTCCGGGCTGGCCAGGGTGCCGTCGGCCGCGGTCAGGTCGTTCGCCGGGTTGCGGTCGGCGTTGCCGTACAGGCCGTGCACGTGGCCCCAGCGGGCCGGGGCCAGCGTGATCGACATCGGCGCGGCCACCGAGGGTCCGGCGGCGAGCTGCGTGCCGTCCGGCCAGGTCACCACCGGGTCGCCGGAGACCAGCTGGACCGTGGCCCCGCCGGGCAGCGCCGTGGCGGTGTCGGTGAGGGCCAGCGGCTGGCCGTCCAGGGTCGCGGTCACGGCCCCGCCGAAGGCTGTCGTCGGGTTGTCGTTGAACGCGATGACCGATGTGCCGACCCGGGCCGCGACGCCGCGGTTGAACGCGACGTTCTGGTTCATGCCCGGCACGCGGACGTAGCGGGCCTGGATCTCGAAGTCGTCCGAGTCGCCCTTGGCGATGACGAAGTCGCCGACCGCCTGGAAGTCGTACCGGCCGCCGTCGAAGGTCACCAGGTGCGGGTCACCGGAGGAGTGGCCGGGGCCCGGAGGGGGTGGCGTGCCGGGGTCCGGTGTGGGCGGCGGCGGGGGCGGCGGGGTGGTGTCGCAGGCGTCGCCGATGCCGTTGCCGTCGCTGTCCGCCTGGTCCGGGTTGGGCGTGTCCGGGCAGTTGTCCAGGGCGAACGTGGCGCCGGTCCAGGGCTGCCGGTCCGGGATGCCGTCGTGGTCCCGGTCGTTGCCGGGGAACAGCGAGGTGATGTCGCGCTTCTGCGGGTCGAAGGTGGGATTGACCTCGAGCACGATCGGCTTCGCGTAGGTGCCGCCGGCACCGTCGGGAGTGACCTCCAGCCGGCTCAGCGGGATCGTCGCGAGCTGTTCCAGGGGCGCGCCGACGTCGCCGGGGCAGAAGTCCAGCCCGTCGACGACCTTCAGCTTCAGCTCCGCGACCAGGTCGACCTTGCTGAGCACGCCCTTGTCCGTGGCCGTCGGCACGAACTTGACGTCGCCGGAGAAAGTACGGTCGTCCTTCTGCGAGCCGGTGGCCGGAGAGGACTCGCCGACCCCGCCCGCGGTGTTGCCCGGGAGGGTGAACGGCTGGGAGTAGTTGATGTCGACGTGCTCGCCCAGCGGCGAGTAGTCGGACAGGTGCTGCGTGGTCGGGTTGTCCGGCGGCGACAGCGTCGGCGGAGCCGCCGCCGTCACCTGCTGCACCAGGGTGTCGAAGACGTTCTTCATCGCGTCCTGACTCTCCTGGGCGTCCCGGAACTTCGTCAGGAACTCGTCGTCGCCCTGCACTTCGTGAGCGGCGGTCGGGACACCGCCGGCCAGGTACTCGCTCCAGACCCGCGCCGAGCCGGCGCCGATGGCCACGCGCAGGAACGGCAGCAGGGTCGCGCGCAGCGTCAGGCGGGCGGCGGTGGCCTGGGCCGTCGAGGTGTAGGGCGTGCAGGGCGCGTTCGTGTCCGTCCTCGGGGCCCGCCGGCGCGCGTAGACGCGCTCGCCGTCGAACGTGCTGAGCGTGGTGACCAGCTGGGTGCCGGAGATCCTGGTCGGCAGCACGGTCGCCACGCCCGCGTCGGTCACGCCGACGAGTTCGGCGTCTGCGGGGTCCACGCCGAGCGCGGCCGGGTCGATGGTCACCGTGACCGGCCGCGCGAGCCGCTGGCCGGACGGGGACAGGTCGACGTACGGCAGGCCGTAGCTGTCCTCGGTGCCGGTGAAGACGAGTTGGGTGAACTCCAGGTCGGTGGGACTGGTGACGGCGTTGCGGGGCACGTCGATCTGCCAGCCGGGGCCGGTGAACGTCCCGCCCGCGCGGGTCACCGTGGTCGGTGCCGCGAACTTCTGGAGCAGGACGCTGGCGTCGTGGGCGGTGCCCTGGGCGAGCGTCGCCGAGGCCGCGCCGGACAGGAAGCCGGGCGCGCTGACGGTCGCGACGACGTTGCCGTCCGGCAGGCCGGCCAGCTGGAAGGCGCCCTGGGCGTCGGTGGTGGCCTTCTTGGCTCCGGTCCCGGTGCCGTAGGCGACGGTGGCACCGGCGACGGCTTGGCCGGTGCCGATGTCGAGGACGGTGCCCTTGAGGAGGCCGGCGGCGGCCGGCGAGTGCTGGGTGACCGTGACGGTGACGCAACCGCCGTGCTTGTCCGCCTTCGTCGCGGTGACGGTGAGACGGTTGGCGGTCTCCGGGCTGAGCGCCACTTCGACGGAGAACGTGCCGTCGGCGGCCGCTGTGGTGCGCGCGGGGAGCAGGCCGCCCTGGACCGAGACCACCGACGACGCGGGCGCCGTGCCCTCCAGGATGACACTGGCCCGGTCGGTGGTGTCGGGGGCGACGACTGTCAGGTCCTGGTCACCGTGACCGTGGCAGGGCGGGGGGTAGCGGCCGTGGTCCTTGTGGCAGGCCCGGAACGGCTCGGCCGGCGGGGCGGGCTTGGGCCGCGTCGGCTTGCCCGGCGGCTTGGCAGAGTGCTGTGTTGCGGAGGCGGCCTGGGTCGGGGCGCTGGCGGCGTTCGCAGCGGACGCCGTGGTCAACCCGGGGACGGTCACCGACGTCAGGAGCAGGATGGAGACTGTGGCAGGTGACGACCAGCGTCGCAGGTGGCGTTTTCGGACATTTGCCATAGCGGTTGTCCTTAATCACGGATATGCGCTTGTGGATTGCGCCTCCAATCTCGGGTACCCCTCTGGGCATGGGAAGTCAGGGTTAGACCTTAATGGCCGGTTTCGAGTATCCGATTCGCGAGCCGGATACCGATAAACGTTTGCGACCTGCCAGGATGGTCTAAACCGCTGCGACTTGAACCCGTCGTTTTATACGTGTATTGATATTGAACGACGCTGCGCTGATCCACCGCCCGAAATGCTGCGTTTATGGGTGCGTTACACCGGTGGCGCAGGCGCATCACGGCCTGAGCGCAGGGACCGCCCGGACGGCGGGACCAGCTTCGGGAGCGCCTCAGCGGCGCGTCGGCGGGGAAGGGGGGCGCGCTATGGCAGGACTCTTTGATACTGCGGCGTGGACGGGAGAAGGGCGATAATGGCTGCGAGCACTGTCTCTTCGGTTTGGAGTCGCCCGTGGGTGAGACACTCACATACGCCGATGCCCTCAAGATCCTCGGTCATCGGAAGAGTCGTCTGGCAGGCTTGCTCGACGCGATCGGTTCGGTGGGGTTGACGGTGTGGACCGCCACCGCCGGGTTCACGGGGGCGGATATGGGCGTTCCCTTGAACATGTTCGAGTTGAAGAACGACATCGTCCGGCATGCTCATGCGCTGCTGGCCCAGGGTGCGGATTGGCGCAGTGGGCTGTCGCGCTTCGACCGGACGCAGCGGCTCGCGGCTGCTCACGCCGTGCTCGTCGTGTCCGTCTATTTCGAGGCGCTGGACACGCGTGATCTCCCCGTTCCCTTGGAGCGGCTGGCGTTGTCCCGGGAGGAGCAGACCGCGCAGGCGACCGGGGAGCGGCTGCCGCGCGACTACGTCGAGCTGATCGAGGTTCTGGCGTCGGATCGGATGCCGTTGCCGGAATGCCATAGTTCTTATGCTCAGACTCGGTTGGACGTCCGCCGGGTGCATGAGCGGTTGGCCGGGCGGCTTCGGTCGTTCGTCAAGGGGCTGGCGGTGTGGGACGCGCTGGATGACGGCGAGCGAACCAGACTTACTGACGCGATCGCCGGCCCCGAGACTCTGCGAGCTGCCCTGAAGCGGTATGACGACGCGTTCCGAGCTTTGGCCGCCGACAACCACGAGTTCGCGGTGTGGGCGAGTCTGACGGAAGCCCATGCGCTGGGTGCCGGCCTGGCAGGGGTTTCCGAGCTGCTGGGCGTTATGGCCGCCCGCCGTGATGGTGATCGCTCGCGGGCGTACCTTTCCAGGAACTATCAGGCGATGCTGGACGAACCCCTCATGGGCTCGGCGCAGTCCCCGGAAGGGGTCGTGTTGCCGACGTTGCGTGAGGCGTATATCAACCCTCGGTGTCAGGTGGCCGAGGTCAACCCCGGCGATAAGCCGGAGGACCATGGCTGGTGGCAGGGCAGGGAGGTGGTGGACGACGTCGAGCGCCTGCTCGCGGGCTTCCTGACCTCGCCGGGTGCCACCCAGGCTCCGCTGGTCGTGCTCGGGGAACCGGGATCCGGTAAGTCCACGTTCACCGAGGTCCTGGCCGCCAGACTGCCTGTCGGCGACTTCCTGCCGGTTCGGGTCGAGCTGCGCGCGGTTCCGGCTGAGTCGATGATCCAGGAACAGATCGAGCACGCGGTATACCGGGAACTCGGTGAGCGGGTCAGTTGGCATGACCTGGTGGAAGCCGGGGACGGGGCACTGCCGGTGGTGTTGCTCGACGGCTTTGACGAGCTGCTTCAGGCCTCCGGCGTCAACCGGTACGACTACCTGGAACAAGTCCGGGACTTCCAACGGGTGCAGGCCCGGATCGGCCATCCCCTGGTAGCGGTCGTCACCAGCCGGACCGTGACGGCCGGGCGCACCCGGTTCCCGATCGGTACGCTGACCATCCGTCTGCAACCCTTCAGCGACGATCAGATTCACGCCTGGCTGTCGGCTTGGAACCGGCACAACTCCGGGGTCCTCGCCAAGCGCGGTCTGTTGCCGTTGACCGTCGAGACCGCGCTGGAACACCGCGAACTGGCCGAACAGCCGCTGCTGCTGATGCTGCTCGCGCTGTTCGACGCCACCGCCAACGCGTTGCAGAACCGGCACGGAACCCTGGAACAGGCCCAGCTCTACCGCGCGCTGTTGCTGGACTTCTCGCTGCGCGAAGTCCGCAAGTCCACCAGCCACCGCGGTCTCGCGACCGATCGTCAACTCCTGCTTGCCGAGCGCGAGATGCACCGCCTGGCGATCGTCGCGTTGGCCATGTTCGTGCGACGCCGGCAAGCCGTCAGCGCCGCCGAGCTCGACCAGGACCTGTCAGTGCTCTTCGATGCCCGAGACAGCGAGAATCCAGATGCTGGGCACGACCCGCCGAGCCCGTCCGAGCAGGTGACAAGCCGGTTCTTCTTTCTCCACAAATCCGAGGCGACGGCGCACGGCGAGCACACTCGCAGCTATGAGTTCCTGCACTCCACGTTCGGCGAGTTCCTCGTCTCCTGGCTCACCATCCGCGCGTTGTGCGATCTTGCCGCCGTCCGCGAAGTGATGCGCAGGGGTATGACCGGTTCCCAGAACGGACTGGACGACGGGTTCCTCTACGCCCTGCTTTCGTTCGCATGCCTGGCCGAGCGTCGGCCGACCGTGGACTTCCTCGCCGAACTGCTCACCGCGATGCCCGGTGACGAGCGTGCCCGGATCCGGCAGATGCTTCCCGAACTGCTGGCCAGCTCGTTGTATCCGCACCCTTCGCGCTCGCACCAGGGCTATGAGCCGACGCGCGACCACATACCTCGGCGGTTGGCCGCGTACTCGGCCAATCTCACGTTGCTGGCGGTGCTGGTCGCCGACGAGGAGATCGACGTCGCGGAGCTGTACGAGCCGTCGCAGATCACTGATCAGGTGGTCGGTAGCTGGCACCGCTACGCCGGTCTGTGGCACGGCCAGTTCTCCAGCCATGAGTGGAACTGCACCATCGACCTGATGCGGGTCCGCATCGAACGCGATGGTGAGCAGATGAACGTGTATGTGCGGCGCGAAGACGGGTCACCGGTGTCGCTCAAGGACAGCGTCACGACGATCCAGCCGCCGGTGAGCTACGACCTGACTCGCTGGGAGGTGCTCGCCGACACGGACGGAGCGTTGTACGACATCGAGGTTCCGCCCATGACGACTGCGGGCCGCATCATCCGGGAGACGGCGTTCCTGCCGAACTGGCGAACGGGCATGCTTCTTCTGCAAAACGTGCCGTTCCTCCGCGCGACCGGGCCAACCGTCCGGTGGCACGCTGAGGACGTCCCGTTCCTCCCCGGTGCGCTACTGGCCGAACTTGACTACAACCGCGACGTGGCCCCGGAACGGCGCGCGGCGATGTACCGCCGATGCTCAACGGTCATGGCCGGGGTCCCCGAACTCCGCGAGCAACTTCTCTTGCGCCTGGGCGATGACATCCACGCCCTGACTCCGTCGACGACGGTCGAGCTCTTGCGCGCCATGAGCGCAGGGCCACCCAGTCATGCCTACCTTCACGCGATAGACCGGCTTTGGCGACGCGCCGTCCTCGATGGAACCAGAAAGGATCCGAACACTCGGCATATGGTCGTCGCGCTCGTCAAAGCCGTCCTAAAGGCCTCGCCTGATGTTGCTCTGAACCATTTGAGCCGTGATCTGTTGGTCGCAGCGCGGACGAGCAACGAATGGAACGCCGCGTGAAGTGGAGGGCGGGTACGCCCGAGCCAGGCAGGGATCGGCGGTGCCACTACGAGTCAGCACCTTTAGCCGATCTGCCACTGGCCGGTCTGGTCGGCGAAGCCGCTGTCCAGAGTGAACTGGAAGGTGGCGATCTTCTCCTCGGTGGGGACCTCGAAGGTCATGACGCCGAGCGCGGACGCACCGGGGGAGAGCCGCACGTCGCCGTTGAACGACTGGCCGAGCGTTACGTCCGCGAACGTTAGCCGGTACTGCTGTCCGGAGGCGTCGATGAGTGTCGCACCGTTCGTCGGGGAGTCGGAGTAGGCGGTCGTGGCGGTGTTGGTGATGCGGAGCTGCACGGCGACGTAGCGCTTGCCGTTGTCGGGCTTCATGAACTCGTCGGAGGAAGTGGCCGGGTCAGCGAACTTGACCAGGGTGACGCTCAGCTTCTCGTCGTCCCTCATGCCGGACAGCGCGAGGGCGCCGCCGACTTTCGCCGGGGCGGCGGTTTGCGGCTTCGACGTGCTGCTGTGCGCCGGCTGCGAAGCCGAGGGTGCTGCTGCCTGCGCCACTGAGGGCGCCGCGCTGGTGATTGTGACGATCGGATGGCTGTCCGTCGTGACCGTGGTCTTACTACTGCTACTAGCAGCGCCGATCCCTGCGCCGAGTACGAACGTACCGATTCCTGCGAGGATGGCGGTGCGGCGGAGCACGACCGGCTTCGGCGGCCTGCTCGGCGGCAGCATCGGAATGCTGTAAGGCGTGCGGATGGCGTCGTTGCGCTCGTCCATGATGTCTCCCCCCAAGGAGCTCTGAATGAGAGCGCTGAGATTACGGCACGGCGTGCCTTGATCGCCACATTTCCCCAGGTCAACGGCGGTATATTGCGGTGTTCACGCCATCGGTGCCGGACCTGGGCGGCGGGCGACGTGGAGTTGGCCTCTTCGCCCCGGATGGCGCGATTCCGGCACGGCCGGAATGTCCAGCGGCACGCCCGACGCGCAATAAGGGCCTTGATTCACAGGTGGCGATCAGCGTGCTGGCCGAGGTCTGGCCAGGATGGCCGTCTTGATATCATAATGCTAACTTGGCATGTCCTCGCGATGAGGAACTGGGGGCTGTGCAGGGGGTATCGCCACCCGGCACCGAGGAGCGACGCCGAACGGGGGAGTTGCTATGGCGATCAACTTGCCGCATTGGCTTGTGGAGGTCGTCGATTTCCTGGGGTTCAACTGGCCGGAGATCGATGAGGACCAGATGCGTGAGGCGGCCAGGCATCTGCGGGATTGGGCGAGCCACACTGAGGAGCTGAACCGGGGCACGCATCAGCGGATCCAGGTGGACGTCGCAGAGGTCTACCAAAGTCAGTCGTATCTGGCGCTGGCGGAGGCCTGGGGCAACGGTTCGAAGGCCCATATGGACGAGCTCATTGAGATCGCCAAGGATGTCGCGACCGCTATCGACCTGTTGGCTGACGGCGTGGTGGCGATGAAGGGCAAGGTCATCGTGCAGCTCGGGCTCGCCGCCGGCGAGTTCGTCGCCGACCAGGCGGCGTCGGTGGCGACGCTGGGCTTGGCCGAGACCGCGCTGCCGTTGCTGTACGAGGTCCAGAACCGGCTGCTCAATGCGATCCTGCAGGAGTTCGAGAACGAGGTCGTGGACTACGTCATCGACCACACGATCGGCCCGCTGCTGGAACGGCTCGGCGACAAGATGGAGAAGCTGCTGTTCACCGAGGTGGCCGGGGCTGCCATCGGGCCGGGGCCGAACGGGCTGACGTTGGACACCGAGGCGATGCGCTATCACGCGGGGCTGATCCAACAGGACGCGATGAACCATCAGCAGCACGGCAGGAACCTGGTCAACGGGCTCGGCTCGCTGAACTACGCGACAGGGGGCTGAGACAGTCGTGGCGAACCCGGAAAAGAAGATCATCTCGAAGCTGACCTCGCTGACCGGTCACTTCCACGGGATCGGCGAGCGGACCGGCGGGTCGGTGCACGGGCTCGGGACGCACCTGCACGGCGCCGCCGACAAGTTCGACGAGGAAGAGAAGAAGCTCGCCCAGGCGGCCGAGAAGGAAGTCGGCGGCGTCGCCAAGAAGGCCGAGGCCGAGGGCGCGCAGGCGGCTTCGGCGGCCAGCTCCGCGGCATCCGCCGCCGGCCGCACGAAGAAGCCCAAGCTCACGCCGGGCAGCCCCGAGCACCGGCAGGATCGCTGGGAGAAGTACAAGAAGAAGACCGAAGACCCGAAGTTCCAGCAGGACGTCGCGGATGGAAAGCGCAAACCGCCACTGAGCGAAGAAGCGTGGAACAACAACTACGACGCCAACATGGACAAGGCAAAGCGCGCTCAGCGACAGGTCGAGGACTTCGCGGACCGGGCCGGCCACAAGAAGGAAGACGGCTGGAAGTTCGGGAACAACCAGGAAGAGCACACCATCACCTTCCCGGATGGCAGCCAGCGCCGGATCGACATAGCCAATCCCGACAAGCAGATCGGCATCGAGTACAAGGGCGGTCGGATCAACAACCAGGCGGAGATCCACAAGGAGCTCGAGCTGGACGGCCGACTGGTCCAGGAAGGCTGGGACATTCGCTGGGTCGGGCAGACCAAAGAGCCTCCCAAATGGCTTAAGCCGCACCTGGATAAGCACGGTATACAGTGGCACCACGACGACAAGAGCAACCCGTTCCACTACCGGCCTGAGCTGTGACGCGGCGGAAGACAGGAGTGAACCATGGCTACTGCTGAAGCCCAGAAGGAAGTCGACACCTGGCTCGCCCCCATGTGGTTCGAGCTCGTCAACGAGGTCTGGGACAAGGGCCCTGAGAACTTCGACGACCTGTACGACCGGGATTCTCTGGACGTACTCGAGGCGTTCCTGTTGGAAACCATCCCGGAAGGCGCCGCGGCGAACAGCCCCGCCTACCGCGACTACGTCGACTGGGCCGCGCGCTACTTCGGCGAGACCCTCATCGAACGCTTCGAAGGCTGCTCGTGGCAGCCCGGCGAGGGGCGCTACGCGGGCCTGCCGACGATCGCCGTACCGGACGGCACCGGTCTGCAGGAGAGCCCGCTGTCCCGTCTCAACATCGCCCTGGAGCGCCGCACCGGCCACGAACTGACCCGCGCCTACGACGCGATCGCCGCGGTTGTCCCAGCCCGCACCACCGAGCTTCCGCCGCTCGAGGAGCGGTACGCCCACCTGGGCTGAGCCCGACGCAGTCCCCTAGAGGAGGACGAGAATGACCCAGGCCGACGTCGAACGGGACCTGGACGCCTGGCTCCAGGGCATGGCCGAGGCCATGTCCGCGGGCCTGCGCCGCGAGCTTCCCGACTTCGCCGCCGACGGCCGCCGGGACTCCCTCGCGGCCCTGGAGACGACCCTGCTCGAACGCCTGCCGGACAAGTACTCGACCGAGGACCGCGACGTGCAGTCCCTGATCGACATCGCCGCCCGCTACATCGGCGAAACCTTGATCTGGAACTTCCAGGGCTGCTACTGGCGCGCCGGCTTCGGCACCTTCGAAGGTGTCCCGACCGTAGCCATCCCGGACGGCGTCTACGCGCCGACCTGTCCCGAACAGCTGGTTGACCTCATCGTCCGCAAACGGACCGGTACCGTCCTCACCGACGTGTTCGACGGCATCGCCGAACTGGTGCCCGGCCGCAGCGAACCCCTGGAAGGCCTCGACGACCGCTACGCGGACGCCACGATGCCCCCCGCCCCGGACAACGCCGAGGCCCTGGCCATCTGGCTCCAGTCGATGCAGGTGGCACTGGAGAAGCAACTCCCGGGCTACCTGCCGGACGGCCTCGCCCTCACCTACGACCGCGCATCCCTGGCCGGCGTCGAGGCCGCGATCCTGGCCCGGCTGGCCGAGGCGGGCTCCGAAGCCGACCGCCGCAACGCCGGCTTCATCGACCGCTGCGCACGTTACGTCGGCGAGGTGTTCATCCGCGCCGGCGAGGACGCCCGCTGGGACGTCGGCGAGGGGATGCACCAGTGGTACCCGATGGTGGCGTACCACGACGGGAAGACGATGGCGCTCAGCCCGTTGTCGCTGGTCCTGACGGCGGCCGACCGGAAGCGCGGGACGTTCCTGACGACGATGTTCGACAACAAGACGACGACAGCCAAGCCCCGGACGACGCCGCTCGCGCCGTTGGCTGAGCGTTTCCCGGTGTGAGGGTTCACCGGCGTCGCGTCGGGACACGGCAATGCCCCTGGCTGATGATGCTGCCAGGGGCATTACTCGGGTGTGCTGCTGAGCTCACGCCCCGGTCCTGAGCTGTGTGAGGTCCAGGCTTCCTTGACTGGCGCTGGATCGGGGTTGCGGGGCGCGAGAGGGTCACTTAGTGGTCTTGGACGGCTTGGCCAGCAGCGTCTTGCGCTCGGCCTCGGCCTTCTGGCGGGCGGCCGCGATCTGCAGGCGGGCGGTGACGACTTCGCTGTTCAACATGACTCCTTGGGGATGACCTGTCAGGTCTGCCTTCGTGACACCTATGATTCTAAGGCATGGAGGGCGGAGGTTGCGGCTAATTAAAGGTGAACACTGGATCTCACGGCTGTTTCGCATGTGGTGATCGTCACTTGCCGCTGACGTAAGGTGGACGGTTGTGAAGCACGGGGATCAGGACAGGGATCAGGACACGCCGACGGTGGCGCTGGTCACTTCTGACCGCCTGGCCGAGCACGGCTGGCAGGATCTCGATTCGCATCTCGTCCAGGAGGCGCTGGTCCGGCGCGGTGTCGATGCCCGGCTCATCCCCTGGGACGGCGGATGTCGGTGGCAGGACTTTGATGTTGCCGTGCTGCGTTCGCCCTGGGACCTGTTCGTGTTCCATCCGGAGGAACTGCTGCCGTGGGTGGCCGAGGTGGAGGCCGGGACCACCGTGCTGAATCCGCCGAATGTGATCCGGCAGGTCATGGACAAGCGATACCTGGAGCGGCTGGCGGTGGCCGGGGTGGCGATCGTGCCGACTAGATTCGTCGACGTCGGCCAGCCTGTGGAGTTCCCCGCCGGCGAGTTCGTGGTGAAGCCGGTGACCTCCGGTGCGGCGCGCGACACCGCGAGATACCGGCCGGAGCAGGCCGATGCCGCCCGGGCACATGTCGCATACCTGCACCGATCCGGCCGGGCGGCGATGATCCAGCCCTACGTCGCCTCGGTCGACATCGTCGGCGAGCGGTCGCTGATGTTCGTGAACGGTGTCTTCGACCATGCGATCGTCAAGCAGGCGGCCCTGGCCCCGGACGCGTCGTACGAGGTGCGCCATCCGTTGCACCCCCGCCCGCAAGCCCACGAGCCGAGTGACCGGGAGTTGGACCTGGCCCACGCGGCGTTGGACGCGTTCGCCCCGGACGGCGATCTACTCTCGGCTCGCGTCGACATGCTGCTTGACGCGCAAGGCGCGCCGCGGGTGTTGGAGCTGGAGCTG
The DNA here is from genome assembly GCA_013362315.1 of Catenulispora sp. Lineage (GTDB taxonomy): Bacteria > Actinomycetota > Actinomycetes > Streptomycetales > Catenulisporaceae > Catenulispora. The sequence goes on along the minus strand of JABFWL010000766.1, from coordinate 1,449 downwards.
GTCGCCCCGGTGTTGTTCCTGCCGCACAGCGACGGCGCCGTGGAGCGGTTCGCCGACGCGATCATCGCGCGTCTGCCTGCGGCGTTGCCATGACGGGCTTGATGCGCTGAAGCAGGTCCAACCGTCCGTGCGCGACCAGTCCCAGCTCGGTCGCGCGGTGCAGGTCCATCACGCCAGTGAGCAGGCCGAGGACGGTGCGGGGAGATCCTTGCAGAGTCAGGTCCGGATCGACCGCTCGTCCGACCCGGCTGTGGATGCGGCCGCCGCCGAGTTCGATGACCGCATGTTCGCCCGCTGCCATCACCTCGATAGTGGCCGGTGACCCGCTCGGGTCGGCGTCCGTACTGAACCATTCGGGGGCGATGGCGAGCCACTGCATGTGGAACGAGTCGTCGGCGCGCTCCGTGCCCATATATCGCAGGCCCCAGAGTCCGAGCGTCTTGAGCGCGGGTTCCAGCGCCAAGCCGTCTTCGGTCAGGCGATAAAGGGTGGTCGCGACCGGCGGCGGTGCGTCCTCGCGCGTGATCAGGCCGGCCTCCTCCAGCTCACGGAGGCGGGTGGAGAGCAGGTTGGGGGCGATGCCCGGCAGCCCGTTCTTCAGGTCCGTGAACCGGCGCGGGCCGTGCACCAGCAGTTCGCGGGCGATGAGCAGCGTCCACCGGTCGCCGACCACGTCGAGCGCCCGGGCGAGTGAGCAGTAGTGGCCGTAGGTCCGCATCGTGTGATCGGGGCTCCCGTGCTCGAAGAGGTGTTGGTTGAAAAAGTCTATCAGGTGGTCCTAATATTCCATCGCGGGTGGGTGGGCGGCGTCCCCTTCCATTCCGTACCTCGCGTGGACGCTGCCCACCGGCCGTGACGAATGGCCGCGACGAACAGGCAGGACCCACTATGACCAGCAGAATCGGCCCGCTCCTGGAGAACAACGAGCGGTACGCCAAGACCTTCACCCCGGTGCCGCTCGGCCTGCCCGCGAAGCAGACCATCGTCATCGGATGCCTCGACCACCGCGTCGACCCCGCGCTCTTCCTCGGCCTGCAGGCCGGTGACGCTCCCGTCCTGCGCAACGCCGGCGGCCGTGTCGACCAGGCCATGATCGAGCAGATCGCCTATATCGCCTTCCTCGGCCGGCGCCTGGCCGGCGGCACCTTGACGCCCGACATGAGCGTCGAGGTCGCCGTCATCCACCACAACCAGTGCGGCACCGGCTTCCTGGCCGACGACGACTTTCGCCGCGAGGCGAGCAAGACGATCGGTATAGCTGAGGAAGCGCTGCTGGCCACTTGTGTCGACGATCCGTACGCCACCGTTGAGGTCGATGTCAGGCGTCTGCTGACCTCCCCGCTGCTCCCCTCCGGAGTGTCGGTCTCCGGCCACGTCTACGACGTGGAGACCGGCCGCGTCACCACCGTCGTCGAGGCGCGGCGTCCCGAGTAGCCAGAACAGCCAGAA
>JABFWL010000607.1 GCA_013362315.1 Catenulispora sp. | reverse complement strand
GAGCGGGGCAGGCCGCGGGAAAACACTGAGCGGGGCAGGCCGCGGGAAAACACTGAGCGGGGCAGGCCGCGGGAAAACATCGAGCGGGGCAGGCCGCGGGAAAACAACTGCGGCGGGAGCACGTGCCGGCTCCGGCTCCGGCACCGTCGCGGCTGCGGCCGGCCGCTCCGCCTCGTCCTCCGTCACCGTTTCCACGAGCTCCACCAGTTCCACCAGCTCCACAGTGTCTGGCGCGTCCGCCGCGTCCTCCGTCTCAGTCGGCGCCGCCGAAGCCGGGCCGCCGCCTACAGTGCTGGTACGGATCAGGGGCCTGCTCCCCACGCTGCCGCCGTCGGAGCGCCGGGTCGCCGAGGCGGCGATCGCCGACCCGGCCGGGGTCGCGGCCAAGACCATCAGCGAGCTGGCCGCCGACTGCGACACCTCGGAGACCACGGTCATCCGGTTCTGCCGCGCGGTCGGGTTGAAGGGCTACCCGGAGCTGCGCATCGGGCTGGCGGCCGCCGCCGGCATCGAGGACGCCGCCGCGTCCGCGCCCACCGTCGGCGGCGACATCGGGCCCCGCGACTCCCTGTCCGACGTGGTCACGAAGCTCGGCTACGCCGACGCCCGCGCCGTGGAGGACACCGTGGCGCACCTGGATCTGCGGCTGCTGGAGCGCGCCGTGGACGCCGTGGTCTCGGCCGGCGCCGTGGACATCTACGGCATCGGGGCCAGCGCCCTGATCGCCGCCGACCTGCACCAGAAGCTGCACCGCATCGGGCACCGGGCCGCCGCCTGGCCGGACGCCGAGAACGCCCTGACCTCCGCCGCGCTGCTCGGCCGCGGGGACGTCGCCATCGGCATCAGCCACACCGGCGCGACGCCGGCCACGGTCACCGCGCTGGCCGAGGCCCACGACAACGGCGCGCGCACCATCGCCATCACCAACTTCCCGCGCTCGCCGATCACCGACGTGGCCGACCTGGTGCTGACCACGGCGGTGCGCGAGACGACGTTCCGGTCCGGCGCGATGGCCAGCCGGATCGCGGCGCTGACTGTGGTGGACTGCCTGTTCGTGGGCGTCGCGCAGCGGAACTTCAGCCGGACGACGCGGGCGCTGGAGCGGACGCGCAGTGCGGTGCAGGGGGCGCGGGGGAGGTAGGGGAGGTAGGGAGGCAGCGGTACCTGACGCCGCTACCGCCCCTGGTCCTCGGCCCCGGTCTCCCGGCTGTGACGGCGGCCCCCGCGCGGGGCACAGGTCCGCGCGGAGGCCGCCAACGCCGCGCGCACCTGCCCCGACGCGGCGGCCAGCGCCCGGCGCGCCTCGCCCGGCGCCACCGCGCCGAGCAGGCACACCAGCGCCGTCTTGAGTTCCCCGTCGGCCGCGGCGAGAGCGGTCGCGCAGGCTTCCTCCGGCAGGCCGGTGGCCTCGGTGAGGATCGTCAGCACGCGGCCGCGCAGCTTGCCGTTGGTCGGGGCGAGATCGACCATCAGGTTCGAGTACGTGTGCCCGAGCGCGATCATCGCGGCGGTGGACAGGCCGTTGAGGATCAGCTTCTGCGCGGTGGCGGCCTTCAGCCGGGTCGAGCCGGCGATGGCCTCCGGGCCGGTGTCCGCTCCCAGGTGCACGTCCACCGCGGACGCCAGGGCGGCATCGGGATTGGCCGACACCAGAACCGTGTAGGCCCCCGTGGCGCGCGCGGACTGCAGGGCGCCGGCCACATACGGCGCGCGGCCGCTGGCGGTCAGCCCCACCACCACGTCGCCGGCGCCGACCTCGGCGGCGTCCGCCGAGCCGCCGGCCGCCGAGTCCTCGGCACCCTCGACCGGCACGGTCAGCGCGCCGGGTCCGCCGGCGATGTGCGCGACCACCACGCCGGGCGGCAGGCCGAAGGTGGGGATCAGCTCGGCGGCGTCCATCACCGCCACCCGCCCGGAGGTGCCGGCGCCGAAGTAGTGCACGCGGCCGCCGGCGCGCAGCCGGCCGACCGTCTCGTCGACCACCGCGGCCAGGGCCGGCAGCAGGGCGCCGACCGCGGCCGGGACCCGGGCGTCCTCGGCGTTGAGCAGCCGCAGGACCTCCACCGTCGGCACGGCGTCGATGGCCGTGGTCGCCGGGTTGCGCTCCTCGGTGGGCGCGGCCACGCGATCGGCGGTCGGCGGGGTCAGGGGGCTCATACAGGGCGTTCCTCTCGGGTCGGCCGGCGCCGGAGCTCGGCTGCCCGCGGGTGCGGTGCGGGCGGGCCGTGTCGTTGGCAAGTTACGGAATGAAAAGTATTCACGCAACTGATTGACGAAGCCGGATGGCGCGCTCTACGGTTCGACAGCACCCCAACGCCCGTCCCCATCGACCCGAACGGAGACGTCAGGACCATGTCCCGGCAAAGAACACTGGTCGCGGGCCTCGCCGCGGCGGTAGCGCTGGCTTCGGTGTCGGCGCTGTCGGCCTGCTCCAGCGCGAAGAAGAAAACCACCGACGGCGGCGGTGCCAAGAAGGACGGCGGCGTCTACACCAGCATCGACGCCAACTACCAGATCACCGCCGGCGCGCCGATGAACCCGTTCAACGCCGCGCCCAACATGTTCCTGGGCTACAACCAGATGCGGCTGGGCTTCGACAAGTACAACCCGTCGGACCCCAACGACCTGTTCCCGGGCCTGGCCGCCAGCTGGACCGCCTCCGACGCCGGGCTGACCATCCAGCTGCAGCCGAACGCCAAGTGGTCCGACGGCACGCCGGTCACCGTCGCCGACATCAAGACCTCGCTGGCGATCGCCTACACGCAGGGCACTGCCGGTCCCGTGGCCAGCGCCGGCGGCACCATCGTGCAGGGTGCGAACTTCGAGGTCTCCGACATCAAGGACCTCGGCGGCGGCAAGATCGAGATCGACCAGGTCCCCGGCGTGAAGAACCTGTACTTCCAGCGCCTGGTGCTCTCCGCGACGATCGTCAACGACAAGGTCTACAGCAGCCAGCTCCCGGCCGACATCTGGGCCCAGATCGCCGCCGTGCAAGGTTCGGACCCGGCCGCGGCCAAGGACGCGGCCACCAAGCTCGCCGCCGAGGGCAAGACCGTCGCCGCCTTCGCCCCGGCCAAGGACGTCTCGGCCGCCCCGTTCGTGCTGACCCGCGTCGGCCCCGGCGAGGCGCTGCTGGACCGCAACCCGTACTTCTTCGCTGTCGACAAGGTCGCGCCGAAGCAGGTCATCCTGCGGCACTACTCGGGCAACCAGCAGATCTGGGGCTTCCTGACCAACGGCGACCTGGACTCCTCGCCGTACACGTCGATGCCGACCAACATCCTCGACCAGATCCTGAAGGCCGGCTACACCCGGACCGACGCCCCCAGCTACGTCAGTGCCTCGATCGCGTTCAACGAGAAGCAGGCGCCGTACGACAAGACCGCGGTCCGCCAGGCGCTGGCCTACGTGATCGACCGCGACGCGGTGACCAAGGTCGGCGAGCCGGTCGGCGGCATCGCCGCTCCCTACACCACCGGCCTGATCGGTTCCCAGACCGACGCCTTCCTCTCCGGCGACCAGAAGGCGGCGCTGAACGCATACAAGGTGGACACCGGCAAGGCCGCCCAGCTGTTGCAGGGCGCGGGCTTCACCAAGGACGGCTCCGGCCAGTGGCACCTGCCCGACGGCAGCCCGTGGACGATCACATTGCAGACCGTCAACGGCTTCTCGGACTGGATCGCGGCCTCGACCATCGTGGCCAACGAGCTGACCGCCTTCGGCATCAAGACCACCCCGGCGGTCACCGCCGACTTCGCCACCTACCAGAAGGAGATGGCGGCCGGTAAGTACGCGGTCGGCTGGTGGCTGGTGGCGCTCGGTCCGCAGACCGACAAGGCCTACAACCGCATCTACGGCACCACCGACGGTTTCAGCATCGTCAACGGCAAGGCCACGCACAGCGACACCGCGCCGGGGAACTGGCTCCACACCCCGGCCTCCTACACCGTGAACGGCCAGACCATCGACCCCGGCCAGCTCACCGCCGACCTGTCGGTGACCCCGGTGGCAGACCAGAAGCCGATCATCGCCCAACTCGCCGCGGCCACCAACCAGGAGCTGCCGATGATCCAGATCTGGAACTACACCAAGGTCGGGTTCTACACCGAGAAGCACTTCACGAACTTCCCCAAGACCGGTGCGGACGCGCTGCTGCTCAACTCGCCCGGCGTGTGGATGATGCAGGGCTACGTGCAGGCCAAGTAAGGGCCCTGGCGTGCGGCCGGCCGGGCCAGGACGATGACAGGACGAAGAAGGAGGGGAAGAAGATGACGGGATTCGCCCGCCGGCTCGCCGGCAAGCTCCTCGCCGGGCTGGTGATGGTCTGGGTCGTGGTGACCTTCACGTTCTTCCTCGTGCACGCGCTGCCCGGCAAGCCCGGTGATGTGCAGTACGAGAGCTACATCGTGCAGGGCCTCACTCCCGACGAGGCCCGCGCCAAGGTCGCGGCGGTCTACGGCTTCACCTCGCACGACCCGCTGGCCGGCCAGTACTTCGGGTACCTGGGCAAGCTGGTGCGCGGCGATCTGGGCCAGTCCACCTTCTACAGCGGCGTGCCGGTCAGCCACCTGATCCGGTCGGCGCTGCCGTGGACGGTGCTCCCGGTGCTGTCCGGGCTGCTCGTCAGCTTCCTGATCGGGGTGATCGCCGGCGTGATCGCCGCGGTCAAGCGGTCCAGCCGCTGGGGCGGGCTGCTGAGCGTGTCCGGCTCGCTGGTGGCCGGGGTCCCCTCCTTCGTCTTGGCCCTGTTGCTGTTGCTGGTGTTCCACACCGAGTGGCACCTGCTGCCGGACGCCGGCACCAGCGACATCACCCTGGAACCGAACTGGAGCCCGGAGTACGTCGGCTCGGTGGTCCAGCACGCCGTGCTGCCGGTGCTCAGCTACGCGCTGCTCAGCTACGGCGGCTGGCTGCTGGCCATGAAGTCCTCGGTGATCACCGTGCTCGGCGACGACTTCATCCTGGCCTCCGAGCTGCGCGGCCTGGCCCCGGTCACCAGGGCCCGCTACATCGGCCGCAACGCCATCCTGCCGCTGTTCACGGTGCTGGCGCTGTCCTTCGGCATCATGTTCGCCGGCTCGTTCTTCATCGAGCAGACCTTCGACTACCCGGGCCTGGGCGAGCTGCTGCTCAAGAGCATCGGCACCCGCGACTACCCGGTGATGGCC
>JABFWL010000615.1 GCA_013362315.1 Catenulispora sp. | reverse complement strand
AGGTCGCGGGCCACCGCGTCCCGCCACATCGGATGGTCGTCGGCGACCATGACCCGGACCTGAGTGTTCACGGGACTCGACTCTACAAAGCCGCGCCCACTCACCGCATGTCCCGTTTCCGCCGGTGATCTGTGTTTTCAGCTGTGTTTTCAGCCGGTGATCTGCCGTTCATCGCAGTGCCCGGCGTACCGCGCAGACCGATGGTGCCGCGTTCGCGGCCTCGCGGGGGCGCGGTATGCGCATCTCTACCTCAGTGCCCTGACCCGGCGTGGAGAGCACGTCGACGTGGCCGCCGATGTCGCGCAGGCGGCCCTCGATGGAGTGCGCGACGCCCAGGCGGCCGGCCTGCCGGGCCTGCTCCAGCCGCCCCTCGGGGATGCCCGGGCCGTCGTCGCGGACGGTGACGATGACGCCGTCCGGCTCGTCCTCGACCAGGATCCAGGCGCGGGCGCCGAGGCCGTCGGCTCCGGGACCGCCGTGCGTGCGGACGTTGTCGAGCGCCGCCGCCACGGCCGCTGCCACCTCGCGGGCGACCGGGCCGGGCAGGGTGACCGGGCTGCCGGGGCCGGAGAGGGTGACGCGCGGGCCGGCGAGGCGGCCGAGGAGCGCTGAGAGGTCCAGGTCCACCGGATCGCCGTCCCCGGTCTCCTGGTCGTGCCAGGAGTTGACCAGGGAGCGCAGCGCGCGTTCCTGCTCGCCGGCCATCAGCCCCAGGTCCGCCCCGGCCCCGCCGATCTCCGCGCCGCGCCGCTGGACCAGCGCCAGCACCTGCAGGACTCCGTCGTGGATGTCGCGCGCCAGGCGCTGGCGCTCGCGGGTGGCAGCCTCCAGCCGCTGGGCGCGGACCAGGGTCAGCTCGGCGTTGCGGCCCAGTTCGGTGACGTAGCCGATGGCGGTGCCGAGCAGGGCCATCAGGACGATGTTGTGGAACGCGTCCTGGGTCAGCTGACCGCGCTCCACGAGGTCGGAGACGGCGACGAAGGCGGCCCCGCCGACTCCCCCGCGCCAGCCCAGGGCGATCGCGGCGGCGATCACCGGGGCGGCGGACCAGACGGTCGGCAGCGTCATCTCGCCGCGGTGCACGCGCTCCGGCGTGTCGACCAGAAGCGTGCTCAGGACGCTGGCCGCGCCGACGGCGAGATCGACGGCGATGAAGGCCAGCAGCGCGCGGCGGGTAGTCGTCGTGCGGTGGTAGACGATGCCCGTCCACGCGGTCCAGGCGCCCATGCTGACCAGGACGGCCACCGCGGCGCCGATGTGGGCGTAGCGGTCGTAGGACGCCGCGAACCGCGCGACGGCGTAGGCGAGGGCGAGGGCACGGAAGACGCCGAGGGCGCGCCACATGGCGGTGTCGACGGCGCCGCGCGGGCCGGGCTCGGCGGGCGGCCGGGGCGTCGCCGAGCCAACGGCTGCGGCGGCAAGCGTGCCAAGCCCCCCGGCCCCGCCAAGCCCGTCACCCAGCCCGCCGCCCTGCTGCGAACCCCCCGACCCGCTCATGTCCGGTGGGCGTCCTCGTCCGACTCCAGCCGCTTCTTCTCCTCGATCTCCGCACGCCGCTCCGCGGCCGCGACCCGCTTGGCCTCGGCACGCTGCTCCGCGCGCTCGGCGGCCTTCTCGGCGGCGATGAGCTTCTTCGCGTCCGTGGCGTATATGTCGACGTACTCCTGGTCCGACAGGTCCATGAGCGCGTACATGATCTCGTCGGTGATCGAGCGCAGGATGTACCGGTCGTCGGCGGCGCCGGGCACCTCGCGGTAGCGGGAGAAGTCCAGCGGCTCGCCGAAGCGCACGCCGACCCGCTTGATCTTCGGCACCACCTGGCCGGACGGCTGGATCTCGAAGGTGCCGACCATGGCGCAGGGCACCACCGGCACCCCGGACTCCAGGGCGATGCGCGCGATCCCGGTGCGGCCCTTGAACAGCCGGCCGTCGGGCGAGCGCGTCCCCTCCGGATACAGCCCCAGCGCCTTGCCCTCGTTCAGGATCCGCAGCGCGGTCCGCAGCGCCGGGTCGGCCGCCTGCCCGCTGGAGCGGTCGATCGGGACCGAGCGCACGCCGCGGAAGAAGGCCGCGGTCAGCCGGCCCTTGATGCCCTTGCCGGTGAAATAGTCCGCCTTGGCCAGGAAGTAGACCGGCCGGGGAACCATCAGCGGCATGAAGAAGGAGTCGGAGAACGACAGGTGGTTGCTGGCCAGGATCACCGGGCCCTCGGCCGGGATGTGCTCCAGGCCCTTGGCCCAGGGTCGGAAGAGCACGCGGAGCAGCGGTCCGAGGAACACGACCTTGAGCAAGCCGTAGAACAACCGTCTGCCTCTCCGTGAGGGCTGGAGCGCATCGTGGCTTCACATGGCCGACGCACGCCGGTTACCGTCGGGTTTCCGCAGCGAAGACTACTGCGTGCGGCGTCGCTGTACTCCCCCCGCCCGCCGTGGAACGATGGTGACCATGACCGCGCCCGTGCTCCCCGGTGCCGAACCCTTCTCCCACGACGCGCCGCCCGCCGATTCCGCTGCCGACTCCGCGGACTCCGCCGACAACGCTGCCGGTACCACTGCGGGCCGGGTCGGCGTGCTGCTGTGCCACGGTTTCACCGGTTCGCCGCAGTCGCTGCGGCCCTGGGCCGAGCACCTGGCGGAGGCCGGCTTCGGGGTGCGGCTGCCGCGGCTGCCCGGGCACGGCACCTCCTGGCGGGACATGCAGGTGACCACCTGGGACGACTGGTACGCCGAGGTGGACCGGGCCTTCCACGAGCTCAGGGCGGCCTACGACCACGTGTTCGTGATGGGCCTGTCCATGGGCGGCACGCTCACGCTGCGGCTGGCCGAGCGGCACGGCGCCGCCGTCGCCGGGATCGTGCTGGTCAACGCCTCGGTGAAGCCGGACAAGCCGACGCTCAAGCTGGTGCCGGTGCTCAAGCACCTGGTGCCGAGCGTGGCGGGCATCGGCAACGCGATCAACAAGAGCGGCGTCACCGAGCTGGCCTACGACCGGGTGCCGCTGAAGGCGCTGGACTCCTTCGCGCGCGGCTGGCACAAAGTGCGGGCCGACCTGCCCAAGGTGACGCAGCCGACGCTGCTGTACCGCTCGGTGACCGACCCGGTGGTGCACCCCTCGAACAGCGCTCTGATCCTCTCCCGGATCTCCTCCACGGACGTCACCGAGCACGTCTTGGAGAAGAGTTCGCACGTGGCAACGCTGGACCACGACGCGGAGCAGATCCACGCCGGATCCGTGGAATTCATCCGGCGGGTCGCCGAGTTGGGGAACTGACGTGAGCACCGCCAACGAACAGCCCGGTTCCGGGATGCCCGAAGAGCCGGTCGAGTCGATCGGGCCGGTGGAGCCCGGGAAGTCGGTGGAGGGGGAGCCGGCGGATCCGCACGCCGAGGGCGGACCGGACGCCGGCGGCGCGGAGTCGGCTGCCGACGGTGACATCACCGCCGAAGTCGCCACCGATATCACCGCCGAATCCGCCACGGAGGCCGCGGCCGACGGCGAGGAGACCGAGGAAGCGCGGGTCGCCCGCGAGCGCGTCGAGTTCGACAAGCTGGTCGCGGCGTTCCACGGCGAGTCGGCGCCCGACCCGCAGGGCCGGCGGCCGGAGCCCGGAGCCGGCGTGCCCGGCCCCGGCAGCCCGCACAAGATCATCCGCTATCCGGTGCTCGACCCGCGGCCGGAATGGGAAGGCAGCATCGTCGAGCCCACCGACGAGATCACCGCGGACCCGCTGGACTACGTCGAGCACTACGAGCCGCCGGACCCGGAGCTGCCGCAGGCCAGCGCGGCGACGCTGGCGTCGTGGACGATGCTGATCGGCGGCGTGGCGTTCCTGGTGCTGCACGCGCTGCTGGGCTGGCAGACCCCGGAATACCTCGGCTGGCTGGCCGTCATCGGCGTCTTCGGCGGCATCATCACGCTGCTGGCCCGGATGAAGCCGGACCGCGACGAGTACGACGACCCGGACAACGGCGCAGTGGTCTGACTCTCAGACTTTCAGCACAGCCAGCACCGGCCGGTGGTCGCTCGCGGCCGCGAGGTCCGCTTGCCCGACCAGATCCGTCGGCACCCCGGCGCGCAGCACGGTCACATCCGGGGAGACGAACACCGCGTCCAAGCGCTGGTACGGGTTCCGGGCCGTGGAGGTGAACTCCTCGCCATGCGGCGCCACCTGCCAGGCGTCGGCCAGGCGCGATGTCAGCGTTCCCCACTCCACACTGTCCGGGTGGCTGTTGAAGTCCCCGCACAGCACCTGTGACGGCGCCTGCTCCCGCTCGGCGAAGTCCGCGAGCTGCTCCAGCACTTCCCCGGCCTGGTCCTGACGCTGGTCGCCGTCCAGGCTGAGATGCGTCGAGGCCACCGTGAACCGGTGGCCGGCGATCGTGATCGCCGCAAGCGCCATGCCCCGCAGATGGAGCCCTCTGCGGTGACGCAGATACAGGGTCTCCTTCGCCTCCACCCGCACGCGCTCCCCGGCCAGCAGCAGGTTGCCAGAGGCGTCAGCGCCGCCGGTCACCACGCCGAGCCCGAACTGCGCGGCCATCGCCCGCGCCGCGCGGCGCCAGCCGAAGAAGCGCGGCGATTCCTGCACGCACATCAGGTCCGGCCGGCAGGCACGCACCACGCGCGCCAGCGCCGTGCGGTCGTCCCGCAGGGACCGCACGTTGTAACTGAGGACACGAAATGACTCCGCCATAGCGATCACCACGCTAAAGGGTGATCGCCATGGCGGAAAGCGCGGCGATCCGTACGAACGAGTGAACAACAATCCGTCCGGACAAAGAACTCAGAGCCGGGCGAGGTCCGCGGCGCCGATCAGCCCGGCGTCCGGGCCGAGGGTCGCGGTGAGCACCTGCGCGTACGGCCGGTGTCCGGCCCCGGCCAGCTTGCGCCGGTAGGCCTCGGCGGCCGGGGCGCGCAACAGCTCGCCGGCCTCGGAGACGCCGCCGGCCAGCACGAACGCGCTGGGGTCGAGCAGCGCCGCCATGTCGGACATGCCCTGGCCGAGCCAGTCGGCGACCTCGGCGAAGGCGGCCAGCGCTATCGTGTCGCCGGCGCGGGCGGCCTCGGTGATGTGCGAGCCCTGGATGCCCTCGACCGTGCCGTCGCCGAGCGCCAGCAGGTCCTTGGCCCGGCCGGGGGCGGCGGCCGCGCGCTCGCGGGCGGCGCGGACCAGGGCGTT
>JABFWL010000581.1 GCA_013362315.1 Catenulispora sp. | reverse complement strand
GCCGGAACCCCCAGGAATCAATCGTCTAGCGCGTCGACCGGCGCCCCTCGATCATTCCGACCTGCTCGTGAGAGAGTCGGATTCATGCGATCACTGCTTGCGCCTGCGGCCCTGAAGCCCGGCGACCGCGTCGCCGTCGTCGCGCCCAGCGGTCCGCCCGGACGGCAGGACCTCGATCTGGGGCTCGCCGCGCTGCGCAGCGTCGGGCTGGTGCCCGAAGTCTTCGCCTCCACGCGGTCCGTCGGGCCGTACCCGTACCTGGCCGCCGACGACAAAGTCCGCACCGAGGACCTGGCGCGTGCCCTGTCCGAACCCGGCTACGCGGCGGTGTTCTGTGCGCGCGGCGGCTATGGCGTCCAGCGCGCGCTCGAACTGCTCGACTGGGACCAGATCGGCACGCCGGAACCGCGGGTGGTCGTCGGCTTCTCCGACGCCACGGCGCTGATCGAGGCGATCCGCGTCCGGCTGGGCTGGGTGTCGGTGTACGGGCCGATGGTCTCCAGCGTGATGTTCCGGCCCGGCGTGCCGTCGTTCGAAGGGCTGGCGCGGTTGCTGACGGTGCCGCAGAAGTGTACCGAGCTGGTGTTCCAGGACACCCGAGTCCTGGTGCCCGGCGTCGCCGAGGGCGTCACCGTCGGCGGCACCGCGAGTCTGATCGCCACCTCCATCGGCACCCCGACGTCGGTCCCGGCGCGCGACGGCATCCTGTTCCTGGAGGACGTCGGCGAGCAGCGGTACCGCTTGGACCGGGTGCTGACGCAGCTGCGCCGCAGCGGCTACCTCGACGGCGTGCGCGGAGTGCTGTGCGGGACGTGGCAGGAATGCGGCCCGCTGGAGGAGGTCGAGGAACTGCTCGCCGACCGCCTCGGCGACCTCGGCGTGCCGGTGCTGCTCGGCGCCGACATCGGCCACGGGGTGTTCATGCAGTCGCTGCCGATGGGGGTGCGGGCACGGCTGGACACCGGCGCGGCGATGCTGACCTTCCTGGACGCGCCGCTGAAGGCGGGGGAGTAGCGGGCGGGTCCGTCTCCCAGGGTGGACCCTCCGCGAAAAACCACAGGCTCCAGACCGCTGGGTCGTGTTAGAGTCTCGGCCTTTGTGTCTGCCGCTGTGTCCGTGACCATCCGGAGAGCCGCGCCGTGAATCCGCTTCGCGACAAACCCTTCCGCCGCTTCTTCCTCGCCCGCTCCATCTCCGTCGTCGGCAGCGCCGTCACCCCGGTCTCGCTGGCCTTCGCCGTGCTGCAGCTCACCGGCAGTGCCAGGGACCTGAGTTTCGTCGTCACCGCCGCGCTGTTGCCGAACATCGCGCTGCTGCTGATCGGCGGCGGCGTGGCCGACCGGGTCGGACAGGCCGCGCTGCTCAAGCTGACGCACGCCGGGTCCGGCGTCACGCAGGCGGCCATGGCGTACTGCTTGTTCAGTAGGCAGCCGGTCGGATACCTGATCGCGCTGTCGTTGCTGAACGGCGTGCTCGGCGCGTTCACCGGACCCGCGCTGAGCGGGATCGTTCCGCAGTTGGTCGCGCCCGAGGGCCTGCAGAAGGCCAACTCGCTGCTGGCCAGTGTCGGCAGTGCCGCCAAGGTGGTCGGCCCCAGCGCGGCCGGCGTCATGGTCGCGACGATCGGCGGCGGCTGGGCGCTCGCCGCCGACTCAGCCTCCTTCTTCATCGCGGCCGTCGTGTTGTCATCCATCCCGGTGCCGGACCGGAGGAAGAAGAACACTGCGAAGCTGTTCACCGAGCTGCGCGAAGGCTGGACCTACTTCCGCTCCACCTCGTGGCTGTGGTCGGTGACGGCCGGCTTCACCGTGGTGAACCTGGTGAACATGGGTGCCTGGCAGCTGCTCGGCCCGGTCCTGGCCCAGGACACGTTCCGGGCCGGCGGCTGGGGCGCGGTGCTGAGCTGCCGGGCGGCCGGGACGCTGGTCATGAGCGTGCTGATGCTGCGGATCCGGGCCAAGCGGCCGTTGCTCGTCGGCCAGGCAGTCATCACCCTGGCCGCCGTGCCGTTGCTGCTGCTCGGACTCAGCGCGGGCGTCGTGGTGATCGCCGCGGCCACGTTCGTGGCCGGCCTGGCCGTCGGGTTCGCCAACGTCTGCTGGGACACGTCGCTGCACACGTACGTGCCGAACGAGATGATGTCGCGTGTCGTGTCCTACGACCAGTTCGGCTCGTACTGCGCCATCCCGGTCGGCCAGCTGTCGGTGATTCCGCTGGCCACGGTGTTCGGCGCGCGCCAAGTCGCCTTCGCGGCCGGCGTCATCTTCGCGCTGTCAGTGGTGGCTCCGCTGTCGCTCGCGTCGGTGCGGCGGCTGGGCACGGCCGACGGGCCGCAGCCGTCTACGGCCCCTGAGAATGCTGCGGCCGATACGGCGGATGCGGCCGCTACGGCCGCTCGGCCAGCGCCCGCAAGCGCGTCATGACCTCGGCGTCCGGCCAGTCCTCGGCGTAATAGCGCGCCGGGTGATATCCCGGTTCGGGGACGAGGCCGCATTCCCGGACCACGTGCTCCCACCGGACGAAGACCTGCTCGTCGTGGCTGGCGAAGGCGACCCAGTCGGCTTCGGGGAGCAGCACCATGTCGCCCAGGCCCCAGGTGGCGAGCGTGAACGAGGCGCCGGTGTCGGGGTTGGAGAAGCGTTGAAGGGCGGCGTAGAAGGGATCGCCGAACGCTGCCTGGGCACGCAGATGTTTGGTCTGGCCGTCATAGACGGCGTGCGCCAGCAGTCCCCGGGAACGCCGGATCGCCGGGCGGGCCGGGTGGTCGGCGGGGACGTCGAAGGGTACTGGCTTACCTTCGGCGTCGAGGGTGTAGAGCACCGGGGATATGGGCCGGCCTGTGGGCTCGGACCACTCGTTCTCGATGCCGGCGAGCAACGCCTGGATCGCCTCCGGCTCGTCGGGTTCGGGGGCGATGAGCAGGTCGCCTTGGACCGCGATGGCGAAGACCGGACGTACGCCGCCCCAGCCGGCGCTCCACGCCGCTATCCAGCCGTCGAGCAGGGGCAGCGAGCCGAAGGAGGAGGGGGCGCCCATGCCCGCCAAGGCCGTCGACTGCGGGCCGTCGCCGGTGCGCTGCTCCAGCAGGTCGCGGAAGGCGTCGGCGAGGTTGTCGTGGGCCGTGGCGAAGACGCCCTCCGGGGTCATATCCCACTCGGCGGCCTGGGCCTCGGTGACGTAGACGGCCCGGTCGGGCTCGTCGACGACCACGAATTCGGTCAGGCAGGGCACGAACGGGCGGCGCAGCAGCGCCCGCCGGGGATCGTCGGGCGGGCCGAGTGCGAAGTCGGCTTGGCGGATGACGGGGAGCAGCGATGGTGGCGAGCCCATGGTCGGCAACCTAGCGTAGGCGGCCGACCAACGGCGGGTTGAGAGGGTAGGGACAGGTCGCTTGTCCGATATCGGTATCGGTATCGGTACCGGTTCGGGTTCCGGTGGCGGTTCCGATTCGGCTCAGGCGTTCGGGTACTCGTAGAACCCGCGTCCGGTCTTGCGGCCCAGCCGGCCGGCCTCCACCATCCGCAGCAGCAGCGCCGGCGGGGTGTACAGCGGCTCCTTGAACTCCTCGTACATCGCCTCGGCCGCCAGCTTGACCGTGTCCAGGCCGATCAGGTCGGACAGGGCCAGCGGCCCCATCGGGTGGGCGCAGCCCAGCACCATGCCCGAGTCGATGTCCTCGGCGGAGGCGAAGCCGCCCTCGGCCATCCGGATCGCGGCGAGCAGGTAGGGGATGAGCAGCGAGTTCACGACGAAGCCGGCGCGGTCCTGGGCGACCACCGGGTGCTTGCCGAGCTGTTCGACGAAGGCCACGGCGCGCGCCTTGGTGTCCTCGCCGGTGGCCAGGGACGGGATCACCTCGACCAGCTTCAGGACCGGGACCGGGTTGAAGAAGTGGACGCCGATGACGTTGGCCGGGCGGGCGGTGGCCGTACCCAGGCGCATGATCGGGATGGAGGAGGTGTTGGAGGCGAGGATGGCGTCCTCGGGCAGGATCAGGTCCAGCTTGGCCAGCACCGAGGTCTTGACCTCCTCGACCTCGACCACGGCCTCGACCGCGAGCTGGCGGTCGCCGAACGCCTGCAGGTCCTCGGTGAAGCGGATGCGGCCCAGCGCCGCGTCGGCGTCGGCCTCGGCGAGCTTGCCGGCCTTCACCGCGCGCTTGAGCGACACCGCGATCCGGTCCCGTCCGCGCTTCAGGCCCTCGGTGTTCTCGTCCGCGACGATGACGTCCAGGCCGCCGCGGGCGCAGACCTCCGCGATGCCCGACCCCATCTGGCCGACGCCGACCACTCCGACTCGTTCGATCACGGGATCCTCCGGTTCCGGTTAAAGCCGCTGGTACTGCACTTGTGGTGCGGACCACAGGGTATCCATGGCACCCAGTGTGGATAATCAAGGGTACCCAGTACCTTCGGATTCGCCTTAACGCCCGCCGTACGGCGGCCCCACAGCAGTACCAGCCGCACACCAGACACCGGGAGCGAACGTATGTCCGCCGACTTCGACCTGTTCAAGGTCTCCGAGGAGCACGACCTGCTGCGCGAGGCGGTCCGCTCACTGTGCGAGGAGAAGATCCTCCCGTTCGCCGCCGAGGTGGACGAGCAGGCCCGCTTCCCGCAGGAGGCCCTGGACGCCCTGGTCTCGGCGGACCTGGCGGCGGTCCACGTGGCCGAGCAGTACGGCGGCCAGGGCGCCGACGCCCTGGCGACCTGCATTGTGATCGAGGAGGTGGCCCGCGTCTGCGCCTCCAGCTCCCTGATCCCCGCGGTGAACAAGCTGGGCTCGATGCCGGTGATCCTCTCCGGCTCCGAGGAGATCAAGCAGAAGTACCTGACGCCCCTGGCCGCCGGCGAGGCGATGTTCTCCTACTGCCTGTCCGAGCCCGACGCCGGCTCCGACGCCGCCGGCATGAAGACCCGCGCCGAGCGTGACGGCGACCACTACGTCCTCAACGGCGTGAAGCGCTGGATCACCAACGCCGGCGTGTCGGAGTTCTACACGGTGATGGCCGTCACCGACCCCGAGGCCCGCAGCAAGGGCATCAGCGCCTTCGTCGTCGAGAAGTCCGACGAGGGCGTGACCTTCGGCGCCCCCGAGAAGAAGCTCGGCATCAAGGGCTCCCCGACCCGCGAGGTCTACTTCGACAACGTCCGCATCCCCGCCGACCGCCTCATCGGCCCC
>JABFWL010000127.1 GCA_013362315.1 Catenulispora sp. | reverse complement strand
GGACTGAGCGGGCCGAGGCGCTGTTGCGCTGATCGCCGCCCGCCGCCCGCCGCCCGGCGCGAAGCGCGCGCACCGCGGCGCCGGAAGAAGCGGCCGTACCAGCAAGAACCGGCGGGTGAACCCGCGTGGACAGTGCTCACCCCTGTCGGGGGAATGCGCAAGAATAGAGCACCGCTGTGCGTACCGGCTGCAGGAACCGGCGGCGAGCACCGAGGACGGCGGCCGTCGGGCCTGCGGGAAGGGACGGAGAACGTGAGCAGCGACCTCATCGACACTACCGAGATGTACCTGCGGACCATCTATGAGCTTGTGGAAGAGGGCATCGTCCCGCTGCGCGCCCGGATCGCCGAGCGCCTCGGGCAGAGCGGCCCGACCGTGAGCCAGACCGTGGCCCGGATGGAGCGCGACGGGCTGCTGACCGTCGAGGGCGACCGGCACCTGGAGCTCACCGAGGCCGGCCGCGAGCAGGCCACCCGCGTGATGCGCAAGCACCGGCTGGCCGAGCGGCTGCTGACCGACGTCATCGGCCTGGAGTGGGAGGACGTCCACGTCGAGGCCTGCCGCTGGGAACACGTGATCAGCGAGGCGGTGGAGCGGCGGCTGCTGGAGCTGCTGGACCACCCGACGGAGTCCCCGTATGGGAACCCGATCCCGGGACTGTCGGAGCTGGACGCGTCGGTCGGGGAGCAGGAGGCGTTCCTGGACCGCGACGTGGCGAACCTGCGCGACGTGGTCGAGCGCGGCGGCCGCGGCGGCGCCCCCCAGAACCTGGTGGTGCGGCGTCTCGGCGAGCCGCTGCAGACCGACCCGGAGCTGATGCTGCGGCTGCGCCGTGCCGGGGTGCAGCCGGGCCAGACGGTGCGGGCGACGGCGTCGCCGGGCGGGGTGCTGCTCGGCTCGGTGGGCGAGACCGCCGAACTCGACCTCGAACTGGCCGGGCACGTCTTCGTCACGGTTCGGGCGGCTTAGGGCGGCTTAGGGTGGTTACGCAGGGCTGAGAACGGGACGAAGCGTCCTGGTTCTCGCTCCGCAGCCCGGCACGCGCGGAGCTTAGCGGCTGCCGAGTTGGCTTAGAGCGGAAATTCGAGTACGGATACCCCCTGTGGGTGAATCCACGCTTTGTGATAGTCAGACCGCCCACCGTAAGCAAGAATAGCGAGGCTGTCGAAGAGTCTTGGGGGTTCGCCACTATGTCCTCGATATCCGCTGCGGATGCCGACTTAGGCGGTTCGATGCCTTCTTCCCGTGGGTCTCGCCGCCGCCTCATCTCCTGGGCCGCCGGCGCCGCCACTCTGGCCGCCGCCGTGAGCGGCACGCTGCCCGCGCGCGCGGCCGACTCCTCCGCGCCGCAGACCGGCACCGCCACCGCGATCGCCGGCAAGGTCGATCTCGACGTGCAGCTGCTCACCGGCCTGCTCGGGGCGTTGCACCTCGGCGGGCCGAGCGGCATCGACATACCGCTGGCGAACCTGGCTCTGGGCGAGGCGGACGCGCCGAACGCCAACGGCGACTCGGCGAACTTCACCAACTCGGTGGTGCGGCTGCGCGACGACCTGATCGCCAAGCTGAACCTGCCGGGGCCGGAAGCCGACCTCATCAAGGCGGACGCGGTGTCCGGGACGGCGCGGGTCATCAACGGCCCCGGCGGATACAGCCAGGCCTACGCGACCGTGACGAACCTGCGGCTGTTCCTGCCGCTGGTGACGCTGCCGGGAGCCAGCGCGGACAACGGGATCCTGAAGATCGACGCGGTGTCGGCGCAGGCGACGTGCGTGCCCGGACAGAAGCCGAGCGCGTCGGCGAAGATGCCGACCACCGTCCTGCTGCTCGGCAAGCAGATCCCGGTGCCGCTGAACGGGGACGTCAAGCTGCCGATCCCGGCCCTCGGCCAGATCGAACTGAACCTGTCGCCGACGACGACGACCGACGCGAGCGGGGCCTCCGCGGCGGTGAAGGCGCAGGTCACGGTCGACGCCGTGAACCTGGTGAAGGCGAGCGGGTCGATCGTGCTCGCCTCGGCCGCGTGCACGACGCCGGCCGTGGCGGCGGCGGGGAGCGGCGGGCCCACGTCGCCCGGCGGCAGCACGAGCACGGGCAGCCCCGGGGGCACCACAGGCGGAACGACGACCTCCGTCGGCGGCACCTCCACGACCAGTGCCGGCGGTGGCAGCGGCTCGGCGACCACCACCAGCGCGGCGGCTGCGACATCGGCCGCTGCTAAAGACGGCGCCCCGGCTGGCAACGGTGACAGCGCGCTGGCCGCGACCGGCGCCAGCGGATCGCTGCTGCCGATCGCCGGCACCGCGGCAGTCCTGGTGCTGGGCGGGATCGGGTTGCTCATCTTCCTGAGGCGCAAGTCGGCGAGCCTGCCGCCGTCGCCGCCTGAGGAGTGAGCCCTCGCTCGGCTGTTTGTGGATTCTCAGTAGCTTGAGAAAGCTCAGCAGTTTGAGGATCGCGAGGCTTGAGAACCGCGGCGGTCACCGATGACTTCGGTGACCGCCGCGGTTCTTCTCTTCCGTCCTCAGCAAGCCCTCAGTACCGCTCGCGCCCACACGCGTAAGCCAGCGTCGGGATCAGCTCCGCCGCCTCCGGCAGCCACCGGTTCGACTCCCCCGGCGGTCGCGCCCACTGCACGTGTCCCCCGGCGCCCATACGCGACGGCGGCGCCACCACGTAGTCCTTGTCTCCGTGGCAGACCAGATCCAGGTTCGCCCGGCCCCAACCCGCCCGCATCAGCATCTCCGGGATCTTCGGCTTCGCCCCGGGCAGCACGAAGAAGTACAGCCGCCGCGTGGGCGTCGCCGCCACCGGCCCCAGCGGCGCGCCGGAGCGCTCCAGGCGGGCCAGCGCCAGGCAGCCGGCCTGCTCGGGCACGTCGATCACGTCGAAGGTGCGGCCGGTGGGCAGCAGGATGCCGGCCTCCGGATGGTCCTGCCACCAGCCGTGGACCCGGGAGGGCTGGGCCGTGATCTGCTTCTGCCAGTCGCGGTGCGCCGGGTGTGCGCCGAGGGCCGCGCAGTCCCGGTTGTTGCACGAGCAGCGCCATTCGCCGTCCGCGCGCAGCGCCGAGGTGCCCGGCAGGATGTCCCAGTGCCGGGCCTCGATATACGCCAGGGCTGCGGCCTTCAGGCCCAGGTGGTCGCCGTCCGCGGGGGAGCTGTCGGGGGTGGCGAGGTCCCCGTCGGCCAGAGACAGCACAGTCATGTGCCCTTAACGCGAGTGACAGGAGTCTGGTTACGGGCCGGATGTCACCTGATTGCCCGAATGTGCAAGAGGTCTGATATTTCACCGCCGACGGTGCGCACCGGGTGATTCAGGGTTCGTCCGACAAATCGACCGGGTATCACGGGTGATATGGAACCTGGGATGGAGCCGGGTCGGGAGGGCAGCGAGCCGGGTGCTCAGCCGGACACCGAGCCGACCCGCGGCCTGCGGGACCCGAACCGCAGACTCGCGGAGCTGATCGCCGAGGCCGGCTGCTCCAACGCCGGGCTGGCCCGCCGCGTCAACCTGGCGGGGGCGGAGCTGGGCCTGGACCTGCGCTATGACAAGACCTCCGTCGCGCGCTGGCTGCGCGGGCAGCAGCCGCGCGCCAGCACCCCGGCGCTGATCGCCGAGGCGCTGGGGCGCAAGCTCGGCCGCCCGGTCACCGTCGAGGACATCGGCATGGTCGACGAGCGGGACGGCAGTGCGTCGCTGGCCCTGGCGCTGGCCGCCGACCCCGAGGAGGCGGCGGCGGTCGCCGCCGGACTGTGGCGCGCCGACAGCGCCGGCCGCGAGCAGCTGCGGGCGGCGTCCTTCGCCGTGGCGGCGATGGTGGCGCCGAGCCGGGACTGGCTGATCATGGCCGAGGACCCGGTGGTGGCCCGGGGCGCGGCGGCCGCCGGAGCTAAGAACGGGCATGCGCCACTGCGCGTCGGCGCCGCCGACGTGGCGGCGGTCCGAGCCACCACCGACGCCTTCCGGACGCTGGACCACCGGTTCGGCGGCGGGCACGTCCGCGTCCTCGCCGTGCGCTACCTCGACGGCGTCGTCTCGGAGATGTTGCGCGGCATCTATCCCGAGCGGGTGGGGCGGCAGTTGTTCGCCGCCGCCGCCGCGCTGACCGAGCTGGCCGGGTATCTCGCCTGCGACACGGGGCGGCTGGGCCTGGCACAGCGCTACTACATCCAGGCACTGCGACTGGCACAGGCCGGGGGCGATCGGGCGCACGGCGGCCACATCCTGTCCGCCATGAGCTATCTGGCGAACTCGCTCGGGGCGCCGAGAGAGACGGTGCAGCTGGCGCGGAGCGCCGACGAGGGCGCACGCGGCACGGCCTCGCCGCACGTCCGCGCCGAGTTCTACTGTGCCGAAGCCCGCGGGCACGCCGCGATGCGGGACCGTCGCGCGGCCGAGCAGGCGTTGGGCCGGGCTACCGACGAACTGGAGCGCAGCAACGGTGAGAGCCCGGTCTGGTCCTCCTACTTCGACCATCACTACGTCGCCGACGCCGCCGCTGCCTGCTACCGCGACCTGGAGCAGCCGCGCCAGGCGGCGGAGCAGGCGGCGGTGGCGCTGGCCGGCTTCGGCGTGGACAAGACGCGGCGCCGCGTGCTGAACCTGTTCACCCTCGCCTCAGCACGGGTGCAGGGCGGCGAAGTGGAGGCCGGATGCGCCACCGCGACGGAGGCGTTGAAGCTGTCCGGGCGCGCGCGCTCGGCGCGGGCCATCGAGGCGCTGCACGATTTCGATCGGCGCCTGGACTCCTACAGCACGGTGGCCGCGACCCGGGAGTTCCGCAGCTTGGTGGCGTCGCGCCGGCCCGGCGAGCCGATCAACGCCTGAGAGTGCGGATTGTGGCAATTCGCGGGGCGCTGAAACATATAGCGGCTCCGCCGCGGGGGCCTATGAGCGGCGCCTGGCGTCGCCGGCCGGCCCTTGCAGCCAACCAGGATGCGGCGGGCCGTCCGTCTAGCCATGCTTGCTCCCAGACCGTTTCGCTCGTTTTCGAGGTCGGCTGCGGTTCCGTATGCCGCAAATCGCCACAATCCGCACCCAGGGGCGTCAGTAACAGCTTTGTGACTGATTCAGAGGTCCAACAGGGCATCAGGTAGGCTCGGTGCCGCCTATGGATGAGACGTTTCCCGAGAGCGAGTCGACCACCGGGGGTGCTGTGCCGCCGCCGGGCGACGCCGCGACCGCTGGGGCGGACAGGCTGCACATCGCGCAATTCGCCCCCGTCGAGCGGCCTGAGCAGGCCGTCTCTCCCGCCGGACCGTACGGATCCCAGGGTCAGGGCCCCCAGAACAACGGCCCCCAGGGTCCGCCCGGAGACGGCTTCCCGGGTGGCGAGGTCCCGGAGTCGTCCGGTTTCTCCTGGCGCCTGCCGGGCCAGCAGCTGCCGACGCAGCAGGTCCAAGGCGGCATCCCCAACGAGTTCGACCACCTGTTCCGCGACGCGCCGCAGGACGACCGCCGCTCGCTGATGCCCGGCCAGGGCCCGATCGGCGTGTCGTTGCAGGGCGGGGCGGGCTACCCGTCGTACTCGTCGTCGAACGGCGCCGGACGGTCGCAGCCGCCGGCGGGCAACGGTCCCGCCCCGAGCAACGTCCCGCCGGGCGATGTGCCGCGGGACAACGGCGGTCCGACTTCCGGTGTCGGCGGCCCCTTCCCGACCCAGGCGCTGCCCCCGGCCGCCGCCACCGGCCACCAGCCGCCGGCCTACCAGCCGCCGACCCAGGACCAGGTCGGCTACCAGCAAGGGCTGCCCAGCCGCGCCTACGACGCCGCAGGCTACGAGGCGCAGGGGCAGAGCTACCAGCAGGCCGGACCCGAGTACCACACCCAGGCGATACCGCGGGTCGGATCGCAGAACTACGGCGGCGGCTCCGGCGAGCCGGACCTGCTGCTGGCCACCGCGCCGGGCAAGCGCCAGGCGAACACCACGATCATCGTCGCGCTGGGCGTCTTCGTGGTGCTGATCGTCATCGCGGCCGTGGCGTTCTCCGGCGGCGGAGGCGGCAAGGGCAAGGGTGGCAACGCCAAGAAGGGCACCACCCCCGACACCACCGTGTCGTCGTCGACGACCAGCAGCGCCGCCCCCGCGCCGCCCGGCGTGGACCCGGAGGCGAAGAAGCAGGCTGACGCGATCTACCAGATCATCGCCCAGAGCAAGGATCTGCGCAGCCAGGCCAACGGCGCCTACGACAACGTCCTGCTGTGCAAGAACATGCCGGCGAACAAGCAGGCGTTCACCGACGTCGCGGCCAAGCGCCAGCAGCAGGCCGACTCCGTGAAGGGACTGGCGGTCGACAAGCTGCCCGGCGGCCCGAAGCTGGCCGCCGACCTGATCAGCGCGTGGCAGCTCTCCGCGGAGTCCGAGAACGACTTCGTCGCCTGGGCCAACGACAACCTCAGCTGCACCGGCAAGCCGGGCGCGAACGACAACCTGAACAAGGCCAACAGCGCCGGAGGCAAGGCTGGTACGGCCAAGGGGGCCGTGGTCAAGGAGTGGAACGCGTTCGCCACACAGTTCGGGCTGCAGACGATCGGCGTCAACGACCTGTAGGCCGGCGAGTAGGCGGAGTCGGCAGGGGTCAGCGAAGTTCGTCTACGTACTTGTCGGTTCCCGGCACGGTGGGGATGAAGGGCGCTGCGAACTCCAGCCGACCCAGGCCGGAGGCGTCCGCCGCAGTAGCGTCGCCAGTGAACCGGTCCCAGCACGTGG
The DNA here is from genome assembly GCA_013362315.1 of Catenulispora sp. GTDB lineage: Bacteria > Actinomycetota > Actinomycetes > Streptomycetales > Catenulisporaceae > Catenulispora. The sequence goes on along the minus strand of JABFWL010000127.1, from coordinate 11,051 downwards.
CTGGGTCCTGCTCTAGGAAATACAGCACCGTGATCCGCTTCCCGACGCCTTCAACCGGCTTGACGTAGGTCGGCGTGGAACCCGGCAGCGGCATCGGCTCGAAAACCGTGGCGAGCGCTATGGGAGAACCTTCCAGCTTGGCGGGAAGATGCTTCTCCTTGAGCCATGCGCTGAGCCCGGCCGGATCCTGGTCATCGGCGGCATCGAAGACCTCGACGACGAGACCCGCATACAGATGATTGAGAGCATGGATATCGCGCGGGCCCGCCTCGCCGTCGCGGTAGACCACCCCGAGGTAGTTCTGGAACGACGTGAAAACGTGCGTCCGCTCCTGGAACACCCGGCCGTCCGGATACAACCGCCGGTTGATCGCCACGGTCCAGTCCATATGGTCCTGGTACCGGCCCTCGTTGATCCAGTAGACCGTGATGTAGGCACCGGCGGTGACCGGCTGGGCCACGGCCGAATCGGACGGAAACCGCAGCAGCTGCAAGGCCCGGGTGGCGACCCAGCGCCGGCCGGCGAACATCCACGGCATGGACATGGCGCCAGAGATGTAGTGGTCATCCTCGTACCACCTGTTGTACGCGTGCTCATGCCCCGGATGCGGCTCGACCATGGTGATCAGGGCGCTGCCGATCCCCGGGCCGTAGGGGCCGGTGCTGGCGAGCTGCGCGTAGGGGCTGCGTTCGGTCATGGCGACTCCTGGTGGCGGGGCCGATGGATGGGCGAGCTGACGATACGTCAGATTGCGTGGGGTGCCCAGAGCCGCCGCGGAAGACCTACCGAAGCAGGATGGGGACCAGGAGGGCGACGGCGATCACGCCGACCAGGAACGCCAGTGCCGCCGGGCGGGCGAGGTTCACCGTCCAGCCGATGCCGAACCGCTTCTGGACCCAGATGGCGGGGTCCTCGCGATTGAAGTAGAAGACGCCTGCCTTCCAGAGGCGGTCGTCGTCGCGGTTGACGGTCCCGTGGCGCGCTGCGCCCTCGGCCTCGTCGGCGGTCTCGGCGAACCGTAGCCGGGAGCCGCCCTGGCCGAGCCGCAGCGCCACAGCGACCAGGCCCACCGTCGCCAGCGCGGTCGGGGCCAGCATGACCGCCGGGAACCAGCCGGTGCTGCCGAGCACGTTCCACGTCTCCAGTGCTGCCAAGAACAGAGTGAAGGCGATGGCGGCGGCGAACAGCAGTAGACAGCGGGCCATGACGGCGACGAAGCGGCGCTGCCGGTCGGCGGCGCGGGGGTCCTGGGCGTCCAGGGTGGCCTTGCCGCGGGTGGTGATCCGGGTCAGGGCCACGATCAGGGCGACGACCGTGATCTGCACGCCGACCGGGCCGAAGGCCGAGACGAAGGTCTTGTCGGCGTAGGAGGTCGGGTGGCCGGAGCCGTCGTAGTGTTCGGCGAGCCGGTCAGGCATGTGCGGGTAGCGGACGGCGCCGAACACGGTGGTACCGACCACAATCACCGCAGCCGGCAGCGCCCACAGCCACGGGAACGGGCCGGGCCGGGTACGCAGCGCCGTGTCGGCGACCGCGACCTGCTTGAGGCCTGCGAACCAGTGCCCTTCGTGCTTGGCGGTGGCCAGGTGCGCGCGGGCGACGAGGTAGACGGCGAACGTTCCGACCACCTCGACGATCACTCCCGACAGGCGCGCGGCGGTCTTCCCGGGGACGAACAGCGCGATGAGCAACGCGGCGAGCGTCACGCCGACGACGCCGAGCCGGTATCCGCGCTCCGCTGTGCGGACCGCCGCGTCGGCGGCGCGCTCGGCGGGGATCCGGACCCCGAACCGGACCGTCTTCGGCGTCACCCACGGAGTGATCAGAGTTATCGCGCCCAGGAAGACGATCGGCACCACGGCGGGCAGAGAAGATGAAGTTTGCATCGCAGTCTTCCGTTCAACGACTCGTGAACTCGGCCAGCAGAGCCCGACACCGCTCCAGCACCTCCGGCGGAGCCATCCCCTTCGCGAACGCCTCGGCCAGCAGCGTCCGCGCCCGCCGCTCCCAGTCGGCCAATTCGTCCGCTCCGGCCGGCTCGTCGGCGGGTCCGCGAGCCACCACGGCGCCGGTCCGCCGGCCCAGCCGCACCAGGCCTTCGGACCGCAGCCGGTCGTAGGCCTTGTTCACGGTGTGCATGTTGATGCCCAGATCGGCGGCCAGTTGCCGGGTGGTCGGCAGGGCGTCGCCCGGCTTCAGCGTCCCGTCCGCCACCGCCACCACGATCTGGTCCCGCAGCTGCTGGTAGATCGGATCGTCGCCGTCCGGCTCCACGGTGAGGAGCATGCTGGTCCGCCTTTCGTTCTTTTGCTATAGAACAACTAGAACAATTGAAGTGTCAAGGAGTCGCGCCCCGCCGCCGCCCCTGGCGGTTTCCCTCCCCGGCGCCTAACCTGACGCACCGTCAGTTGATGTCGCGGCACCGGGGATGGAGGGCCACACACGATGTTGCTTCAGGGCAAGACGGTGATTGTGTCGGGCGTCGGGGAGGGGCTGGGTCGGGAAGTCGCGGTCGCCGCCTATCAGCAGGGCGCGAATGTGGTGCTGGGCGCGCGGACTGAGAAGAACCTGGCGAAGGCCGCCGCTGAGTTCGACGCGGAACGGGTGGCTTGGGCGGGGACCGACGTCACCTCGGCGGCGGCGTGTCAGGCCCTGGTCGAGCTCGCGGTCGAGCGCTTCGGGGCGCTGGACGGATTGGTCAACGTCGCGGCGCAGGACAAGGTGTTCGGCGGGGTGGCGGACGCCGACTTCGAGGCCTGGCGGCAGACGTACGAGGTCAACGTCGTGGGCACGCTCCAGCTGAGCAAGGCCGCGATTCCGCACCTGGCGCGGGAGAGCGGCACGACCGGCATCGTGCACATCCTGTCGCAGTCGATGTGGGTGCCCGCGACGGAGGTGAAGCAGGCCGCTTATGCCGCTTCGAAGGGGGCGCTGCTGTCCGCGACGTATGGCATGGCCAAGGAGCTCGGGCCGCAGCGGATCCGGGTGAACGCGGTGGTGCCGTCGTGGATGTGGGGGCCGATGGTGCAGGGGTACGTCGCGTGGACCGCCGCCACGCAGAAGATCTCCGAGCAGGAGGCGCTCGCGCCCATCACGTCGCGGATGGCGCTGCCGGAGATGGCCACGGACGGCGACGTCGCGAACGCCGCAGTCTTCATGGTCTCGCCCTTCGCCGGGGGCATCACGGGACAGTCGCTGGCCGTCAACGCCGGGGACTTCATGCGCTGAGGCGGCGACCCGCAGGGAGCGTGACCGGTTCCCACCAGCAGGGCTCTGTATCGGCGTTGTGACGTGAGCTGAGCCGCCTGCGCCGACAAGGTGCAGGTCACGGCGCCAGTAACCAGAGTCCTTATGCTCTGTGCGCTGTAGCGCTGCTGTGACCGGGACCGGATCCTCCGGTCGCACGCCGGGATGAAGATTCCCAGCATGCCGTCAGCAGTCCGTGCTTCCCAGCCGCGCCCTGTCCCCGCGCGCCCACGCGCCCGCGCCCACAGCGGTCCTCGCCGCGCCGCGTCGACCCGCGCCCCCGGTTGGCTCCCGGCCTCGGTCCTCGCCTGCGGCCCGATCCTCGGCGCGGTGCTGGGTAAGGCGGTCGGCGGCTACCACGGCCCGGTCTTCGCCGTCCTCACCGTTGCCGCCGCCGCGGTGGCCACGGCGTCCGCCTCCAAGAACGGCCGCTGGTGGGTGATCCCGGCGCTGCCTCCGCTGGCCTGGCTGGTCACGGCGATCGCGGAGCTCCTTTGGCACGATCCGCCTTACCCCGACGCCAAGGCGAAGGCCATCGGACTGGTCCACGCCACCACCCACGTCTTCCCCGTCATCATCGCCGCGCTGGTCGCGATGGCGCTGGTGTGCGTGATCCCGGTCGTGGCGGCGAAGACGCGTGAGCACCGGGGCGCCGGAGGCCGTCGTGCGTAGCGGTCGTCGGGGCCTCATCGCCGGCCGTGTCCTCGCCTCCTTCCTCGGCCTCGCCGTCGTCGCCACCACCGGCTTCGTCTGGTTCGAGAACAAGCAGTTCACCGACGGCGTCCGCACCTCGGACTCGATCAGCCAGGTCAAGAAGGGCGACGACGGCTACGTCGCCCCGCACCTCGGCAACGATGTCAACCTGCTGCTCATCGGTTTGGACTCACGCAAGGACATGGACGGCAACGATCTGCCGACCCAGTTCGTCGAGGAGGAGCTGCACGCCGGATCGAGCTCCATCGGGTGGTACAACACCAACGTCCTGATCCTGCTGCACATCCCCGCCAACGGCGGCCGGGTCACCGGCTACTCGATCCCGCGGGACGACTACGTCGAGCGTCCCGGCGGGGCCGCCGACGTGCCGGGGCTCGGCACCGTGCAGGTCCCCGACATGGGTGTGGGCAAGATCAAGGAGGCCTACGGCGACGCCAAGACCTTCGCCGAGAAGAAGCTGGTCGCCGCCGGGCAGAAGGACAAGGCGAAAATCGAGGCGGAGAGCCGCGAGGTCGGCCGGGAGGCGACGCTGCGCGCCGTGCAGAAGCTCACCGGTGTCCACGTCGACCACCTCGCGGAGGTCAACCTGGTCGGGTTCTACGACGTGGTGAAGGCGATCGGCACGATCCAGGTGTGCCTGAAGGCGCCGGCCGACGACCCGATCGAGGACGACGCCGGCACCGGCCTCAAGCTTCCGGCCGGGATCTCCACCATCGACGCCGCCACCGCCCTGCAGTTCGTCCGCCAGCGCTTCCACCTGGTCAACGGCGATCTGGACCGGACGCACCGGCAGCAGGCCTTCCTGTCCTCGGTGACGCACACCCTGCGGCAGAAGGGAGTGCTCGGAGACCTCGGCGCCATGCAGAGCCTGTTCGGCGTCGTGAAGAAGGACATCGTGATCGACAACGGCTGGAGCGTGCTGGACTTCGCGCAGCAGGCCTCGAACCTCACCGGTGGCAACGCGACGTTCTACACGCTGCCGATCAAGGGCACCTCCGACGTCCCGAACGGCGCCGGGGGAAAGACCTCGGTCAACCTGGTCGATCCCGAGCTGATCAGGAAGACGGTCACCGACGCGTTCAGCAACGACGCCGCGGTGGCGCCGCCGCCGACCGCCGCGTCGTCGAGCGCGCCGGGCACGCCGGGCACGCCGGGCAACCCGAGCACGCCGAACCCGAGCCCGTCCACGGCGACACCGGCACCGAAGGCGACCATCACCGTCAACAACGGAACGAAGACCCCGGGATTGGCCGCGAAGGCCTCGGGAGTCCTGTTGGACGACGGCATCGCCGTCACCAAGACCGGCAACGGTGGCAACAATGTGGCCCGCACCACGATCCGCTACGGTGCCGGATCCGCCGATCTCGCCAAGAAGATCCAGTCGATCCTCGGCACCAAGACCGCGCCGGTCATCGACAAGACTCTGGCCTCGGACGGCATCGTCGTCACCTTGGGCTACGACTACAAGCTCCCGCCGGACAAGCCCGCATCCGCATCCGCCTCCTCATCGGCTTCTTCGAACACTTCCTCGGGAAGCTTGGACAGTGGCGGCGCGCTCGATATGAGCTCGCAGGACGGGATCCCCTGTGTCTACTAGCCCTTTATGTACCGCTCTGCGAACCCCGCCAAGGCATCGGTCATCTCGACCAGCGACGGACCCGGCGGCTGCATGTTCTTGATGTTCGTCATCCACGGCGCGTTCAGCAGGTCGGTGACGCCCCACTCCGCCAATTGCGCACACAGCTCCGGTGTCGGCTCCGCCAGCACCGCGAGCATGGTGCGGAACGGCCGGTCCAGCGTCCCGGCCTGCTCGCGCGCCGTCCGCAGCCGCTCCATGATCGACTTGGCCTCGTCCACGGTGTGGTAGATGCCGATCCAGCCGTCGTTGCGGGCGGCGCGGCGGATCGCGATGTCGGAGATGCCGCCGACGTAGACCGGGATCGGGTCGTTCGGCGTCGGCGTGATCGAGCAGGGCGGCAGCGTGTAGTTCGGTCCTGAGATCTCCACGACCTCCCCGGTCCAGAGCTTGCGCAAGGAGTCCAGCATCTCGTCGAGCCGAGCCCCGCGCTTGGCCCACGGCTGCCCGGTCGCGGTGAACTCGTCCTTGCTCCAACCCGGTCCCACGCCCAGCGCGACGCGGTGCCGGCCCTCCGGGGCGCCCTGGGAGATGTAGGCGGCGGTGGCGACTTGGTTGGCCACCGTCAGCAGATCGCGGGCCGGTGCCACGTAGATGTTCGTCGTGAACTCCAGCCGCGTCGTCACCGCGGCCATTGCCGCGATCGCCACCCACGGCTCCGGCCAGTGCGTCTCCTGCGACCAGTAGCGGGAGCCGTCGGGCGTGTACGGATAGGGGGAGGACAGCTCGACCGGATGGAAGAGGTGGTCGGGGATCGCGATCCCGGCGTAGCCGTGCTCCTCGGCGGCCCGGGCCAGGCCGGGGAAGTGCGCCGTGTCGCAGAACGCCGGTGAGAGCCAGAACTTCATGGGCCGTCTCCCCTTCACTTTTCGCCTGGGGTGAATCAATCTGACACCTAGTCAGATGTCAAGCGTCAGAGAAGCCACCAGCGCTCGAGAAGTCACAAGCGCCAGAGAGTCAGGGGACACCGATGGGCAAACTCGACGGGCGAGCGGTGATGATCACCGGGGCGGCGCGGGGTCAAGGCGAGCAGGAGGCCCGGCTGTTCGTCGCCGAGGGGGCACGGGTGGTGCTCGCCGACGTCCTGGACGATCGCGGCGAGGCGGTGGCCAAGGAGCTCGGCGACGCCGCCCGCTTCGTCCACCTCGACGTGACCGACGAGGCGCAGTGGACCGCCGCCGCGGATTTCGCCGTCGCGGAGTTCGGCAAGCTCGACGGCTTGATCAACAACGCCGGAATCCTGCGCTTCAACTCCATCGAGCAGACCACCGCCGAGGAGTACCTGCAGGTGGTCATGGTGAACCAGGTCGGCGTGTTCCTGGGCCTGCGCGCGTGCCTGCCCCGGATCCGGGAAGCCGGTCGCGGCACCGTGGTGAACACGGCCAGCGTCGACGGCTTCGCCGGGATGCCGTGGCTGGCCTCCTACGTCTCCACCAAGTTCGCCGTCCGCGGGCTGACCAGGGTCGCCGCCCTGGAGGCCGGCCCGGACATCCGGGTGAACTGCATCTGCCCCGGCGGCGTCCACACTCCGATGGTCAGCACCCTGATGCCGCCGGACGCCGACCCCGACGCCGGCTACCGGGGCATCCCGCTCAAGCGCGTCGGCACGGCGGCCGAGGTCGCCAAGGCCGCGCTCTTCCTCACCAGCGACGACTCGTCCTACTGCACCGGCGCCGACTTCGTGCTCGACGGCGGCGCCCTGGCCGGCGTCCACTTCGGTTAGGAGCCCGCCATGGAGTTCGGCATCTTCGTCCAGGGCCACGTCCCGCTCTCGAAGCTGGCCGCCGACCCGGACTTCGAGCACACCTCGCTGATGAACGACATCGAGATCGCCAAGGCCGCCGACCGGGCCGGCTTCAAGTATCTGTGGGCCTCTGAGCACCACTTCCTGGACGAGTACTCGCATCTGGCCAGCAACGACGTGTTCCTGGGCTACCTGGCTGCGGCGACCGAGCGGATCCACCTCGGCTCGGGCATCTTCAATCCGCTGCCGCAGGCCAATCATCCGGTGAAGGTCGCCGAGAAGGTCGCGACCCTGGACCACCTCACCGGCGGCCGCTTCGAGTTCGGCACCGGTCGGGGTGCCGGCTCCCGGGAGATCCTGGGTCTCGGCCTGCCTGATACGAGCGTCACCAAGGAGATCTGGGCCGAGGTGGTCCGCGAGTTTCCCAAGATGTGGATGCAGGACTCGTACTCACACCAGGGCACGTGGTTCTCGATGCCGGAGCGGAACGTGCTGCCGAAGCCGTGGAAGAAGCCGCATCCGCCGATGTGGTACGCCGCGGGCAACCCGCCGTCGTACGAGATGTCCGCGCGCATGGGCCTGGGCGTGCTCGGCTTCTCGGTCGGTTCCGCCGCCGACGCCGAGACCGCCGTCGCCGCCTACAAGAAGGCGATCCCGGCGGCCGAGCCGGTCGGCGCCTTCGTCAACGACAACGTGATGGTCACCTCGTCGGCGGTGTGCCTGGCCGACAAGCAGCGCGCCCGCTCGGCGGCGGCCGGGATGGGCCTGGGCCGGCTCCAGTCGCTGGTCTTCCGCTATCACGACACCTTCCCGCGGCCCGCCTGGGTGCCCGAATGGCCGGCCGTGCTGCCGGAGCCGACACTGGAAGAGGTGGAGTGGCGGCTGCGCAACGGCTACCTGATCTGCGGCGATCCCGATGAGGTGCTGGAACAGGTCAAGCCGTACGAGGCGGCAGGCGTCGACCAGCTGACCTTCGGGATGCCGATCGGCCTGTCACAGGCCGACACGCTGGAGACCATCGAGCTGTTCGGACGCCATATCATTCCCAAAGTGGACAAAGACCCTGTCCATCGGACGGCACGTTTCCGCGACGCGGCCGCCACGCTCGGCAAGTGACTGCGGACTGGCTGGGAGCTGACCGGCACTGACTGGCATTCACCGGCATTGACCGGCACTGACTGGCAGAACTGACAAAGGAGCCCGCTTTGCGTATCGGCGTCACGGTCTTCCTGACCGACCGGACCATCGGTCCGGCCGAGCTCGGGCGCGCGGTCGCCGAGCGCGGCTTCCAGTCCTACTACGCGCCCGAGCACACCCACATCCCGGTCTCTCGGGCCACCCCTGCCCCGTTGGGGGAACCGCTGCCGGACTATTACGCCCGGACCCTGGATCCCTTCGTCACCCTGGCCACGGTGGCCGCCGTCGCGCCCGGCATCCGGGTCGGGACCGGCATCTGCCTGGTCGCCCAGCGCGACCCGCTGCTGCTGGCCAAGGAGGCCGCGACGCTGGACCTGCTCACCGGCGGCGGCTTCGACCTCGGCGTCGGCTTCGGCTGGAACAAGGAGGAGATGGCCGACCACGGCGTCGTCTTCGGGGAGCGGCGCGACCGGGTCCGGGAGGGCGTGCTGGCGATGCGCGAGCTCTGGGCCAAGGATGTGGCCTCCTACCAGGGCGAACATGTGCGCTTCGAGCCGTCCTGGTCCTGGCCGAAACCGGCGGCCGGAGCGGTGCCGGTGCTGATCGGCGGCGCGGCCGGGCCGAAGCTGTTCCGCGCCGTGCTGGACTACGCCGACGGCTGGATGCCGATCGGCGGCCGTGGCCTCACCCAGGCGCTGCCGGTGCTCCGGGCCGCCGCCGAGGAGATCGGCCGGGATCCCGACGCGCTGCGTGTCGTGCCGTTCGGCACCGAGCCCACCCCGGGCAAGCTGGAGCACTACCGCGATCTGGGCATCAAGGAGATCGTGTTCAACGTCCCATCGGGGCCGGCGGAGAAGATCTTGCCGGTGCTCGACGACTACGCTCGCTATGTCGAACGGGAATAGACCCGCTTCACCGCCGCGTAGGAACAGGAATGACGATGCAGCCCACCGCCAACGCGATGCGCCGTGCCCTGCACCGGGCGGCTGAGGGGGTCGCGCTCTCCGCCGGGGAGGCCGCGGTCCTGCTGGCCGCCCGGGGCGACGACCTCGAAGCGCTGTCCGCCGTCGCCTCGCGGTTGCGGGACCAGGGGCTGGAGGCCGCGGGGCGGCCGGGAGTGGTCACCTACTCGCGCAAGGTGTTCATCCCGTTGACGCGCCTGTGCCGGGACCGGTGTCACTACTGCACGTTCGTGACCGTGCCGGGTCGCCTCGACTCCATGTACCTCTCTCCAGACGAGGTTCTGGACATCGCTGCCAAGGGCGCCGCGATGGGCTGCAAGGAAGCGCTGTTCACCCTCGGTGACCGTCCCGAGGACCGCTGGCCGCAGGCCAAGGAATGGCTGGACGCCCACGGCTATGACTCCACGCTGGACTACGTCCGCGCCATGTCGATCCGGGTGCTGGAGGAGACCGGGCTGCTGCCGCACCTGAACCCCGGCGTGCTGTCCTGGTCCGACTTCCAGCGGCTCAAGCCGGTGGCGCCGTCCATGGGCATGATGCTGGAGACCACGGCCACCCGGCTGTGGTCCGAACCCGGCGGCCCGCACTACGGCTCCCCGGACAAGGAACCCGCCGTGCGGCTGCGGGTGCTGGAGGACGCCGGCCGCTCCTCGGTCCCGTTCACCACCGGCATCCTCATCGGGATCGGCGAGACGCTGGAAGAGCGCGCCGACGCGATCTTCGCGATGCGCAAGGTCGCCCGGACCTACCGCGGGATCCAGGAAGTCATCATCCAGAACTTCCGGGCCAAGCCGGACACCGCGATGATGCACGCCCCGGACGCCGAGCTGGAGGAACTGGCCGCGACCATCGCGGCGGCGCGCGTCGTCCTGGGCCCCTCGGTCCGCATCCAGGCGCCGCCGAACCTGGTGGCTTCGCAGTACGCGTTGATGCTGCGGGCCGGCATCGACGACTGGGGCGGGGTGTCGCCGCTGACCGCCGACCACGTGAACCCCGAGGCGCCATGGCCGGCGGTGGAGGAGTTGGCCGCGCGCTCGGCCGACGCCGGGTTCACACTGCGGGAGCGGCTGACGGTGTATCCGGAGTACATCCTGCGCGGCGAGCCGTGGCTGGACCCGCGGGTGCTGCCGCACGTCCGGGCGCTGGCCGACCCGGAGACCGGGATGGCCGTGGAGGGCCGCATCCCGACCGGGATCCGGTGGCAGGAGCCGGACGGCGGCTGGGACACCTCCTCGGGCCGCACCGACCTGCACACGGCGATCGACACCGAGGGCCGGACCGGCGACCGGCGGTCGGACTTCAGCGAGGTGTACGGGGACTGGGAGGAGTTGCGGGAGCACGCGTCCCGCACTTCGGTGGACGAGCACCTGGCCGGCTCCTCGGCGCCGGAGCGTATCGACGCCGCGGTGAAGACCGCGCTGGCCGCCGCCGAGCGGGATCCGGGCAACTTGTCCGATGAGGACGCGCTGGCGCTGATCCACGCCGACGGCCCGGCGCTGGAGGCGTTGGCCGCGCTGGCCGACGGCCTGCGGCGGGACGCGGTCGGCGACGAGGTGACGTACGTCGTCAACCGGAACATCAACTTCACCAACGTCTGCTACACCGGCTGCCG